>JALWAP010000306.1 GCA_027016315.1 Anaerolineae bacterium | reverse complement strand
ACTCTGGCACCCACGATCACCGGGATAAGCACCCAGCTTTCGAGCTGGAAGATGATGATGTAGGCCACCGCGACCGCCACCGCCAGCCAGAGGTTGCTTATGTGCCAGATGCTCGAGCCGAGCAGTAGCGCCAGGATCAGCGAAGGCACGGACGAAAGCACCGGCCCCACGGTCGGCACGAACCCCACCACCGCCGCGGTCAGCCCGAGTAGTGGTGGGTTTCTGATCCCGAGGATCGTCATGCTGAGCCAGACCAGCACGCCTATGATGAGCGCAACCAGCAGCCTGCCCCGGAAGAACGCCTCCCATATCAGCGCAAGCTCTTTCATCAGGTAGAGAATTTCGTCCTTGTAGTCGGGCGGCAGGTACGGGATCAGCCGATCCCGTAGCTTGTAGGCATCTCTGATCATGTAGAAGGTGGTCACCAGGATTACAACGAACCAGAACAGGAAGCTCACCGTGTTGCTGACTATGACGAGCGCACCGCTGGCGAAGAGTGAAAAAGTTTTGTTCCAGGTGCTTGGCAGGTAGGTTCGGGAGACCCAGTTGTTGAAATCCTGGAGCGACTGAAGGTAGAGCTGGTGCAGGTCGACCCTGATGCCGTAGATCACGATCACGCGCCTGGAGGCTTCGTCAAGCGCCCGAGCGATGTCGTTTACGTCCACGTGGATCTCCGCTATGCCTCTGGCAGCGTAAGGGGCAGCTATCACCGGAATCGCGGCGATCAGGGTCAGCAGCGCGGCGAACACGAGCAAGATGGAGAAGTCTCGATTGAGCTTCAGCCGGTTGTGGAGGAAATCGACGGGCAGGCCGAGCAGGTAGGCCAGAATCGCGGAAATTATCAGCGGCTGCCACAGGAACTGGAGGTCGTACAGCAGCCAGAGCAAAGCGAGCAACGTGAACGTTGCCACGAAAAGTTTCAGAGTTGTGCTCCAGCGTGCTATCCGTATTTTGCCCATGGCCTACCCGACATCGACGAAGAATGCCTGGACTCCTGCGCAGCATGCGGCATCCTGCTTGCCGGAGCCCCTGACGGACTGTATAATTTCACCCATGAAAAAGATCGTGAACGTTTGCAAGCAAAAAGTCTTGCTCGTATGGCTTCTGTTGAGCCTGCCAGCCTGGGCCCCTTGGGCATATCCTGGTGCTCCCAAGACCTGGGTCGGCCTACTGCCATTATACCATCTTCAGGGCTTTTTGCTCAAGGCAAGGGATTTCCTGGCATGGGTGCCTCCCGGGAGTCACTACCAGCTCTGGCAGAGCGATGGGTGGCTGGCTTACGGGGTTCCGGCTGTGCTGGTCCGGCTGGGCGTTCCTGGATGGGACGCATTGAAGATCACGTACGTCCTGGCCATGCTTCTCGGCTCGTTGGGGATGCTCCTCTGGTCGGAGCGGCTGCTGGGGCGGGAGCGTTCCCTTTGGGCGCTCGTTCCTGCTCTCGGCTACCTTTATTCTCCGTACGTGCTCACCGCCGCATTCACCCGGGGCGCTGGCGCGGAATTGCTGGCGCTGGGTCTTGCGCCGTGGCTCGGACTGGCCCTATCCGCCGGGTGGATCGTGGCTGCCGTGGTGCTCGCTGCGCTGGGCTTGTGGGCGCAGCCGGGAATCGGGCTGGCGTCTCTTGCGCTGGCCGCGGCAGGTCTTCCGGCGTGGAGGCTGTTCTCCGGAACCGGATGGCGCAGGCGAGATTCCGCTTTGCTCGCGTTCCCGCTAGTCGGCGGGCTGGTGGGAGCGGCGGGACTTCTGCCGCGATACCTTGCCCACGGGGCGGGGAGCGGCCTCGATCCATCGGCCAGCGTCGTCTACCTGCACCAGTTGTTCATGCCGAGGTGGGGGTTTGGCTTCAACGTGCCGGGCTGGAAGGACACCATGCCGCTGCAACTGGGGGCCCCGCTGGTGCTACTGGCCGTTGGCGGGGTTCTGCTGGCGAGAGAATACGATCGGAGGAAAGCGACTTTCCTGCTGACGGCTGCCGGGGTCTTGAGCCTCCTTTCGCTGAACTTCCTCCGTCCTTTGTGGCATCTACTTGGCCCCCGGTCGCCGCTTGCGTACCCGTGGCAATTGCTCGGCTTTGCAACGATGGCACTGGCGCTGGCCGGAGGATGGATCGGAAAAGGGGTGACAGAGAAGGGAATGCTCAAGGAGGCCGTGGCGGTGGGCGCGTTGGCGCTGGTGCTGGTGGTCGGCTACGCCCATCTCGATCCTGAACTGGTGTACATCGCATCGCCGGAGCATCCGGTGGGCGTCTTCGGCAAGGACAACGTAGCCCTGGTGGATGCCGCCGTCTGGACCGAGCCGAAGCAGGAGCATGTGTTTTTCGTCCGGCTTTCTTGGCAGAACATCCACACCCTGGACGAGGACTACTCGATTTTCATCCACATCGTTGATTCGTCCGGAAAGAGAATCGCTCAGCACGACGAGCTTCTAAAGGATGAGTACGGCAACGGGACGAGCAAGTGGTGGCCTGGGGAGCTGGTGAAGAAAGAATACGAACTGCGGTTGAAGCTGTACGGGACGAGGCCTTACAAAGCCCACATCGGGTTGTATCAGTGGAAGAGCGGGAAGCGGCTGCCGGTTGGGAAAGGAACCGACGTCACGATCGAGGTGGTCGATGAGCGATAGGGAGAAAGCGAGTTCGGTCGAAAAGGCGAGCGACTTGGGAGCGCAGGAAAGGCTCCTCGGCGAATGGGGCATCGTTGCGCTGCTGATCCTGTTCACCATCTTCGCCGTTGCCCCGTATTTCCACCCGGGGTATTTCTGGGGCGCACACGATGCACGCCACGACGTGTATTTCATCCTGGAGTACGATCAGGGGGTCAGGCAGGGAAACTGGCTCGTGCGCTGGTGCCCGGATTTCGCCTTCGGCCAGGGGTATCCGTTCTTCATCGTCTACGGGCCGCTGGCGACGTTCATCGGCGAGTTGTTCCACCATTTCCTCAACTTCAGCCTGACCTGGAGCGTCAAGAGCGTGTTCGTGATCGCCGTCATCGGCGCTGCGCTGAGCATGTACCTGTTCGTGAAATCGTGGGCGGGGAAGACCGCCGGATTCCTGGCGGCGCTGGTCTACGTCTACATTCCGTATCACCTGCTGGACATGTTCGTGCGGGCTGCGCTGGCGGAAACCCTTTCGTTCCTGTTCCTGCCGCTGGTGCTCTGGGCGATGCGTGAGAACGTCGTCCGCCCGCGGTGGAAGTCGATCGTCATCGGCGCGTTTGCTTACGGCGGCCTGATGATCACGAGCAACCTGGTGTCGCTGCTGTTCACGCCGATCCTGCTGCTCTACATCCTCATGGTGATCCTGATCCAGGCGAACCGGGAGATGCCTTTCCGCGATATGTCCGGCGAGTCGGCGTTCCCGTTCGTGGGGGAATTGCTGCACCTGGCCGCTGCTCCGGCGATTTCTCTGCTGCTGGGATTGGGCTTGAGCGCGTTCTTCTGGATACCTGCCATCACGGAATTCAAGTACGTGAGCACGAAGCAGTGGTACGGCGGTTACTACGATTTCCACCACTCGTTCACGTACTGGCATCAGCTTTTCTCGCCGCACTGGGGCTTCGGCATCAGCGAGCCGGGGCCAGACGACGACCTCAGTTTCCAGCTTGGCATCGTCCCGCTCCTGCTGCTCTCTTTTGCGATCTATGGCTGGTCGAAGCTCAAAGGCGAGAAGAAATGGCACGTTGGGTTCTTCCTGGCGGTTTCCATCGTGGCCGCTTACCTGACACTGGGCGCATCCGCCTGGGCGTGGGATCACGTGCCGGGGGTGCGGTTCGCTCAGTTTCCGTGGAGGTACCTGATCCTGACGACCCTGGCCGTCCCGCCGACGGCGGCAGCGTTGACGGAGTGGATGGGGCAGTCGCAAAAGCGGAGGTGGGCGCTCACGCTGTTCATGGCGGGCGTCGTTGTCGTGGCAAGCGCGCCGTACCTGCATGTGGAAATCGTCAAGCCGCCGAAAGGCTCCGGCACCCTGGAAGGGCTCATGCGCTTCGAGAGAACGGCTGACGAGATGACCGGCGTGAGCTATGTCGCCAAGAAAGTCCCCAAGTGGTCGCCGCTGGCGGACGTGTACGTCCTCGGTAAGAAAGTGACCACCAAGGTGATCTACAGCGACATTCCACCGGCCGGTAGAACCGGCCCAGCGCTCGGCGTGCATTCCCTGGAGATGGGGACGAACTACGAGAAGGTATGGTACTGGGCCAAGGACGATTACCAGAGGATCAACTTCTTCTTCGAGTACTTCCCGGGGTGGACGGCTTACATCCTCGATCCGAAAACCGGGGAAGTGCAGAAAGTAATCCGGCTGACAGAGAAAAACGCCATGGATCCGTACGGTCGGATGTCGGTGCCGGTGATCAAGGGCGCTCACATCCTGCTGCTGAAATTCGAGCGTACGCCCATCAGGAAGACGGCAGATACCATTTCGCTTGCGACGCTGGGGTTTATCGCTGCGTCTGCGGTCGTTGCGCTCGTGCTTTCCCTTGGCAACAGGAGGAAGAAAGCGCCCGGGAACGGATGAAATTCGGCGGGCTGAGGGGCTTGCATCCGTCCGGCACTGTAACCCGGCGGGAGATTTCGGTACGAATCACTGGTAGGAGGTGAACCATGTACGCACAACTTCTGCTTTCCAGCGATGGGGCTGATCTTGCTGCAAGGATAGTGAGCAAAATCGCGATTGGAATTCTGTACGCCTGGATAGTGATCGGAATATTGGCGATCATTGCCGTCCTGGCGTTCACAATCGTCTCCTGGAACAAGGGGCGAAGCGCGTAAACGGCGAGGCGGGGGCGTGTCGGAGGTCTGCACGGTCGACGGGCATGGGTAGCGGGCGTGCGCTCTGTGCCGGAAACGTTTTGCCAATGCCTTGCCCCGTGTTATAATCCACCACGAGAGTGTCCCTCGGCGATTGCGTTTCGAATAGGGGAAAGGAAGGAAGCCATGAACCGTCGCTCGACCGTGATCCTTCTGCTCGCAGCAGCGATCTTTTCGCTGGTGTTGCTCTCTGGGTGCCACCGGGCTACCCCACAGCCACCAAGCCCGTATGCTCCGGCGTGGAAAGCCGCTTTTCGGTCGGAACTGGATACCCTTGGGTATATGCCCAGGTACGACCTGACTTTCCACATATCCCCTGAGAACGGATGGTTGGATGGTGAGGCGAAGCTGACATATTCCCACCGGGAACCCGGCAACTGGCATGCGCTTTACTTCCGGCTATACCCGAACCTTTCCCGCTATGGCGGCTCCATGGAAATCAACGGTACTACGGTCAATGGCACCGCTGTTCCTATCACCTACGAAGCGCACAGAACCGCTCTGAAGGTCCCTATTCCGGAAACACTCCCGCCGAACCAGAAAGTTCACGTGGACATAAAATACACCTTGAAGTGGCCTTCCAAAGGTGATGGCGTTTACACAGAGTTCGGCGAAAGCGGGAAAGTTCTCATGCTTCCAGAAGCGTACCCAATCCTCGCCGTGCCCCAGGCAACAGATTCCTCCGATCCCAAGTGGAATCTGGAGATGCCTGCACCCTGGGGGGATGTGCTCTTCAGTCAATCGGCCCTGTACAAAGCCACTGTAACCGTCCCCAAGGATATGGTCATCGCAGCGAGCGGCACCGAGATAACCCGTACCGTATCTGGACCGTCGGCTACGTCGGTCTGGGTTACCGGGCCAGCCCGTGAATTTGCGATGATCATGAGCCGCTCGTTCAAGACTTACACCACCGAAGCCTACGGCACCAGGGTCACTTCGTACTTCGTGCCGTCCGATGCTGAAGCGGGGAAGGTGGCAGCGGAGTATTCCGCCGCAGCGCTCCGAATCTACAGCGACAAAATAGTCCCCTACCCGTTCACCGACTTCCGGGTCGTGGAAGCTCCGTTGACATATCACGGCATGGAGTACCCCGAAATGAATGCCCTGGGGTTTGGGCTTTACCGAAGGCAACGGTACAGCCTGGAGTTCCTCGTTGCACATGAGGTGGGGCATCAGTGGTGGTACAACATGGTCGGGAATGATCAGATACGCTATCCGTGGCTCGATGAGGGCCTGACCGAGTACAACACCGTTCTCTATTACGAAGCGATCTACGGGAAACATGGAGTGCCTTCCTCCGGAAGCCTCATCAAGAACAGGTGGATGGCTCCATACAAACTGCTGGTGGCCCGCGGGGAGGATTCTTCCCTGGACAAGCCTACCACAGAATACAAAGCTAAGGATTACGAAGTCCTCGCCTATGCCAAGGCGGCTTTGTTCTTCAACGCCATTCGGGAAGAGATCGGGGACGATGCATACGACCGGTTCCTCACCACTTACGCGACGAGGATGCGGTGGAAGATCTCCACGCCCGATTACCTTCTTTCCGCCGTTGAAGAGAGCTCCCAGCACAACGTGAAGCCGTTGTACGACAAATGGATACTCGGCAGATGAAGAAGCCCGCTGTCTTGCTGATAGCGCTGGCGTTGTTGATTTCCGGTTGCGCGTTTCCGCCCACCATCGCCCCAACTGCCACGGTAGCGCCGACCGCCATCCCTACGGCAACGCCAGAGCCTTCCGCTCCACCGACGTTCACATCGCCACGGCCTACGGAAGCGCCGACGGCCACGCCATCTCCTACGCCAAAGCCCTCGCCGAGCGCCACGCCGTCTCCTGAGCCGAGGCCTTCGCCAACCGCCACCCTGGTCCCGCCCACGAAGCCCGCCTGGAAAGGTCCCCGGCCTCTGGTCCCATGGGACGACCTGAGTTTCTACAAGAAAGCCATGCTTCCCCAGTTCGTCGGCGACGTGGACTGGGTCGAGAAGAACCTTCACCCCACGCATTATCAACTCGACCTCCGTTTGAAGTGGCCATCGAGCATCGGCGGAACGGAGATAGTGCGTTACACGAACGCCGAAAACGTCCCGTTGGACAAAGTCTATTTCCGACTCTTCCCCAACCTCCCCGGTTGGGCCAGCAAGACCGACGTCAAGGGAGTGTGGCTCGACGGCAGGCCGGTCGATTGGTCGTTGGAGAGCTCCCGTACAGCCCTCGAAGTTCCTTTCGCCAGGAAGCTGAGGCCGGGGCAATCGGTGAAAATAGCGATACGGTTTTCCGTGGACATTCCGCCGGGCGAAGGGACATCCTATGGCGTGTTCGGGTACAAAGATGGGGTACTCTCGCTGGCGCATTTCTATCCCATGATTCCAGCCTTCGATTCCCAGGGCTGGCACATTGAAATTCCCGCTCCATACGGGGACCTGACTTACTCGGATACGTCTTTTTACTACGTCCGATTGAGCGCAGATCGGTCTGACCTTCGGCTCGCCGCGTCTGGAAAAGTGCTCAGCCACCGGGTGGAGAACGGACGAAGCACGTGGACGATCGCCAGCGGCCCCATGCGTGATATCAACCTGCTCCTCAGTCAAGACTTTGGTACGGCGAGCAAGGATGTGGACGGCACCCGCGTGACCAGCTATTTCCGGACTGGGGATTCGGAAGGGGGAAAGCGGGTGCTGGAATACGCTTCGAATGCGCTGGCATACTACTCCAACAGCTTTGGGAAATATCCATTCAACGAGCTGGACGTGGTGGAATCGGGCACGACCGCTGGAGGCATAGAGTATCCGGGGCTCGTGGTGATCAGCGATATGTACTATTCCGAGGTAGGTGGGTTCCTGGAGTTCGCGACCGCGCACGAGGTAGGCCATCAATGGTGGTATAGCCTCGTCGGCAACGATCAGTTGAACCACCCGTGGCTCGACGAAGCCTTGACGAATTATTCCACCTACCTTTTCGAGCGAGACACCCACGGGGAATCGGTTGGGAAGCAGGTTTTCAAGGATTTCTTCCAGGTCCCCTATGAATCCGCCGGAGACAAGAAAGGCCTGCCGATAGGGTTGCCGGTGAAGGAATACGGCGATGAAGGGACTTACGGGAAAATCGTCTACGGCAAAGGGCCTTTGTTCTTCGACGAATTGAAAAAAGAAGTTGGGGAGAAGGTCTTCTTCCGCATTCTGCGGACATATTTCGAGCGGTACAAATACCGCACGGCCACGCCTGAGGATTTCCTGCGGATAGCGAATAGCGTCAGCGGCAGGAACCTGGCACCCTTGTTCGACCGGTGGGGGGCGAGGTGAAACGAAAGCCCTTGCTCGCCATAGTTGGGCCTACGGGCGTCGGTAAGACGGCGCTTGCCGCCAGGCTTGCAAAGCATTTCCCCCTGGAAGTGATATCCGCAGACTCCAGGCAGATCTACATCGGCATGGACATCGGAACGGCAAAGCCGACTCCTGAGGAGCGCGCCGCCGTCCCCCATCATTTGGTCGATATCGTGCGTCCAGATCAGGACTTTTCGCTGGCGGAATTCCAGCGGATGGCCTACCGCACCATCGCCGAAATCCACGGCAGGGGGAACCTGCCAGCTTTGGTGGGAGGAACTGGGCAGTACGTCAGGGCTGTGCTGGAGGGATGGAGGGTGCCGGAGGTGCCTCCAAACCGGTTGCTTCGGGAGTGGCTCGGCAGGCTTGCAGAAGAGAGGGGCAAGGAGTGGCTGTACCTGGCACTGAAAGCAATCGATCCACAGGCAGCAGAATTCATCGATCCGGCGAACCTGCGACGGGTCGTTCGCGCCCTGGAAGTGTGCATTGTGAGCGGCAGAAGGTTCTCCGAAAGCCGGGAAAAGAACCCACCACCCTACGACATCCTCAGGATAGGGTTGACTCTGCCGCGGGACGAACTCTACCGACGCGTCGATGCCCGCGTCGATCGGATGATAGAATCCGGCTGGGTGGAAGAGGTGGAGCGGCTGCTGGCGGCTGGGTACTCGCCGGACCTGCCCTCGATGTCGGCGCTGGGTTACAGGGAAATCATCTCTTACCTGCAGGGCGAGGTTTCGCTGGAGGAGGCGATCAGGCGGATCAAGATCAGGACGCACCGTTACATTCGTCAGCAGTATTCATGGTTCTCCCTGAGCGATCCTCTCATCAAATGGTTCGAGGCGCGGGAGGAAGAGGTGCCGAACGTGGTATCCGCCGTCCGGGCGTGGCTGGATCGGGCTACCTGATCCTCACGGGAATGACCACGTGATCGCCCTTTCCTTCACCTGAGGGGGCGCTCACCAATGCCCTCACCCCGGTCGATTCGATGTACATTCCGATTTCCAGGTGGTACTCTCCGGGCGGAGCCGATGCCGGGATGGTCAGCTCGTGCACGTCCTCGATGACCTCACCGGCGACCCAGGCGGAGGTGGGAAGCCGTCCATTTTGTGGGTAGGAATCGCTTTGTGCAACCAGTTTCCCTTTCCCGTCCACGAGATGCACGAAGACCTTGTAGCTCTTGTCCGTGGGGGCTATCGAGCGCCAGTAGAGGGTGATGCGGAGTTTTCCACCCCTTGAAGGCTCTTCCGGAGCCAAATCGTACCCGAGCAGCATTCCCCATTGCCCGAACCGCGCCGAGAGCAAATGGCTCATGGGAGGAACTTTCGTGTTAATTTTCCGCTCGGCCACCCGGACTTTCCCGATCTCCCATCGGGCACCGATAGGGATCAGGCCCCATTTCCTCAATCCAAGCGCTTTGCCGTTGCCATCCAGCAACTGGAGGTACAGGGCGTAGCTTCCGTTTCGCAGGTACCCGGGCACAAGGATCGATGCCTTCGTCCTGACGAATCTCCCAGCGCGCGGAATTCCCACATCCTGAGTGGAAACCACTTTCCCGCGCCGGCCCAGGAGCACCAGCCTGGCAGCCGTTGCCTTGGGCTTGCCGGAAATCTTCCAGAGCATGTCGAGCGGCAACTTCTGGCCTGCTTTGATCCGCTTTTCGAGCTCCACCCTCATCCCGTAGAGCTCCACGCCGCCGCTGGAGATCCGGGCGTGCCTGGGCCAGCCGCCGATCCTCCTCGGCCACGATTTGGGCAAGAGGACTTCGACCTCCCCCAGGTCGAGCCTCACTTTTCCGGTGCGCCTTTCCACGAAGGGCTTGCCGTCTTTCCTGTCGTATACCACCAGTGCCAGCCGGTAGCGGCCGGGTACAGTCCCGAAAGGCACCCTCAGCGACACAGGCACAGGCGCGGATTCCCCTGTTTTCCACCGGGACATGGGGTAGACATTGCCCTCCGGTGAGAAATCCTGCTGTGCCCAGACCGTTCCATCTTTCCCTAAGAGCCTCAAGGAAAGCCCGATTTGGGGCCTGGGAGAGGGGCTTTCGACCGCTTTCCACCACAACACGGCTCCCACTTTCTCGCCTTCCGCGGCAGGCCCGTAGATCCGCCAGCCCTGGAGCGCCAATCCAGCGGCAGGATATTCGGCGTTTGCGTTCCCAGGGGCAGGCCCCGGCGTGTTCGTCCGCCATGCCTGGACCTTGGCGTTGGTCTCTCCGGTTAGGAGCGTGTCCCACAAGAGCACAGCGTTCGAGTCGAGCCATTTTCGGATGAAACCTTTCGGATCGGTCACGGTATCGTAAGCGCGCAGTTGCCAAACCCGTGGATGGCATCGGAACAGGAGCGCCAGCTTGCCGCCGGTTTCGGTGGGTGAAATGGAGTAGAAATCGGCCTCCGGATGTCCCCAGCCCAGTTCGGGCGGTCCCCCGACGGTGCCGGTTTCCACCACCACGATGCCGTTTTTCTGCTCGGGGCAGCCGTAGTAGTCACGCAGTTTTCCCTGCCACGCTATCTTGTCGTGGAAGTAGTAATCGAAGGCGGTGTAGACGTAACCAGCGTTCACCAGTACCGCATCCCCCGGCGCCCATTCCTTTTCGATCAACCCCACGCCGCTGCGGTAGTCATCGCTGGCGTACAGGTTGTCGAAATGAAAATTGTACAGGGAATAGCCATTGGATACCACTACGAGCGCCAGCGCGAGCAGCGAAATCGCTCTGCCGGTCTCCCCCAGGTCGAACAGGGCGTAAAGCCCCCCGGCCACGACGACGGAGAAGGGAGCAGCATAAAGCGCCATGTACCTTGGGTGATACAGCGGAATCCGGAGGGAGATCAGGTAGATTATGGCAAGTGGCAGGAAAGTGTAGCCCACGAGCACTCCTGCGATCCATTTCGATCGCCCGGATTCTGCGACTTTCCACACGCCGAGAGCGTAAAGGAGCAGGAAGAACACCAACAGCGCGATCACGTCCCTCGGGTTTGCCGATTGCCCCATGCACAGAGCAGCCCACGCCGTCGAAAGGGTTTTGCCGAGCCCGACGAAGCTCCGCCAGGGCGGGACTGGAGGGTTGGTAGCCTGACGCCAGGCGATCGGAATCCATGGAATATAGGCGATCGGTATGGCAGCCATGGCCGGGAGCCATTTCCTTGCCGCTTTTACCCGCTTTTTCCCCTTCATGGCCGCGATCCACGCCAGGATGATCAGAGCCTCCGAGGCCAGCAGGAACCCGAAGTAGTACAGCGTGTACATTCCCAAGATACCAACCAGGCTCCAAAGCGCCGGTGGACGGCTGCTCTCGTCGCCTTTGATCGCTTTGATGATTGCAGTGAGGCCTACAAGTCCCAGAAACGAGCCAAGGGAGTACATTCGGACTTCCTGGGCGTACCAAATGTCGAACGTGGAGAAGGCTATGACCGCGGCGGAGAGCACCCCGAGCTTCTTCCCACCCACTTCCTTGCCGAGCAGGTACACCAGTGGGATGTGGAGCCAGCCGAATATCACCGAGAAGAACCCGAGGGAGAACTCCGATCGGCCTGCCAGTAGCGTCCAAAATCTGAGCAATGCGTAGTAGAGTGGCGGATGGATGTCGAGGGATGTATGGTGGATCAGTGCGTGGAGCGGCTGCCCGGCCAGATATGCGCTGACGGTCTCGTCGTACCAGAGGCTCTGCACGCCGAGCCGCCACACTCGCAGGAAGAACCCGGCCAGGAGTGTCGCAACGACCAGAACCCTGTAGTCACCGTCCTTTTTTGCCAATGGTCTGCCCTTGCGGTTGTACATGGGTTGCGTCGAACTGCCTTCCGTTGCGCCCGCCCGAGGGCGCATCGGTCAGCATTCGATCAGGAAGTCTCCAGCAAACGCTTTGCCAGCTCGTGGTCGCCCTTTTCTGTGGTGACCGTTATGTCGATCCCGCCTCGCACGTTGAATTTGCCTATCACCTGCGCCCACAGAGGCTCGCACACCCGCCACAGTTCGTCCAGTATTTCGTTCACCACGTGCTCGTGGAACACTCCCCGATCCCTGAACGACCACAGATATAGTTTGAGGGACTTGCTTTCCACGACTTTTTTGTCCGGTATGTATCGGATCACAATAGATGCAAAATCCGGCTGCCCTGTAACGGGACAAACCGCCGTGAATTCGTCTGTGTGAAGCACTACCAGGTATGGATGATCCGGGTACCTGTTCGGGAAAGCTTCCAGATAAGTCTGGGGCTTTGTAGCCCCCTGCCCGAGCAACGTGAGCCCTTCAGTGTTCTCTTCTTTTGCTTGAGACATACATCAACCTCCTGCCCTGTTTCGGAGTTTGTTACTGCTCTCGACAGCATCAGAACATGGAAATTATACCACGGGAACCACAAGAGATACAGGGGTCTTCGTCGGATTCGCGCCTCAACATCACGCCCAGAACACAAGCCAGCACAAGGCGATTGCAGAAGAAAAAGTTGAGACATTCTGCCAGCCTAAACGTATACATCAGTGGAATCTGTCGATAGATTTTCAAATTCTTGCACCAGGAGGGAATCGAGATGGTCAAGAGGAAGTCCTTTGTGTTCGCTGCGATCGCTATCGTTTTGGTATTGCTTTTGGCAGGATGTGGTGGAAAGTCAAAGGCACCTTCTGCCAAGAATCCCACTCCCACTCCAACTGCTACTCCTTTGCCGACGCCTACGCCTACACCGACCCCGAAGCCAACCCCTACACCTAAACCCAAGGAAAGCGTTAAGATCGAGGGGGCATGGCACGGTACCTACGAAGGCGCTAAGGGCAAAGGCGAGTGGGCCTGGGTAATCAAGAAGAGCGGCGACGGTTACACAGGGTTCTTGAGCACCACAGGGCCGTATTCGGGGCAGAACATGCCGATAGTCGTTTTCCTCAACGGCAACAAGATCAAAATCGGCTCGGTCGCCGGTCAAGTCGAGTTTGAGGGCACGGTATCCGGTGACAAGATGTCGGGTACGTGGAAATTCCAAAACGGCCTCGACAAGGGGAAATGGAGCGGCGAGCGTGGGACCGTGGCGCTTACGCCCAAGGGGAACGCCGGCCAGGCGGAAGCCGGGAACACCTCAGGCACCGAATCAGGGAACACCGAAGAGGAACAACCCAGCTTCGATTCCATCAAAGAAGCCAGCCCTCTACCTGGATGCGAAGACCTGAACAAATTCGTCGAGCCGATACTGAAGGACGTCTTCGGAGGAGCCAAGCTGGTAAGCTCTGGCATGGTTCAGGGCGGCATGGGAATGATGCCTCCCGTACCAACTGGCGGGAAAGTCTGCGGGCTGACTTATAGGATCAAGAGACCTTTCAAGGCAAAGGACTTACAGGCGATTTCCGCCAAGATGCAGAAAGCGGGGTACACATCTACCTTCTCGTCTTCCGAAGGTGGAGAGTTCAATGCTCTGTGGGGCAACGCCCCTACCATGACCAAGTTCATTTACTTGTCGGCAAACGAAGGGAAGACCGAATTGGAGATCACCGGAATGTTCCGTCAGTCCCAGTGATCGGCGGAAAGAGGTGCGCTGCACGCGAACATTGACCGAGAAGCGATCTGCTGTATAATGGAGTAAACTATGGCTTCTGGAAGGTCGAGGTGGAAGATTCGGATTTCGAGCTCGTGCAGCGCACCTTATCCGGGGACGACGAGGCGTTCGCCAGGCTCGTTCAACGACATCAAAGGAGTGTGTACAACCTGGGTTATCGGATGATGGGCACCAGGGAGGACGCCGAGGACGTAACCCAGGAGACATTCCTTGCTGCCTACAGGCACCTGAAAAGCTACGACAAAAGGTGGCCGTTCAAGAACTGGCTTTTGAGCATTGCCCACAACAAATGTGTGGACTGGCTCAGGAAGAGTCGCCCTCAGTACGATCTGGACGGCTTGGAAGACGCGAAAGCCAGGGTGGAGGAGATGGTGCTCCAAAAGGAGAGAAGCGAGATGATCCAATCCGCCCTCCAGAAGCTACCCTTTGAGGACAGGGCTGTGGTGGTTCTGAAGTATTGGGAAGGGATGTCGTACAAGGAAATTGCCGAAACGTTGAACGTGAACGAGGGTTCGGTGAGAAACAGGCTTTACAGGGCCAGAAAGGCTTTGGCAGAGATGTTGAAAGAGGCCGTGAGTTGAGCGAGGGTTCGAAAATGGAAGAGCGATACCGCCTGTTTTCCAGGGCGTTGGACGGTGAGATGAGCGAAGAAGAAAGGAGAGAGTTGAGTTCTCTGCTCTCTGCCGACCTTGCGCTGTCGCATGAATGGGAAGATTGGCAGCGGGTAGACCAGATCCTCGCTTCTGCTCCGTCGGTCGAACCTCCACCGTACCTGGTTCGGGAGATCATAGACCAGCTACACTCGGCTCGAGCCGCTCGCAGGCGACTCCGGAAGTTGGCCTTCGGCCTCGCCGCTTTCTACCTGGTCTCGTCACTGGCAATGGTGGCCTACCTGTCTTCGCACGTGAACTTTCTGCTGACGATGTTCGGCTGGGGCGTCCGACTCCTGTTCAACGCTGCGATAATGCTACAGGTGTTCTACCTGCTCGGTGCGTCGTTGTCCGGCTTAGTGGCGCCGATGTTGGGAAGTATCGCCCCTGTGATGGTAGCCGTGTACCTCGTTTCGTTCCTGGTACTGTTGTTTGTGAGTAAAAGGCCTTTGGGAAAGGTGTCTGCAAGATTGGGAGGAAATTAGCGTGAAGAAAGTGTGGATTTGGGTTAGTGTGATACTGATGTCCGTAGCCTCGCTCTTGCCCGTTGCAAAGGTAAGCGCGGCCACCAATCCATCGCAAAACGACCCCGGGGACGAGGTGGTCTTCGGCGAGCAGTACCACCTGGGTGATGGCGAAAGCGTGAACCATGGGCTCGTACTTGTGGGATGCAATGCCGTCATAGGGAAGGATGCCAGAGTGAACGGAGACGTGACCGTGGCAGGCGGGAACCTCGATTTGCAAAAAGGCTCCAGCGTGAACGGAAACGTCGTTTTGGTCGGTGGCACGTTGAACGCCAACGGAGCAACGATCAACGGCGACATGGGAGGAACCGGCGCCGTCTTGAACCTGACCGGTGGTACCAAAATCAACGGCACGGTCTACCTTGGGCCGGGATGCACGCTGGAAGGGGATGATTATTCTGCGTCGGAGGTGTTGAGAACCTCCAAGCTTCCGTTCAAGTTCGACAAGAGATACCGGTTTTCCTGGGGTGGGCTGCCACTCCATCCAACTACTTCGGCTACCAACGGCCCGGTGATTCTGGGGCTGCTGATCGGGCTCTACAAGTTCCTGATAGCCATGTTCCTGATGCTGTTACTGGCCGTTGCGCTCGTCGCTATCTGGCCCCGCGAGATGGGCAGGATGGGAGATACAGCGCTGACAGAAATCGTGCCGAGCTTTGCCATCGGATTCGCGGCCCTGTTGCTCGGGTTCCCCGTGGGGATAGTGCTGGTGGTGTTGCTGATAACGTTGCCTTTCGGGCTTCTCTTGTTCCTGCTTCTCTTTGCGGCCATGGCCGTTGGCTGGGTGGCGGTCGCTCTGAAAGCCGGGGAGAAATTGCTGCTCAGCTTCAAGGTGGAAAGCCCGACGCCTGTCCTATCCGTGATCGTGGGAGGAGCGCTGTTGATACTCCTTGGGAAGGTTCCGTGCGTGGGCTGGATGATTACCCTGGTCGTCGTCATGCTCGGTACCGGAGCTGTCGCTCTGACGAGGTTCGGTACGAGGGAATACGAGCCGCATCACGCTTCCAGGCCTCCCCGAGCTTTGCCGGAAGCCGTTGGCGGTGGGGGGCCGGTGGCTCCGCCTCCCACAGGCGGGCATGAAGGCAATGCCCCCGGCGGCCCGGGCGACGCGACGTGACGGGGCATCGGATCTGCCAAAACGACGTGGCTACGGCAAACGATCGCCGTAGCCACGTTTTCTTCACAGGATGGGGATCAGCACGTGCAGGATTAGATCCCCGGTGAAGTGCCCGAGCATCGCCGATTCCAACCCTTTCTCCCAGTACAGCCACCCCATGACGACCCCGAAGAACCCGTTCAGCAGTATGGCTCGGAGCACGAGGGCGGGCGTGAGCGACGTTAGCGCCGAAGTGACGGGCAGATGCGCCACCCCGAAAAGGATCGCCGAAATCAGGATCGCAAGCCACATTTCTGCCGGGCCGACCTGAGAGCGGTCGCGTTTCAGAAAACGCTTGATCTCCCGGAATATCCAGGCCAGAAGGCTGACCAGGAAGAGTCTGGTGAGCACTTCTTCGGCAATGCCGCCGTAAAACGCCGCCAGCAAGCCCTGCCACACCGGTGGAACGGCGTTCGGCGCGTCGATCTTCACGCCGCTCCTGATGAAGATAACGTCTGCTCCGGCCACCAGCACCGCAGCGACCGCACCCACCGCCGCTGCAATCGCGAGGTCACGCACAGCATCTTTGCCTATCGACTCTCCCTTGAGCGCTGCTTCCAGCAGCGGGAGCCCAAGCCCTACCTGCCTCGCCATGTACAATCCGGCGATGATTATCAAGGCAAAGAGAAGGGTATTCTCGGCCATCTGCAGGATCAGTAGCTCCCACAGGGGCATGGGGAGTTGCACTTTCTCCAGCAGCCCCGATTCCAGCGTCAGCGTATACGGTATCACGGCGATGATGCTCAGCACCGATGCCACGAGCAGTATCACGGATTCCTTCCAGAAGAGCCTGTCTTCGCCCATTTTACCGTCACCGACCCTCTTCCCCTGTCGGTCGAGCCTGCCCCGTCAACGCCTTGGCTTCCTCTCCAGCGGACACCATACCCATCAGCCCGCCCAGATTCATCGTCTCGACGGCACTGCTTGGCACGATCACCAGCGCGCCTTTCTCCTTCAACCCCTCGAAGAGCATGTTCATGG
>JALWAP010000305.1 GCA_027016315.1 Anaerolineae bacterium | reverse complement strand
ACAAAGGCACGCGGCTCGGTATGCCGGATGCGCTCAGCATTCAGATCGAGCGTATCAGGGAGGTGGTCGAAGCTTTCAACATACCGATTTTCACCATGGAAGGGTACGAGGCCGACGACGTGCTTGGGACGCTCAGCCGGAAGGCAGAGGCTTTGAAGATGCCTTCGTACATCGTCACAGGGGATACCGACGCTTTCCAGTTGATCGACGATTACGTCAAAGTGATGACCTCGGGACGCAGGTTCTCGGATGTGGTGATCTACGACGTGGAGCGGGTCAGGCAGCGCTACGGCCTGGAGCCGCACCAGTTGATCGATTACAAGGCGTTGGTGGGGGATAAGTCGGACAATGTCCCCGGCGTGCCGGGGATCGGGGCGAAGACGGCCACCTCTCTGTTGCAGAAATACGGTTCGCTCGAAGGAATCTACGAGCACCTGGACGAGATCACCAGCAAGCGGGCCAGGAATGCGCTCGAGAAGTATCGGGAACAGGCGTTTTTGAGCAAGAAGCTGGTCACCATCGTCACAGATCTTCCCATCGAACTCGATCTGGAGAAGTGCCACCTGAGGAATTTCGACAGGGACAAAGTGCTCGAGCTCTTCCGGAAGCTGGAATTTCGATCGTTGGTTTCCAGGCTGCCTCATATCGCTTCCAACGGCTCGAACGCCTTGCAGGAGTCGCTGTTTTCCGAGATCGAGGTGGAGGAGAGGAAGCCGCTGGGACGCTATGAACTGGTGGATACGCCAGCCAAGCTCCGCTCGTTGAAGCAGAAGCTGGAGAAAACGGACGAATTCGGGTTCGACGTGGAAACCAGCGGGCTCAGGAAGCAGGAAGCGAGGCTGGTGGGGGTATCGATTTCGTGGAAGGAAGGGGAAGCGGCGTACATCCCGGTGTCCCACCAGGGGGCGAAGCAGCTTCCATTGGAACAGGTAGCGGAGGCGCTGCGGCCTTTCTTCGTCGATGGGGATAAGCGAAAAGTCGCCCACAATGCCAAATTCGACATAACGTTGTTGGAGCGGCACGGGGTCGAGGTGGACGGGAATCTGGTGGACACCATGATCGCCCAATGGCTCATTCGCCCCGACAGCAGAAGCCTTGGACTGAAAGGGATGGCTTTCGAGAAGCTCGGTATCGAGATGACGCCGATCACGGAGCTGATCGGGCACGGGAAGAAGCAGATCGGGATGGACCAGGTGCCGCTGGAGAAGGCATTGCCATACGCTGCCGCAGATGCCGACATCTCGCTCCGGCTTTCCCACGTGCTCTTGAAAGAGCTGCGGGATCTGAAGCTGGACAGGCTATTCTTCGAAATCGAGATGCCGCTGGTTCCGGTGCTGGTGGACATGGAGCGCCACGGGGTGCTGCTGGACACCGAATATCTGGAGGCGCTGGCGGAGCGGCTCCGCAAGCGCTTGAACGAGCTGGAAAGGCGCATTCAGGACGAAATCGGCTATCAGTTCAACGTCAATTCGACCCAACAGCTTTCGGATGCGCTTTTCGGGAAGCTCGGGTTGCCGACGCGGGGGCTCAAGAAGACAGCGTCGGGGCACTACAGCACGTCGGCGGACGTGCTCGAGCGGCTCAGGCCACTGCACCCGGTGATCGACCTGATACTGGAACAGCGCCAGTTGCAGAAGCTGCTTTCGACTTACATCACGCCGTTGCCATCGATGATAAATCCGGAGACCGGCAGGTTGCATACTTCCTACAATCAGACCGGGGCGGAGACGGGCAGGCTTTCTTCTTCTGACCCGAACCTGCAGAACATCCCAATCCGCACCGAACTGGGCAGGGAGATCAGGAAAGCGTTTATCGCTGCGCCGGGGTTCATGCTGCTTGGCTCCGACTATTCCCAGGTGGAGCTTCGGATACTGGCGCACATTTCCGGCGACCCGACGATGCTGGCTGCGTTCGCCAGAGGACTCGACATCCACGCTCACACCGCTTCCCTGATCTTCGGCGTTCCGGAGGACAGGGTGACGCCGGAGCAGCGTCGTGTGGCGAAGATGACCAATTTTGCTATCGCTTACGGGGTCACGGGGTACGGGTTGGCTCAGAGAACCGGGCTGGATCAGGCCACGGCGACGGAGTTCATCGAGGCCTATTTCAGGACGTACCCGAAGGTGAAGGAATACATCGAGAAAACGAAGGAGTTCGCCAGAACCCATGGATACGTGGAGACGCTGTTGGGCAGGCGACGGTATTTCCCTCAGTTGACCGGCGGGAAGGTGAGCAGCAACATCAGGCTCGCGGCCGAGCGCGCGGCGATCAACCACCCGATCCAGGGCACTGCCGCCGACATCATCAAGATCGCCATGATAAACCTTCACAGGGCGCTGAAGGAGCAGTATCCGGATAGCGCGATGATTTTGCAGGTGCACGACGAGCTGGTTCTGGAAGTGCCGGAACGAGATGTGAACGAAGTGGCGAGGCTGGTCAAGGAGAAAATGGAAGGAGCCTACCAGCTCAAGGCTCCCCTCAAGGTCGATTTAGAGGTGGGGAAGAACTGGAAGGAGATGGAGAAGATACAGGTGTGAAATGCTTATGATCGCTACATGTGCTATTTTGACGTGTCCATTGGGTTGTTTGCTTAAGGTAGGTACGACGAAATGGGGATGGTTGAAGTCGGTGGAAAGGGCTGCGTCTGCTTACCTCGTGATCTCGGAGAAACTGGCTGGCGTGTCAACCAATATGTACGAATCAGAACGCTGGGGTGTAAAGGAACAAGACGCTGGAATTTGCTTGTCTTAGCGTTGAGGGTGTTGTCACACTGACGGAGAAGCTCTTTCGTCGCTGGCGTTTAGCCAGCGTTGGGGCTCTCGAGTTTTCGGAATCACTTGTTAAATGTAATGTGGTGGTGGTTTGAGGAAGGTGAAGGTAAACTAAAGTACCCACTCGAACGAGTCTGTCCGAAATCCGCTGGCGAGTGAGGAGGGATCATGCCATCGAAGAGGAAGATAACCGCTGAGGACTTGTACAACCTCAAGGAGATAAAAGACGTGCGAATTTCCCCTGACGGAGAAAGCGTCATTTTCGTGCTCCAGCGGGTGGATCGGAAGACGGAGAAGAAGTTCTCGAACCTGTGGATCGTGTCTGCAAGAGGCGGCAGGCCGCGCCGGTTCACCCAGGGAGATCACGTTGATTCCATGCCCCGCTGGTCGCCTGATGGAAAGGCCATCGCGTTTGTTTCCAACCGGGACGATGAAAAGCAGCCTCAGGTATACCTGATCTCCACCGAAGGAGGTGAGGCTGAGAAGCTAACCGACCTGAAAGGGGAAATCGGCTCCATGGAATGGTCGCCGGATGGAAGGAAGCTTTTGCTCCAGTTCCGGAAGAAGGATGCGGAGGCTCTGGAGCGGGAGAAGGACGAACGCAAGAAAAAGCTTGGCGTGGTGGAACGGCACATCACCCGGCTCTTCTACAAGCTGGATGGATACGGATATCTCCCGAAGGAACGCTGGCACCTCTGGACCGTGGACGCCCGTACGGGGAAGGGCGTTCAATTGACGGACGGTGAGGTGTACGACGAGGTTGATCCGGTATGGTCTCCTGACGGCGAATGGATTTTCTTTGTATCGAACCGACAGCCGGACCCAGACCTGCATCCCGATGTCATAGACCTGTACCGGATTCCGGCAAGCGGGGGCGAGATGGAGCGCATTCCGACGCCTGTTGGGCCGAAATACGCCCCGTCTCCTTCACCGGACGGTCAGTGGATCGCCTACCTGGGGAACGAGGGCGAGGGGAACTGGTGGAAGAACACGTCCCTCTGGATCGTGCCCGCCGATGGTAGCGGCGAAGCGAGAAATCTCACAGGCGACCACGACCTTCATGCCGAGGCGGATGCCATCAACGACCTGCCGGGCGCGCTGTTTACAATGCGCCCCACGTGGTCGCCAGACGGGAAGAGGATTTACTTCCAGACGGCAGAGCATGGCAAAGTGCAACTTCGCTCCATCGGCGTCGACGGCGGCGATCTGCGCACGGAAATCGACGAGAAGGGCGTGGTTGGCGCTTACACCTTTGACGAAGGACACGGCCGCATGGCCTATTTCTTCGGGAGCATGGAATCGCCCGGGGAGGTTCGAATCTGGGATTTGAAGACTGGGCGGCACAAGGCACTCTCCCGCCCGAACCGGAACCTGTTGGCCCGGCTCGATCTCGGCTCTATGGAAGAAGTATGGTTCGAAGGAAAGGACGGCTATCGGCTGCAGGGCTGGATCCTCAAACCGCCGGATTTCGACCCGTCCCGCAAATATCCTTCGATTTTGGAGATCCACGGCGGCCCACAGACCCAATACGGCTATTTCTTCATGCATGAATTCTACTATCTGGCGGCGCATGGATACGTGGTGTATTTCAGCAACCCTCGCGGCGGTCGTGGCTACGGCGAGGCTCACACAAAGGCCATCTGGGGCCGGTGGGGCACCGTAGACTACGAAGACCTGATGGCGTGGGCGGACTACATGGAAGCACAGCCGTATATCGATGCGAGCCGAATGGGGGTCACCGGTGGGAGCTACGGCGGGTACATGACGCTTTGGGTGATTGGACACACGCAGCGGTTCGAGGCGGCGGTGGCGCAGCGGGTGGTGAGCAATTTCATCAGTATGTGGGGCTCCAGTGATGGAAACTGGGTGTTTCAGCTTCCACTGGAGGCAGGGCCCCCGTGGGTGGATTTCCAGAAATACTGGGAGCGGTCGCCCATATCGCACTTGGGGAACGCCCGCACGCCTACTTTGCTCATCCACAGCGAGCAGGATCACCGCTGCCCTATCGAGCAGGGAGAGCAGGCGTTCGTAGCGCTGAAAGTTCAGGGCGTGGACACGGAGATGGTGCGTTTCCCGGATGAGCCTCACGGACTTTCCCGCACCGGCCGTACCGACAGGCGGGTCTCCAGGCTCAAGCATATACTTCGATGGTTCGACAGGTACATCGGGCAGGCATGATTGTGCATTCGTGCAATTGGTGTGGTGGAAAGTGAGCAGGAAAGGATCTGATCTGCACGAAAAGGCGCTGGCTGCGATTTCGTCGGCTCCGGTCCTTGACTTGCTCGGCGATCCGCTGCTGTTGGAGCGAGTTCGTTTCTCTAAGCCGAACCTGTTGGCCAGGTTCTTGGCGAGCCCGTTGTTCAACGGAGGAGGCGCTTCTGCCATCACTTTAGGGCACACGGTGTTCCTGCTCAAGGACGATCTGGATCTTGACTCCCCAGAGGGCAAAGCGCTCCTTGTGCACGAGCTGAAGCACGTGGAACAGATGGAACGGGTTGGATTGCTGAAGTTCTTGCTTCGCTACCTCTGGGATTACATCAGGCACGGGTACGGCGACGGCATAGCCTTCGAAAGGGAGGCAATCCAGGCGGAGAGGGAGGCTTGGGCAACGCTCGTTGCCATTCCCCGGGATGGAGGAAGAGTAGAAAAGTAGAAGCTTTTTAGAAAAGGTTCACCCGACCGTCCTGTGGGCGTCAAGCACGTTCTTCACCTGC
>JALWAP010000304.1 GCA_027016315.1 Anaerolineae bacterium | reverse complement strand
CGCCTCTTGCTTCCGCCCGAGTTCTTCGAGCCTGGATGCGGCGTAGGCTTCCACGAATGCTCGCTCTCTGCGGTTGGGCGCCGCTTTCGCTGCTTTCTTCCACGCCGCCACGGCTCCCGGAACGTTCTTCTTTGCGATCTCCGCGTCTGCAATGGCGGAGAACACCACGTCGGTGATCTGGTGCGTGCGGGTGAGGTAGCTCCGCAGGAGCTTTGCCGAAATTTCGGGCTTGTCGAGCTTCAGGTACGCTTCCCCTCTCAAGAACAAAGCATCGTCGGATCGATCCGAGCCTTCGGGGATTTCGCCCCATGTGTCCGCTGCCTTTTGCCACATTCCCAGAGCGGCATAACAACCGCCCATGCGATACAGTGCTTCTGCTTTTTCTTTCCCCGAGAGCGCAGGCAGTACGGATGTGAACATCTCTATCGCATTCTCGCACTCCCCGTTGTGGGCTGCGCGCATCGCGTCCTGCATGGAAGGCGCTTTCGTGGGCTGAGGGGTGGGCGTCGGAGGCAACGGTGTCGGCGTTGGGGATGGAGGAACCGGCGTGGAGGTCGGTTCCGGCGTCGTTGCGGCTGGCGTACGGGTTGTCGTAGGGGTGAGCGTGCCAGGAGAACAGGCGGAAATCGCCGCCAGCAGAACCATCACCAGCAGAAGGGCAAAACCGGCGTCCCGAAATCGCTTCACACGAACCTCCCTTCCCACAATGTAGGGAGATTCTATCGTCTTCCACCGGCGATGTCAAAGCCCCCTGCCTGACCCACTTTGTGGCTTCTCCCCCGCTCCCGAGTGAGCACAAGCCTTACCTTCTTATAAATGGCGTGGAAGAACCAGGAAATTCCGGGAAGCCCTTCCGAACCGCGGCGAGCGCAGTGAGCCGAGGATGCCTTGAAGCAGCGCCTTAGAGATTCTTCAAAACACAACGCCAGGACGCAAAGAGACAAAGACGCGAAGTTCACTTGAAGAGCTTTGCGCCTTTGTAGCCCTGGCGTCTTCGTGTTGAACGGCTGCACGACCGAACGCCAGGCATGTCTGTTGTAGGGGCGAGCCGTCTGGCTCGCCCGCTTGACGCAGAGCCGCAGGAGACGCAGAGGGGAAAATGATTTCCCCTGCTATCTCCAGCACCGAGGGTAAGATCCGTCCTCGCCTGCCCCGGTCGAGTCAGGCGACTCGACCTACACGTAACCTGCAGGCGCAAGCCGCCTGGCTCGCCCTCAAATCATCCACAGATTACGCGGATTTCGCAGATTAGGTTTAACGAATCACGCCTGGCGCCTTTGCGTTGTTGAAACAGGCGGGATGGGGAAAGATTCTTCCTGACGTGAACCGGGTCAGTCGTCGTAGATTCCCTTCCGTGCGTTTTGGCGTACTTTCAGGACTTCCCGGAGCATGCTGAAGGTGTCCTTCACCGGGTTGACCCTGCTGTTCTCCATGTAGTACCAGTTTACCGGCACCTCAACGACCTTGAGGCCGTGGTGAAGCGCGATGAACAGCACCTCAACATCGAATCCCCACCCGGACATGGTCTGCTTTGGGAAGACCAGTTCCGCGGCTTCCGCCGTGAAGCA
>JALWAP010000303.1 GCA_027016315.1 Anaerolineae bacterium | reverse complement strand
AGGTAAGAGGATACCACGTCAAGCTCAGAAAGTCAAAAATTGGGAATTTACATTCAAGAAGGGTTTTCTGTCAAAAAAACGGTGCTATAGCTGTTCAGTAACGTGCGATTGCCTCAGGGGATGGCGATGGTCTCGTCAGACGGTAGGCTTTGGGTAGGCGATGGCAATGCCATCGCCTACCCAGCGGAGACAGATCACCTGCCGGTGCTGTAGAAAGCTCCCATTCCGGCGTACTCCGATGCGTCTCCCAGGTCTTCTTCGATCCGAAGCAACTGGTTGTACTTGGCGACCCGCTCGCCGCGTGCTGGCGCGCCGGTCTTGATCTGACCGGTGCCCATCGCCACCACGAAATCGGCGATGGTGGTGTCCTCCGTCTCCCCGGAGCGATGGGAGACGACGCACGTCCACCCGGCTTTCCTGGCCAGCTCGATTGCGTCGATGGTTTCCGTGAGGGTGCCTATCTGGTTCAGCTTGATCAGCACCGAGTTGGCGGTCTTTTCGTCGATGCCGCGCTTGATCCTTTCCACGTTGGTGACGAAGATGTCGTCGCCAACGAGCTGAACTTTGGCCCCGAGCTTCTCGTTCAGGATCTGCCAGTTCTCCCAATCGTCCTCGGCGAGCCCGTCCTCCAGGGAGATGATCGGGTATTTCTCGATCCAATCGGCGTAGAAATCGACCATCTCTTCGCCGGTCAGTTCCTTGCCTTCTTTCTTGAGGACGTAGAGCTTCCTTTCGGCATCGTAGAATTCGCTGGCTGCGGGGTCCAGGGCGATGTAAATGTCTTTCCCAGGCTTGTACCCGGCGGCTTCGATCGCCTCCACGATGACTTCCACCGCTTCCGCGTTCGATTTGAGCGAGGGAGCGAAACCGCCTTCGTCACCGACGTTGGTTGCGTACCCCCGGCTCTTCAGCACGCTTTTCAGGGCGTGGTAGGTCTCGGAGCCCCACCTGAGCGCTTCGGCGAATGAAGCAGCGCCCGCAGGTACGATCATGAATTCCTGCAGATCAGCGGAGTCCACGGCGTGCTTGCCGCCGTTGAGGATGTTCATCATGGGTACGGGGAGGATGTGCGCATAGACACCGCCAAGGTAGCGGTACAGCGGGATGCCAAGTGCGTTGGCCGCTGCGTGTGCAACAGCGAGCGACACCCCGAGGATTGCGTTCGCACCGAGGCGGCTTTTGTTATCCGTCCCGTCGAGGCCGATCAAGAAATTGTCTATCTCCACCTGATCCAGAGCGTCCCAGCCCAGGATTTCGTCGGCGATGATGGTGTTCACGTTCTCGACCGCCTTCAGGACGCCCTTACCGCCGAATCTGCTCTTGTCGCCGTCCCGCAGCTCGACCGCTTCGTGCACGCCAGTGGACGCACCCGAAGGCACCGCAGCACGCCCGAAAGCCCCTCCTGAGAGGTAGACTTCGACTTCCACCGTCGGATTTCCCCGGGAATCGAGGATCTCCCTTGCTTTGATGTCCTCTATGATCGTAGGCATCTTTCACCTCCTAAGGTTTATTTCTTGACAAGAGGCTCTGGCTCTGGCAATTCTTCAACCGGAGTGTCTTTCCACTTGTCGCCTTCTTCCACGAG
>JALWAP010000302.1 GCA_027016315.1 Anaerolineae bacterium | reverse complement strand
GCCTCTTTCGTGAGAACTTCGCTGACATAGCTCAGCTTCCTCGGCGCTCGAATGTCCACCGGGCTGACATCGCCCACTTTCAGGTTGAATCTACCCTCCCACGGGAGCGGCACGATGAGGATCAGGATCGAGAGAACCGTGAACACCACCCCGTACACGATCCCCCGCACCCTTTCCGAAGGCCGAAGCCCCTGTCGATAGGAAGCCTGGCTCCGGAGGAAAAAATCCTCCAGTTCCTCAGTTCCCACTACACCGGAAAGAAGCGGAGAATAGTGCTCCACTTCCGGAGCCATATCCTCATCAGCCGCCATAAAACAATCCCCTCACGCCTTTTCGCTGTGGGCTTCCAGACTTATTGCCGCTTGCTCAGCAGTTCTTTGACCACCTGGCTCACCAAAGAGCCGTCCGCCTTGCCTCTGAGTTCCGCCATGAGCGGCTTCATAACCTTCCCCATATCCCTGGGGCCGGTTGCACCGACTTCCTCGATAACCTGAATCGCCCTCGCCTCGATCTCTTCCCGGGTCATCAGGCGGGGAAGATAGGCTTTCAACACTTCCATTTCGGCAGTTTCCTCGGCAACCAAATCGTCTCGACCAGCCTTCCTGTACTCCTCGATAGAATCCTGGCGTTGCTTGACTTCTTTCATCACTATGCTCACGATTTCCTGATCCGTGAGCTCCTTAGCCACCTTACCGGCTTTTTCAGCGTTCATTATCGCGGTCTTCAAAGAGCGCAAAGCCATAACCCTGTGCTTGTCCCCGCTCTTCATCGCCTCTTTCAGGTCTGCGTTGATTTTCTCCTTCAATCCCATTGGGTTTCCTCCCTGCATACGAATTTCTTTCCGCATTATATCCCACCAACGCGTACAATAGCAACCTCATGCGCCTGGCCCCTGGGCATGGGCACGGACATGTCGTGAGCGGCATGCCAACTGACAGAGAGCGAGTGGAAAACAGCAGAATCGCCGGGTCGAAGGATGGCCATGCGGCCAAACCCCACGGTTTTCGCTTTGCTACCCCAGGTTTACGGGAGTATAATGGAGGAGCAGAAATGCTTGCAATCGGGCGTTCGCGCCTTATTTCTGGAGGGTAAACGAGATGGAGTGGAAGACGGGTACTTACAAGGTCAAAACAGGCCTGGCCGAAATGCTCAAAGGCGGAGTGATCATGGACGTCACCAACGCCGAGCAGGCAAAGATCGCCGAAGACGCCGGTGCAGTGGCGGTCATGGCGCTGGAAAGGGTTCCTGCCGACATACGAGCACAGGGCGGCGTCGCAAGGATGGCCGATCCGGAAAAGATCATCGAGATCATGGAGGCGGTAAGCATCCCGGTCATGGCAAAAGCGAGGATCGGGCATTTCGTTGAAGCGCAGATCCTGGAAGCCCTGGGAGTTGATTTCATAGACGAGAGCGAGGTACTGACACCCGCCGACGAAGAACACCATATCAACAAATGGGATTTCAAAGTCCCGTTCGTGTGCGGAGCGCGCAACCTTGGAGAAGCACTGCGGAGGATCGGTGAAGGCGCAGCCATGATCCGGACGAAAGGCGAGGCTGGCACCGGCAACGTGGTGGAGGCGGTTCGACACGCCAGAGCGGTCCTGGGCGAGATCCGCAGGCTCCAGAACATGCCGAAAGAGGAACTGATGCACTACGCCAAGGAGATCGGAGCGCCGTACGAGCTGGTGGTGGAAGTGGCCGAAACCGGTAAGCTGCCAGTGGTGAACTTCGCTGCAGGCGGCATCGCCACGCCAGCCGACGCCGCGCTGATGATGCAACTTGGGATGGACGGCGTGTTCGTGGGCTCCGGCATCTTCAAGTCCGGCGATCCGGCCAAGCGCGCCAGGGCAATCGTGATGGCGGTAACCCACTACAACGACCCCAAGATCCTGGCCGAAGTCAGCCGCAATCTGGGCGAACCGATGGTCGGCATCGAGATCGACAAGATTCCGGAAGAAGAGCTCCTGGCGCAGAGGGGATGGTGATCCATGAGGATCGGCGTTCTGGCTCTGCAAGGCGCTTTTCGTGAACATAGATTGATGCTGGAACGAATCGGAGTCGAAACCAGGGAAGTCCGGCTGCCGGAACACCTCGATGGGCTGGACGGCCTGATCATCCCGGGCGGGGAAAGCACGACCATGGGCAAGCTCGCCGTGGAATTCGGGTTGCTGGAACCGCTGCAAGAGCTCGCCCGCTCTGGCTTCCCGATCTGGGGGACGTGCGCGGGCTTCATCCTCCTGGCGAAGGACGTGGGGCAGGAACAACCGCTGATCGGCGGGATGGACGTGGTCATCGAACGGAACGCTTTCGGACGGCAGGTGGACAGTTTCGAGGCCATGATAGACGTGCCCGCGCTGGCAGCCGTAACCGAAGGCGAGCCGCGCCCGTTCCCTGCAGTCTTCATCCGCGCCCCTGTGGTCAAGGAAGTCGGCCCGGATGTCGAGGTTCTGGCGAAAGTCGACGGGAAGGTCGTGGCTGCCAGGCAGGGGAAATTGCTCGGCACGTCGTTCCACCCCGAACTGACGGACGACGACAGGTTCCACAGATATTTCTTGAACATGGTGAAGGAAGGATGAACCGGAGGCGACCCGCGGGTCGCCTCCCGTCGATACTGACTGTCCTCAAACGAGTTCGAAATGAAGCCGAAGAAAACGAATGCCATGCGGGTGCTCGACAGGGAGAAAGTGCCTTACGAACCGTTCTACTTCTCTCCCGAAATACATTCTGCCGATGGGGTGGCGGAAGCCGTCGGCGTTCCGGCGGAGCAGGTTTTCAAAACGCTGGTGGCGGTCAGGCCGAGATCTCACCCGCTGCTGGTGATGGTGCCCGGCGACAGCCATCTGAGCCTGAAGAAACTGGAGAAAGCAACCGGCTTCGAAGGATTGCGGATGGCCACGCTCCAGGAAGCGGAAAAGCTCACCGGGCTGAAAGTCGGCGGGATTTCCGCGCTGGCTCTGCTGGGGAAGCGGTTCGACGTGTTCATAGATGCATCCGCCCTGCGGTTCGAGCGTATCCTGGTCAGCGCAGGCAAGCGTGGGATAAACATAAAGCTTCCGGTAAAAGACCTCATCAGGATAACCCACGCAACCCCAGTCGAAGTCGCAGTTCCCAAGGGATGAACTTGCACAGTCCCCACGTTTTCCACCCAGGACGTGTGGAAATTTGGAAATTATATCACCAAAGTTTATAATTCTGGCCTGAAGAAACTATCGGACTCTATCACACAGGGAGGTCTCTATGAGCGAAGCTCTCAAAGGTAAATGGGCTCTTATCCTCGGCGCGTCCAGCGGGTTCGGAGAGGCAACCGCCCTCGCGCTTGCGGAAGAAGGCATGAACATCTTCGGCGTCCACCTGGACCTGAAAGCAACCATGCCACATGTCAAAGAGGTGATTTCCAAGATAGAATCAAAGGGAAGCAAAGCGGTTTTCTTCAACACCAACGCCGCCGACGAAAGGAAGCGCCAGAAAGTCCTGGACAAAATCGAAAAAGTGCTGGCGGACGATCCGGAGGACAGCATTTACCTGCTGATGCACTCGCTGGCCTTCGGGACGCTGCTCCCGTTCATCGCCGACGATCCGGAGCAGGCGGTGTCGCAGGCGCAGATGGAGATGACGCTGAACGTGATGGCGCATAGCCTCGTGTACTGGGTGCAGGACATCGTCCGGCGCGGGCTTTTCAGCAGAGGGAGCCGGATCTTCGCCATGACGAGCGAAGGCTCGCACAGGGTCGTACCGGGATATGGCGCCGTATCCGCCGCCAAAGCTGCTTTGGAATCCCACATTCGGCAGCTTGCCATGGAACTGGCGCCGCGCGGTGTCCTGGCGAACTGCATCCAGGCGGGCGTCACTGTCACGCCGGCGCTCCTCAAGATCCCAGGCCACGAAAGGCTGATAGAAGGGGCAAAAGCCCGCCACCCAGACGGCAGGCTGACGACCCCACAGGACGTGGCAAACACCATCGCCGTGCTTTCCGACCCGAGGATCCAGTGGATCAGCGGTACGGTCATCCACGTCGACGGCGGCGAGGACGTCATCGGGTAACCGGGAAACGCTGCCGGTCGAACATACATTCTTTGGGGCGGCGTGTTGCCGCCCTGTTTGATTGCTGGAGGTAGCGATGGACAGCAAAAGCCTTGCCGATAAGCTGAATGAATTTCCGCGTGCGCGCTTCGCGTATCTGCCTTCGAACATCGAACACATGAAAAACCTCAGCAGTGCGCTCGGGGGCCCGAACATCTTCATCAAAAGGGACGACCAGATAGGGCTTGGCATCGGAGGAAACAAAACGCGCAAGCTCGAATTCCTCCTGGGGGACGCGATTTCGCAGGGGAAGAAGAAAGTCGTCACATTCGGCGGCCCGCAATCCAATCACGCAAGGCAGACCGTGGCAGCGGCGAGGAAACTCGGGCTCGAGCCTGTGCTGTTCCTCTTCGGCGAAGAGCCGCAAGAGTACACCGGGAACCTGCTGCTGGACCGGCTCATGGACGCCACGATACATTTCATCCCGTTCGAAAGCGGCTCGAAACGGCTCGAGGATGCTGTGGCGGACATGAAAGCGGAAGCTCTTTCATCGCCGGACGTCTCGGAGGAGGATTCCTACATCATCCCAGTGGGCGGCGAATCGCCGATAGGGCTGCTCGGATACGTCGGCGCAGCGCTGGAAATCCAGCAGCAGATGGAAACCAAGGGCCTCCGGCTCGACTACGTGGTGGTCGCTGCCGGGACGGGAGGCACGGTCGCAGGCCTGACCGCCGGGTTCAGGCTCCTCGGGACGAACGTGAAAGTGATCGGCATCGACGTGGGGGCTCTGTGGAAAGATTTCGAGCCGTCGATAGCTGCCTCCGCCACGTCCACCGCCCAACAGATCGATCCGGGCATGACCATCACGCGAAAGGATTTCATCCTCGTGGAAGGATTCGTAGGGGACGGATACGCCATACCTTCGAAAGAGGGCGTGGAGGCGATTCGATTGCTGGCGCGGCACGAAGGCATCTTCCTCGATCCGGTCTACACCGGGAAAGGCATGGCAGGGCTGATCGGGCTGGCACGAAAGGGTTTCTTCAAGCCATCCGACAACGTGCTCTTCGTCCACACAGGCGGAGTCCCCGCCCTCTTTGCAAAAGGGAAAGAGGTCTTGTCGCTACTGTAGGAATACGTAAAGCGGCCTCGGCAGGGGGCGGTTCTCCCCTGCCGATCCCATCAATCCAACCCCATGCTGGTTTCCTGGATGAGGTGGTCCACCACGGCCTTCAGGCTGCCGGTCTCTTTGTAAACGCGCAGTTGCCGATCGGCGCTGGTCCCTTCCCTCAGAATCCTGCGGACGACCGGCACCACGTACTCCCGGCTCTCGAGCTTGTCCAGATACGGGTCGACCAGCGCCAGGATCTCCTCGATCAGATCGGGCACAGGGACTTCCTTCTCTTTGCCCCAATCGATTAGCTTCCCATGGATGCCGCTGTTCATGGCGCGCCATTTGTTCTCCAAAATCTGCTCCCGCCTGTAGATCCTGAAGGTCATGTTCTTCTGGCGCAGATCCCAAAGCCACGCCACCAGCGCCTGGACCA
>JALWAP010000301.1 GCA_027016315.1 Anaerolineae bacterium | reverse complement strand
GAACTCACCAAGGAAGAAATGGCTGGAGCAGAGGAAGCACTGAAGGGCAAAAGCGGAGCAGAGAAAGTCGCTGCGTTCGTGGATTTCGTGAACCAGAAAGGATTCTTTGCCACCTGGGAGGAAAAATCACCGGGGCACTTCGAAATCTACCAGTACAACTGCCCATTCCTCGCTGTGGCAGCCAGGTTCCCTGAGCTGTGCGCCTCGAGGCTCGAGGCTATGAAAAAGCTCTTTGCCAACGCAAAAGTGACCATGGAGGACTTCTGCTCCAAGGGAGGCTCCTACGGGGTGTACAAGATAGTCTGCAAGGAGAAAAGCTGAGGAGGTGGAAGTGTACCTCAAAGGGAAAACCGCCGTGGTGACCGGCAGCAGCCGGGGGATCGGAAGGGCGATAGCCCTGGAACTGGCAAGGCACGGAGCAAACGTTGCGGTGAACTATTTCCGCCACAGGAAGGACGCGGAAGAGACTGCACGCCAGATCGAGTCAGAAGGCGTCAAATCCCTGGTCGTGAAAGCGCACGTGGGGGACGCTAAGCAAGTCCAGGCCCTCGTCGAGAAAGCCGCGTCCCACTTCGGGAGCGTGGACATCTTCGTGGGCAACGCCGTCTTCGGCGTACTCAAGCCGATTCTGGAGCAGGATGAGCGGACGTGGGATTGGACGATGAACGTCAACGCCAGGTCCACTCTGCTGGGAGCCAAAGCAGCGGCAAAGTACATGATCGAGAATCGATGGGGGAGGATCGTTTCCATCACCAGCTTTGGATCCACCAGGGTTCTCCCCGGCTACTCGGTGATCGGGGTGTCCAAAGCAGCGATAGAAGCGGTCACAAGATACCTGGCGGCCGAACTTGCCCCGTACGGGATAACAGCCAATGCGGTCTCCCCCGGCGTCGTGCAGACGAAAGCCCTGGACGCGTTTCCCGATAAAGATGCCATGGTCGAAGAAGCGATCAAGCGAACCCCGGCAGGCAGGCTCGTCACGCCTGAGGAAATAGCCAAAGTCGTAGCTTTCCTGTGTTCTGACGACGCCAGCATGATCGTCGGCCAGGTGATCGCAGTGGACGGCGGATACAGCATCGTGGCGTGAGAAAGTCGGTCCGATCGGCCTGCAGCCGGGAGAGATTAGCCCGACATGCAGGCGTTGAGTTATAATTGTGGTGAGCATCTGGCGCAAACAACAGTCTCGGCAACGCAAAGGAGGTCGAAATGTTCAAACACATTATCTTCCCGACAGACGGCTCCAAACATTCGTGGAAAGCGGCGGAATATGCCAAGAGCCTTGCCAAGCAATTTGGCTCGGATATTCTGGTGGTTTACGCCTTCCCGAAAGTACCGTCGTATCTCGGGCTGGAGCAGATGGAAAAGGTTGCGGCTAAGCACATAGCCGAAGGCGAGAAAATAACCTCGCAGTTTGTGGAGTTCTTCAAGAAAGAGGGCATTCCGGTGGATGTGGAAATCGTGGAAGGGCCACCGGCGCAGGCGATCATCAGGATCGCAGAGACCAGGGATTGCAGCCTGATCGTGATGGGAGCAAGGGGCCTGGGCTCTCTCGAAGGGCTTCTCCTCGGGAGCGTCAGCCAGAAAGTCCTGGAAC
>JALWAP010000300.1 GCA_027016315.1 Anaerolineae bacterium | reverse complement strand
CGGGCGTACTGGATCAGGTGCCGCGTGACGGAGCCGGAGCCGGAGCAGCCGATGTACACCGCGTCGCCGAAAATCCTCGTGACCGACTCCTACACCATCGGCGGAACCGTCCCGGCCACCCACGCCTCTCCCATCGTCGGCGAAGTCCTGGGGCGGAGCAGCGGCAAGCCGGGGCAGCGGTTCCAGGTTGCACAGACGCCCATGCTCCCTCTCGGCAGGGGCGAGACAGTGGAAGTGGAGACGGAAGCCGGGTGGGAGAAATGGGAAGAGGTGCCCGATTTCTCCGATTCCGGCCCTGACGATCGGCACTTCGTGTGCGATCCGATCCACGGCGAGATACAGTTTGGGCCTTCCATCCGGCAGCCCGACGGCACCACCAGAGAGTACGGCGCCGTGCCGCCCAAGGGCGCGCGGATACGCCTTTCCCGATACCGGGTCGGCGGGGGCACTATCGGGAACGTGGGCCCGGGAACGCTGACGGTGCTCAAATCGTCCATCCCGTTCGTCTCCGGCGTGACCAACCGTGAGGCGGCGTTTGGCGGCAGGGATGCGGAGACGCTGGAACACGCCAAGATGCGCGGCCCGAGGCAGCTTCGCACCCGCAATCGTGCCGTCACGGCAGAGGATTTCGAGGTGCTCGCGCTGGAGGCGTCCAGCAGCGTGGCCCGCGCCAGGTGCGTCCATCCCAGGCCAGGTAGCAACGACCCGCCGCCGGGCACCGTGCGGCTGTACCTGGTGCCATCGCTGGAGGGCGTGATGAAGCCGACGCCGCGCCAGCTCAAGGTGTCGGAAGCGCTGGCTGCGGACGTGCGGGCGTACCTGGACGAACGAAGGCTCCTGGGGACGGCCCTGGACATCCGCACGCCGCCGTATGTGTGGGTCTCGGCACAGGTGAAGATCAAGGTGCAGAACCGGCTGGAAGCGGCAACGGTGCGTCAGCGCGTGGAGGACGAACTCTATCGGTTCATCCACCCGCTCATCGGTGGGCGGGACGGGAAAGGCTGGCCATTCGGGCGTGATCTTTACATCGCCGACGTGTACGCGGTCGTCCACGACGTCCCCGGCGTGGAGTTCATCTCCGAAGCCAAGCTGTTCCCCATCGACATCGCCACCGGGAAGCTGGGCGAGGACACGATTCACATCGAGGTGCCAGAAGGCGGTCTGATAGCATCCTACCGGCATCTGGTCGTGGTGGAGGGATGAGGTTAACGCCTTACACCGGGCAGAGATTGGACGCAGGGACGCAAGAGACGCGGAGACCAACAAATCAAACGAATCACGAAAGAGCGAATCAGCGAATCACCGGTATGTGCGAGGAAGCAGTTCCGCTGATTCGCTGATTGGGTAGTCTCAGCGACTCCGCGTCGGGCTTTTGATACTCGAGTATGGAGAATGGGCATGGAAGAAAAGGTCGAGCCGAGCAAATTGTTGCAGTACCTTCCGGCGATTTACCAGGGGAGCGACTTCATGGGACGCTTCCTCCGGATATTCGAGGACGTGGTCGCTCCGGTGGAGGAAATCCTGGAGCAGACGCACTACTATTTCGACCCGCGCATGACTCCGCCGTCGTTTCTGCCATGGCTGGCGTCATGGATCGACC
>JALWAP010000299.1 GCA_027016315.1 Anaerolineae bacterium | reverse complement strand
AAGGGAATTTCGAGCCCGGCTCGTACGCCGGAAGGAACGTGCATTTTGGAGTGCGGGAGCACGTGATGGGCGCTGCGCTGAACGGGCTTGCCGAACACGGCGGAATTCGCCCGTTCGGGGGTACGTTCCTGGTCTTCAGCGACTACATGCGTCCACCCATACGGCTGGCGGCCATGATGAAGCTTCCCGTGATCTACGTGTTCACCCACGATAGCATAGGCATCGGGGAAGACGGCCCGACGCATCAGCCGGTTGAACACCTGCCAGCCCTCAGAGCCATACCCGGGCTGACGGTGATCCGCCCGGCAGACGCCAGGGAGACCGTGGAAGCGTGGCGGTTGACGATGGAATGGGACAAAGGCCCCGTCGCCCTGATCCTGACGCGGCAATCGCTTCCGATCCTCGATCTGGACCAAGCAAAAATCGCCGACGGAGTGCGCAGAGGAGCATACGCCCTCGACGAAAACCGTGACCCAGACGTGCAGATTCTCGCAACCGGCTCCGAAGTCCACCTTGCGCTGGAGGCCAAGAAAGCGCTGGCAGAGGAGGGGATACGAGCCCAGGTCGTGTCGATGCCGAGTTGGGAGATATTTGAAGCACAGCTGGAGAAATACCGAAAGTCCGTGTTGATCCCAGGCAAACCGAAGATCGCCGTGGAGGCAGCGTATCCTTTGGGCTGGGAGAAATGGGTCGGAGAGCATGGAGCCGTAATCGGGCTCCGACGGTTCGGCGCCTCCGCTCCGGGCAAAATCGTCATGGAAAAACTCGGCTTCAACGTGCCCAACGTGGTCGAACATGCGAAGAAACTGCTCGGTCACCATGGATGAGCCCTAACTCTTAGCGACTCTACAAAGGGGAACGACAAGGTAGAGCGGGTACACTCGAGGTGGGGAGATGGAGGGCAAGCGGATCTAGGAGCTGTTTGCCCTCCGTCGGCAGCTTGGCTTTCAGGGGAAAGGAATTGACGCCGATTTTGCTTTTCGGAGCATAGATGATAAAATTCACCGTGCTATGGGAAGAACAAAGATAACGTACAGATCGGCAGGAAAATTCCAGGCGAAGAAGACAAACTCCGGCAAGAGAATCCTGATCTTGCTGGTACTGCTTTTGCTGCTGGTTGCGGCGTCTTACAGCGTGTACGCTGTTGCAAAGTACACCGCTGCGAAGACCCCTGACATCTCGTCGCTCATGCCGCCGTTCGTGCGCCCATTGTTCGGAGGGAACAACGGCGGAAGTCCTCAGTTCGCAGGCGACTCGGGAAACACGAAGAAAACGAACGGGAATCAGCTCAGGCCGTTGAACATCTTGCTCCTGGGCGTGGACAAAAGGCCCAAGGAGGTCGACCCCCCTCGGACGGACACCATCATCGTGCTGCACTACGACCCGAAGCACCACAAGCTCGGGATGCTCTCCATCCCGCGAGACATGTGGGTGCAGATTCCAAACTACGGCGAAGGGAGGATCAACACAGCCTATCGCATCGGTGAGATGAAGAAGTATCCCGGCGGCGGGCCTGTGCTGGTAAAAGAAACTGTTCGTAGGTTCATCGGATACCCGATCGACTACTACGTGATGATAAACTTCGACGGATTCAGGAAACTGGTAGACCTGATCGGCGGCATCGACATAGACGTGCCAAAACCGATAAACGACCCGACGTTCCCGGACGAAAACTACGGTTACTCACCGCTGTACATCCCGGCAGGCCGAATCCACATGGATGGCGATCTGGCGCTCAAGTACGCCAGGACGAGGCACCAGGATTCGGATTTCGGGCGTGCCCGCAGACAACAGCAGGTCATAATGGCAATCAGGGACAAGGTCATGGAAAAGAAAATGCTGCCGTCCCTCATCGCACGCGCTCCACAGATATACAAAGCGCTGGGCAACTCGATCAGCACCGACATGCCCATTTCGCTGATGGTGGCGCTGGCGCGATCGATGGCTTCGCAGGACCTGACGGTAGAACAGGCGGTCATAGACAGTTCATGCACCAAACAGTACCGGACACAAGGCGGCGCGTGGGTGCTGCTCCCGCTCCGTGACAAGGTCAGGGCTGTGGTGGACAAAATCATGCAAGATACCCCGCCCGTTGCCGCAGGCACGCCATCCGTAATCACGCCCATCGGCAAGAGCGCCGTTCAGATGAAACAAGAACGGCTCAAGATGGAAAACGCCAGGATCGTGGTTCTGAACGGGACGCTCAAATCCGGGCTTGCATCCAACACGGCAAAGCAACTCAAGAAACTTGGGTTCAACGTGGTATCCATCGGCAACGCGGATAGGGCGGACTACCAGCACTCGGTTCTGATCGTTTACACGCCCAAGGAGTTCACATCCCAGGAGCTTCAGAAGATTTTCCACATCTCGCCGGAAAACGTGCGGACGGGTGCCAACCTCAAGAACTCGTCCGATTTCCTGCTAATCCTTGGCAAGGACGCTCCTGCGAAAATCGATTCACTGCCCTGATCGGTACGCTGCTTCGTACCTTTCCACTATGCGACGCGCCGCGTCCATGTGGAACAGCAAATCGTGCCATACCGAAAGCGGCTCCTCCCTACCCATCCTTGCGGCAAAGGCCACGAATTCGTCGGATCCCCGAGGAGGCACGTTCAGATCCTGGGCATTGCCGCGCACGACACGAAGCGCCTCGATTGCCATCGTCAGAAAAGTGTGCGCCGCCAGCAGCATATCGAAATCCTCATCGCTCAAAATGCCGTGTCTTGCCAGCGCGGCCATCGCTTCCCGGGTATTGGTCGTGCGCAGGTCCGGAATGTCCCTCCCGTGCGCCATCTGGAGCGCCTGAACCAGGTACTCTATGTCCACCAACCCACCCGGGCTGAACTTGACGTTCACAGCCCCTCCGGCCACCAGGTGCCTGACCTGCCGCTCCCTCATCGCACGGATAGCGGCGAAATCTGGCGGATCGCCGGTATACACGAACCGATCTCTGATCCGCTCGAGCCTGCGACCGAGCTCCATATCCCCGCCCACAGCCCTCATCCTTATCAAAGCCTGCCTTTCGTAAGGCCACGCCGGGCCGTCCGGCGCAAAATACCTCTCGAACGACTCCAACGACACCGCCAGCGGCCCCACCTTTCCATAAGGCCGCAACTGCAAATCCACGTCGAACACGCCCTTCCGTCGCGCCCTGATGCTCCCAAGCACGCACGCTACGACCCGATTGTAGAAGTCCGCCGCCTCCGGCCCTTCCGCATCGTACACGAACATTAGCTCCAGGTCGGATGCCATCCCCATCTCGACCCCGCCGAACTTCCCCAAAGCCAGCACGGCCATATGAGGAAATTTCGCACCATGGAGTGCGAAACATTTGCGGTACACCGCATCCACCACCACTTTCGCCAGATCGGTCAGCTCTCTCGAAAACCGCCAAAAATCCTCCGGATTCCCAAGTATCTGACGCATGCCGATCCTCAAGATCTCCCGATCTTTGAAATCGTTGAGGATTTCCCGGAATCCATCCGCATCGGCCGTATCCCGCAGCGCATTCTCGAGTTCCCGCCGCATCCTCTCTTTCGATTTACCTTCCACCAGCGAGTCCACGTCCTTGACGACAGGGAACAAATTTGCATACTGCATTTGCAGGAAATCGCTCCAGAGGAAATCACTGACGCCCAGGAGCTTCGCCAGGCTCTTCAGCACCTCCGGCGTCTCCAGCGAAGCAACCTCCCCAGGCCAGTTTGGCATGGAGAAAAGCCTGCCGATGAAACTGTTGAAATGCAGCAACGCGGGCTCCGGATCAGGCGCGTGGGGAAGCAGGTGCGTGAACTGCTTTACCAGCAACGTAGCCACTTTCAGTTCCTGGATCCGTTCCGGATCGGTTATCTTCCGACCCCTTGAATCCGTAACGTACAGTACATCCACCACGCGGTTCCCGGCAGTCCTCACTATCACCTTCGAGATGTAGACGCCTTGCAACGCCAGGGCGCTGGTGAATTCGTACAGGAACCCGAACGTGTCCATCGCCCCGATCCGCAGCACCGTGTACTTGCTGGAAGACTCGTTGTCCACGTCGATGGTCACAGGATAGAGCGGAGCTCCCGTCGGAGAAGCTTTCCTTGCCGCCGAGGCGACTTTCCTGGCAAGCTCCCCAAATGCTTTCTCCCGCTCCCCACCCCCGAGCATCCCAAGGAGACGGTTGAGTTCAGCCTGATAGGCGATCCAGGTCTCCTCGGCAATCTCGCCATCCACCGGTGAGACCTCGAACACATCGACGATCTTGCGCGGGGTATCGCCCTCGGAAGTCAGCACGAGCCCGCCATCGATGTTGATTTCGTATGCGGAAAGCAGCCCGCACACGACCGAGAGCTCTCCCGGGTAATCGAATCCGACCACCGTAACTTCCCACTTTCCCTCACCAATGCGCCTTGGCTCGACCACGGCCACTGTGTCGCCGCCGAGACGCGCCAACAGCTCCGAATGACGACGCACCTCTTCCTCGCCAAACGTTTCGGTGTAGTCCGGGATCGTGCGGAACTGGAGCAACGCCATCGGATGCTGCATCTCCAGCTCCTCGCCCTCGATATACCGGGAGTATACCTGCCGGATGGCAGAAGCGTGCTGACGGTATCTGCGCATCAACGCTTCACCGCTTTCGAACCCAAGTCGCCGAGCCAAATCATCCTGCCGCGCCTGGTCATCGGGCAAAAGATGGGTCTGCTGGTAATGCATCAACTGAAGGTGGTGCTCGATGGTGCGGAGGAAGACGTATCCCTCCCGCAAGATCCCATACTCGTCCGAGGGGAGAATCCCGGCGTCGTGCAAACGCGCCAGGCCGTCCAGCGTCGACCGGGTGCGCACTTCCGGCCTGTCTCTGCCGTGAAGGAGCTGGAGGTACTGGACGACGAACTCCACGTCACGGATGGAACCCTCGCCCAGCTTCACCTCGCGCCGCTCGTGCCCCTTCCGACGCAGCCTGACTTCGATCCTGCGCTTCATCTCGGCGACCTCCCCACGGAGCTCCGCCGGATCGTAGGAGAACACGTTCGGCTCGACCAGATCCTGGAACTCCGCGCCCAGCCGCTCATCCCCGGCAACGAACCTCAACTTGAGCAGCGCTTGCTTCTCCCACAATCTGGCGTGCGCGGCGAGGTAGTCGAGGTACAGCTTGACCGAGGATACCATCAAACCGGAGCTTCCCCATGGCCGAAGGCGCATATCGACCCGGTACAGAAACCCTTCGTCAGTGATCCTGGAAAGCGCATCGATGACTTTGGCACCAAGCCGGAGGAAAGCGGAGGCATTCTCCCGGGCGACGAAAAGTAAATCGATATCGGAGCTGTAGTTCAGCTCCCTGCCCCCCAACTTACCGAGAGCGAAAACCGCAAATCCTTTCACTGGAATGCCGGTTTCATCCGAAGCAAGCCCAAGCGCAGCGCCCACCATGGCGTCGGCCAGGTTCGAAAGCTCCTCCGTGACCGTCGCCAGGTCCCAGAAGTCGAAAATGTCGCTGGCTCCGATCCTGAGTATCTCCTTCCGATGGAACCTGCGCAGGGAATTGAGCCTATCCAGCCAATTGCCGGAGCTGGCGGCCGCAAGCGCCTGGGACTTCATCTCAGCAGCGGACTCGACCAGCGTCAAGCGCTGCCGGTCGGTAAGCATTTCCACGTACCCGGAGTCCCGGAGGAGTATCTCCGTCAGAAACTGGCTGCTGGCGAAAATGGTGACCAGCTTCTCCACCGCCCTCGGGTACTCGCCGAAGAACGCAAGCAAACGGGCTCGATCAGGGGCTTCGGCGACGAAACGTTCGAAGATGCGCCGCACCTGCTCCCTGTTTCCGGTCTTCTCCAAAGCGGCCTGCAATTCTGGCTCGAACCGTCCCATGTCCATGCCTCGGAAGCCTCCTGGATCAGGATTTCCGCTTCCAGGGCGGATGGGAAACGAATGGGTTTCCCTTGATTACGAACCGCCAGGGAGCGTCTTTGGTTGCGCCGCTTGAAAGTCCGATTCTGGGAGCAGTCATCACGCTTTCGTCCGGAACCGGCTCCCCTTCTTCCAGAAAGAGATCGTCGCTGGTGCACAAGTCCGTACCGTTCCAGGAGATATCCAGCCCAAGGGCCTGAGCCAGCTTGGCAGGACCGTTGGTGAGTTCGGCAATCGGGCGGCCGCCGCGAAGTTTCTGCATCACCTCCACCCCTTCGACTGGCTCGATTGCCCTGATCAGGACCGCTCCTGCCACCCCATCCGACTCCGTGACGATGTTGAGGCAGTGGTGCATCCCGTAAATGAAGTACACATACGCATACCCCGGAGGTCCGAACATGACTCTGTTTCGATCGGTGGGGCCTCTGTACGCATGAGAAGCTGGATCGTTTGCACCCAGGTACGCCTCCGTTTCCACTATCCTGCCGCTCAGCCGCTGACCATCGTACACACGAACCAGGAGCCTGCCAAGCAGATCCCTGGCGACCTCCATGGTGGGTCTGGCGTAGAAGTCCCTTTGCAGCCTCTTCATATGGCAAATTTACTTGATTTCAGGGCCTTTCAGCCAGTCATAGCCGATTTCGGGATCGTCGTACGGTATCCTTCCCTCGTCGGATGGGTCGTAAGTGCGTGACGTTATGTAGAACAACAAAGCCTCCCGTCCGATTACCTTGCATCCGTGTGCCACACCGGGGGGAATTTTCACCACAATCGGATCGTACATCTCCCCCATCAAAAATTCCTCGGTCATGTGATAGGTCGGGGATTCGGGACGCATGTCGTGTATCACGAGCTTCAGCGCTCCAACAGGCACGAACCACCAGTCCACCTGTTTGTGATGGATATGCCACGCTTTGATCACACCGTGGTGCATGAAAGAATAACTCCACTGACCAAATCCTTCCTTGAACAGATCATCAGTAACGCGGATAATTTCCCTGAAGAACCCCCTTTCGTCTGGATGCGTCGTGAGCTTCTTGACCATGACTCCTTGAATGTGTTCAGACATCGCAACCTCCGTTGTGTTGTTGGAATCAGTGCAAATCGGTTAGCACGCCACTACAGTTTCCGTACCCCCGCTGATTGCATCGTCCACCACGCTAATCTCGCTTCCGAGCGCTGGACGTAGGCAACCTGAACCTGGATTCCTTCCTCCCCTCCAGAACCTCCGCAAGGGCGATCCTATCGTCCCACGGATACTCGGTCGTGCCAAAGCACATCGATTGCTCGTGCCCCTTGCCGCACACGATCACCGCGTCCCCTTCACGAGCCATCTCGCACGCGGTCTTTATCGCTTCCCACCGATCCGGCACCAGAACGAAATCCCGCTCTTGTTTCATGCCCGACTCCCGGCAACCGGCCGCAATCTCCTCCATGATCGCATCGAGAGGCTCCCGACGAGGGTCTTCGGCGGTGATCACGACGAAATCGGCCAACCTGCCTGCGGCGATCCCCATCAGCCGACGCTTTTCCCTGTCCCGCTCGCCCGCGCTGCCGAAAACCGCTATCACCCGCCCCTTGGTCATGCTCCTGATCGCGGCCAAAGCGTTCTCCAGCGCATTCGGAGTGTGCGCGAAATCAACGATGGCGGTAAATGGCTGACCCCGGTCGATCACCTCCATCCGCCCCGGAACGCCCCTGGTCTTTCGCACTCCCTCGGCTATTGCCTCCCGCGGAGCGCCCATGCCGGCAGCAGCGGCCACCGCCGCCAGGATGTTGTACACGTTGAACCTGCCGACCAGTGTACTGGCCACGGGGAACTCCCCGTCCGGAGAAATCACTTTCATGGAAAGCCCCTGCGGGCCCCAGGAAACCTCCTCCGCCGTGAAATCGGCCGGTGCATCGAGGCCGTAAGTGACGATGCGCGCCCGAGGCAGCGGCTGAAACAGACGATAGGATCGATCGTCCACGTTCAGAACGGCCGTTCCACCTCCCACGAGAAGTTCGTCGAAGAGCCTCCTCTTGGCGGCAACGTACTGTTCGTCGGTTTTGTGGAAATCCAGATGCTCGTGTGTGACGTTGGTAACCACAGCCACGTCAAACTCACAGCCATCGAGCCGCCGCTGGGCAAGCCCGTGGGACGTGGCTTCGATCACCGCGGCTTCGACGCCGTTTCCCACCATCCTGTGCAGGTATTCCTGGATCTCCAGCGCAGGCGGCGTGGTGGTGTGGAGCCCGGTCGGCTGAGCCCCATCCCCAAGGATTGCTTCCACGGTCGAAATGAGGCCGACTTTCTTTCCCCACGCGTCGAGGATGTTGAAAATCAACGTGGAAGTGGTGGTCTTCCCGTCGGTACCTGTGACCCCGATCAGGTCAAGCTTGGAAGCAGGAAAATCGAACCACGCCGCAGCCAGCAGCGCCAGCGCCTCCCTACCATCGGGAACCCTGATGTACGGGACGCCGTCCGGGGAGATCTCCGCTTCCCCAACGATAGCCACCGCCCCGTTGTCGATGGCGTTTCCGATGAACCTGTGCCCATCGGTCTCCACGCCTTTGTACGCCACGAAGAGACCACCAGGGCGAACACGTCGGGAATCGTCGTAAATCCCGGAAATCGAGACATCCTCTCCGGCAAATCGAAGCTCGTAAGGGAGCGCTGAAAGCAAGCGCTTAAGGCTCTTCATTCCTCGTCCCTCGGCATCGGAAGGGTGAACGTGACCGTGGTCCCTTTTCCAGGCATGCTCTCGATCCAGATCCTGCCGCCGTGGGCTTCCACGAGCTCCTTGGCGATGACAAGCCCAAGGCCTGTCCCTCCGCTACGCCTCGCCCTGGAAGGATCGCCCCGGTAGAACCTTTCGAACACGTGCGGCAGATCCTCCGGTGCAATGCCGGAGCCGGTATCCGAAACCGACACGGAAACCTCCGGGTCGGGCGAAACAATGGTCTTCACGCCCACGGTTATCTTCCCGCCGCCGGGCGTGTGCCGAAGCGCATTGCTCAGCAGGTTGTGGAGCACCTGCCTTATCCGCTGCTGATCCCCCATGACCTTGTGCGCCCCGGGAGACATCTCGACCGACAGTTCCACTCCCTTTTCCTCTGCCTGGGGCTTGAAAAACCCGACAGCCTGAGAGACCAGGTCTTCGATGTCCACCTCCGACATATCGAGCCGGAGCTCGCCTGCTTCGGCAAGGGAGACCTCCCGCAAGTCGTTGATCAAACGCTCGAGCAACAGCACTTCGTCGTACACCAGCGAAAGGTTCTCGTCCGTAGGCTGGTAGACACCATCGAGCAGCGCCTCCAGGTTCCCTTTGATGACGCTGAGGGGCGTGCGCAGCTCGTGCGCCACATCCGTCAACAGCTTCTCGCGCAGTTCCTTGTCTTTCTCCAGGGTGGAGGCCATCAGGTTGAAAGCATTCCCCACGTCCCCAAACTCGTCGTTGGAACGGATTTCGACCCGCTGGGAAAAATCGCCTCCAGTTATGCGATGAGCAGCTTTCGTGAGGGACTTGAGCGGGCTCACCAGCCAGTTCGAAATCGCTATCCCGAGCAGCAACGCTACCACGAGGGCCATCAACGTGGCCGAAATCAGCGTGCGGTCGACCTCCTTGAGGAACGAATACTCAACTCCGCTGAGTGCGGTCAGGGAAGGAGCAAGCACGGCCAGCTCACCCACAGATTTCCCATCGACTTTGATCGGAACCAGGATGGGCTTTATGCCTTTCGGCAACAGCGGGAGATATGCGCCCACCGGAACGCGCCTGGATGCACTCCACACTACTCTACCGCTTCTGTCCAGCAGAACCAGGTCCACCCGACCATGCGTAGGCACCCTCCTACGTTGCGCCCTGCGCAAGGACTCAAGGTACGCGCCCACGCCTTCCCACGATCCATGCGCGCTGTAGTAATCCTGTAGCTCTACCACCAGTCCCTTGGACTGTTCGTAAGTTCTCTTCTGGATGTAGGTCTCGAATCTTTCGCGGATGCCCATGTGCATCCGCCAACCGGTGATCAGCTCCGAAACGACTACCACCAGGGCGAAAAACAGGACGATCTTCCATCGTATGGGGAAACGCATGTCACTCCTCGGCCATCTTGTACCCCACCCCGTGAACGGTGAGGATGTACCTGGGGCTCCTTGACGAATCCCCCAGGTGCTTGCGGAGGTTCTTGATGTGAGCGTCTATCGTCCTCTCGTATCCGTCGTAAGCATACCCCTGCACTTTCTCCAGGAGCTGGAGCCGGGTGAAGACCCTGCCGGGGCTCTTCATGAACACATGCAGAAGGTCGAATTCGGTTGGAGTGAGGGAAAGTTCCTTTCCATCGAGGTAAACCGCGTGCTTTTGCGGGTACATCTCTATCCCTCCGACCCGCAACACTTCCTCTTCCCGCTGCCCTTTCGTCCTCCGCAATACCGCGTTGACACGCGCCACGACTTCCCTCGGAGAAAACGGCTTGGTGACGTAATCGTCCGCCCCAAGCTCCAGCCCGAGGATTTTGTCGCTTTCCTCCACCTTCGCTGTCAGCATGATGATGGGGATGTCGCTTTCCCTGCGAACGGCTTTGCACACCTCGATCCCATCAAGCCCCGGAAGCATGAGGTCGAGGATCATCAGGTCGGGGTGCTCTGCCCGGAACTTTGCAAGGGCTAAGCGACCGTCGTCGGCGGTTACCACCTGGTATCCTGCCCGCTCGAGGTACGCCTTGAGCAGTTTGACGATTTCCTTTTCGTCGTCCACAACGAGAATTCTGTCCATGCCTTTCCCCGAAAGCCTCACAAAAACCTGGCAAAGACCTGATTTGCCACGAGCCACGCCCTGTGCGTAAGGAGGAGGCTATCTCCATGCCATCGGACGAGCCCTTCGTCCACCAATTCCGTCACTTCGTCCCCGAACGCCGTCATTATGTCGACTCCAAACTCCCCGGCAAAGCGATCGTTAGGCACCCCCTCCTCGAGAAGGCGCAAGCCGAGCATCATGGCCTCCCCCATCAGCGTGCGCTCGCTCAGAACCTCCCCCGATTCTACCGGGCTCGCGCCCTCGGCGATTCGATCGATGTACTCCCGAACCCCAGGAACATTCCACCACCGCTTCTTCCCGTCGAACGAATGCGCTCCGGCGCCGAAACCGAGATACCTCTCGTGCCTCCAGTATATCAGATTGTGCCGACTGCGGAAATCCGTGCCATCTCTGCGCCTGCACCAGTTGCTTATCTCGTAGTGAGCGTATCCGGCGGCATCGAGCCGCTCGCAGGCGTACTCGTACATGCCTGCAGAGACGTCCTCATCCGGAGGAGGCACCTCGCCTCCCCGAACCCATCGCCAAAGCGGAGTTCCCTCCTCCACCGTCAGCGCATACAGGGAAAGGTGCTCCGGAGAAAGTTCCAACGCTTTCTCGAGGGCAGCTTTCCACGACTCCGGCTCCTGCTCTGGCAACCCAAACATCAAATCCAGGTTGATGCTTTCGAAACCCGCCCTCCTGGCAAGATGGTAAGCATCAACAGCCTCGGACGCGGAATGTATCCGCCCGAGGAACCTGAGCTCTCCGTCGTCGAAACTCTGCACGCCAAGGCTCAGGCGGTTGAAACCGCATTCCCTCATGCTCCGGAATCGTTCCGCATCCACCGTGCCGGGATTGGCTTCGCTGCTGATCTCGGCACCCGGATCGAGGCGGAAGCCACGCCGCACGGCTTCCAGAATGCTGCAAAGCTGCTCTCCAGACAGGGTGGTGGGCGTCCCGCCGCCGAAGAACACCGATCTCGCTTCGGGCCTGCCTAACCTCTCCCCGGTTCTCGCGATTTCCTCTATGAGTGCATCGACGTAGGGTTGTTTCAGGTAATCGATGCCCGCGTAGGTGTTGAAATCGCAGTACGGGCAGCGGCGCACGCAGAATGGGATATGGACGTAGATCCCCCACCCCATCAATCGTTCTCCAGCCGGAACCCGTGCCCCCTCACAGTGATCACGTACTGTTTGTTCGGGTTTAGCTCGGCCAGTCGCTCCCTGAGCCTGCGCACGAGGGCATCAACCGCCTGATCCGACACGCCCGATTCCTCGCCGGGCCACACGGCAGACACGAGCGCATCCCTGGAAACGACGCCCCCTTTCGCCTCCATCAGCGCTTTCAACAAGCTGTACTGGGCGTAGGAGAGAGGAGGCTCGAGCCTCGTGTTCCCAAGATACACATCGTGAGACCGGTCGTCGATCCAGAGCTTGTGCTCCAGCTCGACCTCCAGCGGGGCGGTTTCCTCCGCACCCACGAAAGCCAGCCTGAACCGCAGGGCGATCTGTATCTCGTCGCCGTCTTTCAACTCCCTCGGGGAGGTGACCGGCTCGCCATTGACGTAAGTCCCGTTCTTGCTGCCAAGGTCTTCGAGCCAAAACGTGCCGTCTTTCTGAAAAAGCCTTGCGTGATGCCTCGAAACGAGCCTGTCCGGCAGTGTGATGTCGCAGTCCGGCAGGCGCCCGATCACGTATTCCTGCCGATCCAACGTCCACTTCCTGCTGGGAGCGTTTCCCTGTTGGAGTATCAGTATCGCGTTTTCCCTTTCGCTTTCCACTGCCATTTGACAACCACCGGCATGTAAAAGATAATCTCAAGTGTGACCTTGTTATAATTTTCCACGAATTCGAAAAAGGAGCAACTCTCCGGGGAGTCGGCATCGCACAGCGGGATCGGCCGCGGGCAGGCTCATGGAGATCGAAAAGAAGATATGGCTAAGCTGCTTCCGTTCGGAACGGTTTTGAAGAACAGATACAAGATCCAGTCGTTGATAGGACATGGCGGGATAGGAGCGGTCTACCTGTCGGAAGACCTACGCCTCCGGGGAAGGCTTTGTGCGATCAAGGAGGTGCTACCGGAGCTCATGGGTCCGCTGGACGTGAAGGAAGCCCAGGAGCAATTCTACCAGGAGGCAAGCGTCCTGGCCAGGCTCGACCACCCCAACCTGCCCAAGGTCTCGGACTACTTCTCCGAAGGCGGGCGGGAATACCTGGTGATGGATTTCGTGCCCGGGAAGGACTTGCGGACTATCATCCTGGAATACAAAGAACGCGGAAAGTTCCTCGAGGAAGACCTGGTTCTCGATTGGGCGAGGCAGATCTGCGATGCCCTGGAGTACCTGCACAGCCAGGATCCCCCGGTGCTGCACCGAGACATAAAACCCTCCAACATCAAGCTGACCCCTTCCGGGCTGATCAAGCTGGTGGATTTCGGATTGGTGAAGCTTCTGTCGGACGAAGACGAAGAACACACCATTACCGTCGTACAGGGAAGGGGTACTCTGCAGTACACTCCGCTCGAGCAGTACGGCGGCGACACAGGGCACACGGATGCCCGTTCCGATATCTACGCATTCGGAGCCACTTTGTACCACCTGCTGACCGGCGTTCCTCCCACGGATGCAAAGGAGAGATTCTTGCACCCGGGCAGCCTTCCACTGCCGAGGAGCCTCAATCCCAAGATTTCAGAGCGTACGGAGCAGGCCATCCTGGAGAGCATGGCGATGCACCCGGACAACCGCCCCCAAACCATCGCCGAGGTCAGAGCACTACTGTTTGGGGATTCCCCACTCCATGGCAGGAAACGCCGGGGACGCCAGCCCGTCACCTTCGACGCATTGACAGAAGCCCTGTCGAACAATGCCATCCTTGCCGTTGCAGCAGCCCTGGCAGTAGCCGCCGCTGTGCTGGTAACGCTGCACGCTCCGCCGATACCATAAACTGCCCGGAAGACCCCTACTAAGAAAACGCTCGTGGGGAGGGAGTTATGTCAACGCAAAGGCGCGAAGACAATCGAGACGCAAAGACTTTTCGAAATTCTTTGCGCCTTACGCATCTTACCGTCTTGGCGTTCCCTTCAGTCTCCCCCAACAGGTTTTCTTCCCGTTTGAGCAGCGCCGTGCGCTGTGGAGTTACTACTAAAAAACACCCATGGGGATGGAGTCATGTCAACGCAAAGCCGCGAAGACAAACAAGACGCAAAGACTTTTTGAAATTCTTTGCGCCTTACGCATCTTACCGTCTTGGCGTTCCTTTCAGTCTATCCCGACAGGTCTTTTCCCGTTTGAGCAGCGCCGTGCGCTGTGGAGTTACAAAGAACAGGCCGGGGAAGGATTCTCCCCGGCCCGTCCTTAGAAGATCGATTGGCATGCCCATGGAAGCTTAGACCAGGCGGTACTTTCGCCGCATTCCATACCATACCAACCCTGCCAGCCCAAGCAATACCATCACCACCGTACCCGGCTCCGGTATCACCGTAGCATCGTACATCACCGATGTCGTCGGATCATCCGTCTTCGCCGGCTGGTCGTCTCGTACGTTCGGGTCATTGCTGTCCAGCACCCCATCTTTGTTCTCGTCCCAGTACGCTAATCCCTGGTTGTACGCATAGTCTTGCTCCATCTTCGTCCTGAACCTTATCCTCACCCCATTCTCCGCCTCTTCCGCCGTACTCGCTCCTTTGTCCGGCCCAAGCGTCCCCTGCCAGATGATCCGATCATGCACTACATCGTACGCACACAGCGCTGTGCTGCCACTACCCTCACTCTCACATTCCAGACTCCCTTCTACATACCTCGTCCCCTCCGGTATCGGATCTACCGCCAGCACCTCCTCACTCTCTTCATTCCCATTGTTGATCCATACCACCGTCCACTCCACTTCCTCAGACCCCACATTCTCTACCGTCTTCTCCCCATACGGAGGCTCAGCATAGCTCCTGTGCAACCCGGCATCCCAATGCCTGTACACGTGCCCAGACTCCACATTGATACCTCCGGTGCAACCAGAGTCATCTACATCGCTATCTCTGGTGTCATCCCCTCCCTGATCTTTCGGAGAAAACTCATACCCACTCGGCTTCTCAAACTTCACCGAATACGTTCCAGCTTCTATCCCATCAAACGAGTACGACCCTTCGCTCCCTGTCGTGGTGCTCATCACCGGACTCCCTGTGCAATCAGAGCCTGAGTAGAGCTTCACGGACACCCCAGAGAACCCTTCCTCTCCACTCTCCTGCACTCCGTCCCCATCCACATCCTTCCACGCTTCCCCACTCAACGACGACGTCGATACTATGTGCGCTATCGTCACCGAATCCTCGTCGTCCTCCTCCAACACATGGTTGTTCGGCGTAGAATCCTCATCATGCTCTTCCGCCGCCGTCACCTCAGCCACGTTCGTGAAGCTCCCAGAGCTCTCCATCGTCGCAGTGATGTGCAACCTCTTGCTGCTCCCAGCTCCTACACTCCCTACCTGCCACACTCCAGAACTGCTATCGTAGCTCCCACCACCATCGTCACTCACGTAGCTGAACCCGCTCGGAAGCTTGTCCGTCACCTCCACTCCAGTAGCTTCGCTCGGACCAGCATTCGTCACCGTGATCGCAAACACCACCTCGTCACCTACATCCGCCGCTAACCTGTCCGCCCCTTTCTCAAGACTCAGGTCTATCAGCCCCTTCGGTCTCACTACCACACTCGCTTCGTCATCCTCGCTCGGATCATGATTGTTCGGAGTGGAATCCTCATCATGCTGATCCGCCGACGTTACCTCCGCCGTGTTCGTGTAATCTCCACTCGCCTTCACCTTCGCCGTGATGTGCAATACCTTGCTCGAATTCCCTCCTACCTCTCCTACCTCCCATACTCCACTGTCCGCATGGTAGCTGCCGTCCCCATCATCACCTACATAGCTATACCCACTCGGCAACTTGTCCGTTACCACTACTCCGGTCGCCGTTACTCCCTTGCTGTTCGTTATCACCAGCGTGAATATCACATTCGACCCTACGTACGGCTCCGTATCGTCCACTTCCTTGCCAAGACTCAGGTCGATCACCGCTCCAGGCGTCACCGTCGCACAATCCTCGTCGTCCTCTGTGAGCACGTGATTGTTCGGCGTAGAGTCCACATCTTTCTCGTTAGCCCCAGTTACCTCTGCCACATTCGTGTGCTCGCCTGTGGCGTTCACCGTCGCCGTGATGTGCAACGTCTCTTCCGCTCCTGCCCCCAGAGAACCTACATTCCAAAGTCCTGTCGTGTGGTCGTATTTCCCGCCGCCATCGTCGCCCACGTAACTGAAACCGCTTGGCAACTTCTCTGTTACCGTTATGCCGCTCGCATCTCCCGGACCATCGTTCCTGAGTTTCAGCGTAAAGACCACTTCGCTCCCCACAGCAGCAGAGCCATCGCTCACGCTCTTGCTAAGGCTCAGGTCTATCGGCTGATATATCCCAGCATCAATACCGCTCTTATGATCGTCCTCTCCCAACTCGATACTCTCCACACATCCCCTCTCATCCGCATCACTGTCCACACTGTCATCGCTCCCCTGATCCTTGGGCGACAAAACGTACCCTCCAGGAATGTGGAACTGCACCGAATACGTCCCGGCCAGAAGCCCGTCGAACAGATACGTCCCGTTCGATCTGGTCGTCGTAGTCATCACACTTGCACCACTGCAATTTACTCCACTGTGAAGCGTAACGGTTATCCCGGGCTCTCCGGCCTCGCCGCTCTCCCTGATCCCGTCCCCATTGACATCGTTCCACACTCTCCCTGCAATGGTCGAGTTAGAGACTACCACATGGGATATGGTGACGCTATCCTGATCGTCTTCATTCGGATCATGGTTGTTCGGCGTCGAGTCGCTATCATGCTGATCTGCCGCCGTCACCTCAGCTACATTGGTATAATCACCGGACGAGTTCACCGTCGCAGTGATATGCAGCAACGTAGATGCCCCGCTTGCCAACGTCCCGATATCCCATACTCCGGTACTACGATCGTAACTGCCATTGCCGTCATCCGAAACGTAGCTGAACCCACTCGGTAGCCTGTCCGTCACCTGCACGCCCGTAGCATTCGAAGGGCCACTATTGGTGACTGTTATCACGAAAGTGACCTCATCGCCGGTAGATGCGCTGTGCACGCTGGCATCCTTGCTCAGGCTCAGGTCGATCACCGCATTCGGCGTCACCGTGGCGCTGTCCTGGTCGTCCTCGCTCGGATCGTGGTTGTTAGGCGTAGAGTCGCTGTCATGCTGATCCGCCGACGTTACCTCTGCCGTGTTCGTGTACTCACCAGTAGCGTTCACTTTCGCCGTGATGTGCAACGTGGCGCTGGCGCCATTCGCCAGGCTTCCAATGTTCCACACGCCAGTCCCGGAATCATAGCTCCCACCGCTGTCGTCGCTCACGTACGTGTACCCGCTCGGCAGCTGATCCGTTACCTCCACACCGGTCGCATCGCTCGGCCCACCGTTCGCCACCGTGATCGTGAACACCACGTTGCTCCCAACGCTCGCCGAGCCATTGCTCACGTCCTTGCTCAGGCTCAGGTCGATTACAGGGGTGGGATTCACAGTCGCACTGTCCTGGTCGTCCTCGCTCGGATCGTGGTTGTTAGGCGTAGAGTCGCTGTCCTGCTGATCCGCCGACGTTACCTCCGCCGTGTTCGTGTACTCACCAGTAGCGTTCACTTTCGCCGTGATGTGCA
>JALWAP010000298.1 GCA_027016315.1 Anaerolineae bacterium | reverse complement strand
GCTGGCGGCGATGCGTGCGCATCCGCTGGGAGAGAGTTCGGCGGTAATCGGCGAGGTGGTGGAAGCGCATCCCGGCCGCGTCGTGCTCCGCACGACCCTGGGAGCGAAACGGATCGTCGGACCTCTCACCGGCGACCTGTTGCCGCGGATTTGCTGAGAGGTTTGCCCCAAAGTTTAAAAAGGGGTAAAATGAGTCTACACGAAAGTCGCCTAAGCAAGGAGATGCCAATGGCGGCGAGAGAAGGTTATTTGCCCGCTGTATTGCGGATAGAATACTTGGAAGGGGCAGCTGCTATCGCAGGGTATCTAGCCGTGGCCACTTATGCTGCCGCCTGGATATTTGATTCTTACGTGCTCTCCGCAGTGGAGCTTGGGACGCCATTCCCGGAAGCTTTATTGGCTTATGCGGCTTCCGTCGGAATACTTGCGGCCGGGCTTTTCACGTACTGGAAGTCCAAAGGAAGCGAGGCAGGCTCGTTTTTCCTCTGGGCGTCATCCATGTGCAGCATTGCTACCATAGCCGAACTGATGGGTCGATACCGTCCATCAATTGCTCACGTATACTTTGCGTCAATAGCAATGCTGGCTGCATTCCTGGTTGGATTTCACATTCGGTTCCCCCCAAGCTCTTCCAAGCCAAGGCCATTCTGGACCGGTTCTTTCTGCGCCATCGCCTTTGCGCTGTCCGCTGCCTGGCTATCCGGTTACTCCGACCAATCCCCCGGAGCCTGGCGATTCTTAACCTACACCCTACTGGCCACATCCGTGGCACTCTCCGTCTCGAAAACGTGGGTAGAAGGAAACCTCAACCAACTCGAAGAATATCGGTGGACAGCAAGGACACTTTCAGTAATCCTTGCAGCAGGTGCAGGATTCGTTGCAGCCCGAGGGTTGCTTTTGCCGTGGCTGATCGGGAAACCAATGCTCCCAGTGTGGACAACATACACTGTAATCTCCGCCGTAGCTCTAGCATATGCTTACACTCTGTTCAAGCAATCCCCGTGGGGAAAAAGACATCTCGTTCCCAGAACCCTCGCCATGGCGAGCGCCTTGGCCATTCTTGCGCCGTTGGGCATCCTGATGTTCTGGTTTCTCTCCTTCGGGGCAAACGCTCTTAGCTCCACCGCACCTTTAGGATCTATCTTCCTCTCGTATTTCTCCCCCACAATCAACGCTCTGGTATCTACTGCTGTAACAATTGCCTTACTTACGCCCTTGTATCTGTTCCTCTCAAGAAGCATAGACGACTTGATCTATAAAGGATGGTACAGACACGAATCGCTGGTGGAAAACGTCATATCCGGCATAGCCGAGGTTAAATCGTTCTCAGAAGCGCTGGACAAAGCTGCCGAATTGCTGCGGACTGAGATGAAACTCGAAAAGGTCTGCGTACAGGAAGAGGGACAGTCTTGCTGGTGTTGGGACGGGGAGTGGAAAGAGAGCAAAGAATGCGCCGAGTATACTCTCACCTTCGGCAAAAGCATTCTGTCTCTCTCGCGCCACATAGACGGCAGCGGGCTCAGCAAGAAGGACCGCTGGGCACTCAGGGTGATCGAAGAGCACCTGACATCCATCTACACGCACACTTCGGAACCAGCTCGGCGACGCCGCGGGAATCCCATGCCCTCTCCTCTAACAGCCCGAGAGCTCGAGGTATTGGAGTTAATGAGCGAAGGCCTTTCCAATAAAGAAATTGCGGAAAAGCTCTTTGTAAGCGTGAAAACCGTAGAGCATCACACCACTAACATCTATCGAAAACTGGGCGTAGATGGAAGGATCACCGCCGTCCTTGCGGCAGAGAGAAACGGCTGGATAAACAAGGATCGCGCCTAAAACGCTGGCGGAGCTCGCTTCTCCAGGAAAAATCTCTCGTTCCCTCATAAGGGTTCTCCCCTATTTTCACCCGCTACATACAAAATTAGGGTGTTCCCCCATAGACAGGAAGATTCCCATCCAATATACTGGATGGTGGATGCTGGCCAGCAAATAATTTTGTCAAGTGACAAGGTTACATCAGGAGGTCGAAAATGAAAAAGCGCAAATGGATTGCCGTGTTGATGGTGGTGGTCCTTTCTATACAAGTAGTTTTCACCATACCACACGGGATGTTAGCCGCAACCACGCCCGTACGGGATCCGAGTTCAGCAAACGACACGAATAGTGTCATAGGTGTGACGATTTCCTCCCTACCAGACGGAACAAGCGTGGTTCAGGACGAATACTTGAGCTCCGCATATGGCTTTTCCGTGGTGAGCAAGAGCGGAGAACTGCTAACGCGGGTAGAATGGTTATGGAAGGAATCTCCATCCGACATGGACCGCATCGTCTCAAAGTTCGAGTCGGAGTTCCCGAAGATAAAGATGAAACGCTCACGCACATGGGTCGGCAGGCACGCAGGAGTAGCTCTCTCCCCGGTTCCAGGTCAAGTAGAAACCACTGCCGTTTTCCTCGTCGCAAACGGACGATTGTACAGAATACTCTTCAACAATGAGAACAAAGCGGGCAAAGAGGCTATCCAAAATATTGCTTTCGTTCAGCCACACGGAGATATCTCATCTCTCCATATCCCAAAGGCCAGCGATATGTTGTACCTATCGCCACCCTGGAATTGGAAAGGAACTCTTCGACCGCCCAAAAAGTAAATTGGACTACCCTTATTTTAAGGAGAAATCAAAGTGTTCAAAAACAAACACCACATCAACAAACACTACATCGCCATCGTTATTGCCATAACCTTGATGATGGCAGGCTGCGCAAAGTATAGCACGGGAGTACCTGTGCCCTCCCCAACGCGCTCATTTCCCACACATTCGCCGTTTCTCCCTACATCACATGCGAGCCCAACCTCCATAACGGCCACTACACCCACCGAGACAAAACCCGGACCCCCGCCAGGCTACGTAGAGCCATCGCCTGAACCTACGGCAACGACTGCGTTATCCCCCTCGTCTATAGAGTGGAAAACGATAGAGCTTCCTCCGCCAAAGGGTAGCCGGCAGATAGTCCCTTCCGGCGTGTCCTTACCAAATGTATCCCTCACCATGCCAAAACGCTGGAGCTTCGTACGGCATCCCGGCGCTTACTTCATAGGGCCTGACCCAGACCGATCTCCCCCGGTGCTCGTCATCGGGCCGTCCATGCCGTTCGCAAATTTGGGAGAGACTGCACCAAAAGATATGGAAGGGTTCGCAAAATCTCTGGCTCAGCTCTACAAACGATTCCTAAACGTTCCTGGAGCACAAACCAAGCGCGTCGACCTTGACGGAGGTCAGGGCATCGCCGTGTTCCTGCCAAGCGGAGAGGCATGTATGGAACTATACGTACCTTTGAACGGAAGGTTCGATGTAACTTACAAGCTCACCTTCATGCACACGCTATGCACCGGGACTCGCGGCGATCTCACCGATACCGGGAAGACTATCCTGAAGAGCCTCAAACTGAAACCCTGATAGGGGTGGAGCAAAGATGAACAAACTCAAACAAGCGTTCCACTTGATAATAATACTTTCGTTCATTATCTTGGAGATCGGTGCCTTGCTATCGGCCTGCGGCCGGAAAGATTTGGCCGTGCCGACGTTAATCCAGCACCTTGCAGAACTCCAGACACACCCCTTACCACCTTACTCTGAGGGAGAGTTTTCTATCAAGTCCCCTCTGCAGCGCGAGAACTGCAAGATCGCCATCTGGTCTGAGGGAGCGTATAAAACGAGGGTGGAGTACAAGGAATGCGATACCCCTGGAGCCCGGATTCGGAAGCTATTCCAACACGGACCAAAAGCACACCTCGCGGATGGCAACAGGCAGGGAGACCTTATCGTAATCGACTATACCAAAGGTGAGTCACTGATGTACCATCATGCAAGCAATGCCTATTCCATAGTGAAAGTAGGCAAGCCGCAGGTCGGACGACCTGCGGAACCTATGGAAGAACTATCCCGGCTCGTCAAGAGGACCCTTGGGGCGAAGGCTTTCAAATACGATGGTACAACTCGCATCGCTGGTGAAGACGCGTACAAGTTCGAAATCGATTACAGAGAAATCGACCCTTCAGCAGGTTTCACCAAAGTTAGGTTTTGGGTCGATACCACTCACTGGTGCTTGCTGGCTCTGGAGGCGTACAACTCCTCTACCACGATGAAATGGCAGACTCGAAAAGTCAGATTCGACGTACAACCGAAAGAGGAGCTATTCGCTCTGACCCCGCCTGCCGGAGCGACTCAGGTTCAACCTACGTGGCAGAAAGGCACCCGCCCACTCAAAATCGAAGAGATGAAAAAGGTCTTGGGCCGCGATCCGCTTCTTCCCCATTGGCTCCCCAAAGGATATGAAATGGTGGAAGCGAGAACAGGGTCTGGTGCCAACGCTTCGGTCGGCATCCTGTACCGGAAACGGTACCTGCTTGGGACAAAGGATCTGACGGTCGAAGAGTTTGTGTTACACGGAAAAAGCGGGCCACTCGGATTTGCAAACTGCAAAAAAGAGAAAACGAAAGTCCATGGCGAGGAAGCCGTGTACTCTAACTGCAAAGTTGGTAAGTCCCTGATGTGGAACGAAGGTGGGCTGCAGATAACAATCAGCGGATTCGAGAGCAAAAGCACTCTGTTGAAAGTAGCTGAATCCATGAGATGATCCCGGAAGAGGAAGCCCGAACGGTCTTCTCTCACCCCTCCGACCAGTGGCTTGTCAAGCGAGAGATTGTGGGCAACGTCTCTCATGCACAGGGACACTATGCGTCATTCTGAGCCGAGGCAGTAGAGCTTAGCAGCGCTGAGCTCGATGCCGAGGCGAAGAATCTTGCAACGCTCTGGATAAGCCGGGGGCGTTCGGCAAAAGAGCGTTCAAGATTCTTCGTCGCTGACGCTCCTCAGAATGACCAAAAGTGTGTGGCAGATAGTAAAGTCATCTGCCTTGAAAACACCCCGCCTATCCGCCACCAACTGAAATATGCTTGACAGCCCACTAGATGCGCTGGCTCAGCGCCCGGCTCAAGGCCAGCCATTCCTCCGGCGTGAGGGTACCGGGCCTGCGGGATGGCGAGATGCCGACCGAGAGCAAAGCGGCTTTGACCTCGTCATCCCCGAGCCTCAGCCCGCCCCTCAACGAGTTGTGTATCTGCTTACGGCGCTGAGAGAACCCAGCCCTCACCACTCGGAAGAACCAGTCGGCCTCCTCCTGAGGGACTATCGGTTCGGTACGCCTCTCGATCGCCACCACGCCGGAATCCACTTTCGGCGGGGGTACGAATGCGCCCGGCGGTATCTTGAAGAGCAGCTTCGGCTCACCGTAGACCTGAACGCTCACCGAAAGGAGGCTCATTTCAGGCGGACGAGCCGTAATCCGCTTTGCCACCTCCCACTGAACCGTCAGCACCATCATCTCCGGCGGAAATTCGTCCTCCAGGAAATGCCTGATAGCGGCAGAAGTGATGTAATACGGCAGATTCGCCACTACTTTGTATCCCTGCCGGGCGCTCTCCCCAACGATTTCCCTCGCCGTGAAACCGAGGGCGTTCCCGTGGATCACCTCCACGTTCTGAAACCCCTCCAGATTCTCCTGCAGAGCGGGAATTAGGGCCTCGTCCAGCTCCACGGCCGCCACCCTACCCGCTCTTTGGGCAAGGTGCCTGGTCAGCAGTCCAACGCCTGGGCCGATCTCGACGACCGTATCCTGGTCTCCCAGGTCCGCGGCATCGGCGATCGAGGCGAGGATCGATTCAGAGACAAGAAAATGCTGCCCCAGGCGCTTTTTCAGGTGCACCCCGTGCTTGCGCAGCAGTTCCGATAGCTTCATCTCAATGTTCTTTCGGCCAGTTCGGCAGAACCCATGGAATCCTGCTCTTTGGAGGCGGAGGCGCCAGCAGATACACGTCCACCCACTTGTACCAGTAAACGAGATCGTCCTCGTCGTACCCCAGGTCTATGCGCCTGCCGAGGATACGCCCGCCGGTGTCGGCCACGTCGCCGAACCCGTATCCGGGAACGTAGACCCTGCCTCCCAGGTTCACCACCCTTGGATCGACCGCCACGATGCCACGGCGCATCTTCCACCCAAGCCGCGTGATCCCGAACAAGGGGTGGTTCCTCGGCTTCCCGGAGGTGGCGGCAGTGTAACTCGTAGCGAGCATCCTGATCTTCCGCCAGTAAGTGATCTTCTGACCGTCCGGCAGCGTCAGGTGATGCAGTACGATCTTCCGACCATACGCCAGCTTTTCCACCACCGGCTTCTTTTCGACCCAGGTCTCCTCCAGCACACGCTCCACGAGCTTACCGTCTTTGTAGACCACCTTGTAACGGCTCTTCTTGATTCCCGGTATGCCCTTTTGCTCCATCCTGGTGTGGTCGATCTCGAGATTGTCGTCGGGAACCCAGATCGTGTTGAACGGTATGAGGGAGGATTCTATCTCTGTCTCCGTCCTCACCCTGGTGACCTTTATGACCTGATACGGCACCAGTCTGGAATCCAGCGGAGGATTGACCTCGTCCTCTCCGGCGATGAGCACCCCTGCTTCCGCCAGCGCCCCTCCGACGGTATTGGCAAGGCTCTCGAACCGAAAGCTCTTCCCGTCGGCCTGGATCGTAACTGGGATAGCCCGTCGGATGAAAATGTGCATACCGCTCCTGACCGTGCTCGTGATGGGCGGACGAACGATGTCCTTCTTCCCCAGGGAGACATGGGCTTTACGCAGCACATCACCCACCGTCCCAGACACTACTTCGAGGGTTCGGGAAAGCTCACCTTCGTGCAAGACCACCGGGTACGCCCTCCGGACTTCCACATGAATGGGAGAAAGCGTGCGATGCCACGGCGGCACAGGCCAGCCGGAAATCTTTGGGCGAACCTCCTTGCACGCGGGCAACGGCGAATCGAGAGAAGCTCTTCCACCTTCGACCAGGATTTCGTCTTCTTTCTTGACTAGCACCCCCGCCTTGTTAAGGGCTTCGGCCACGGTAGCCCGGCGCATCCTGAAGTTGGTGCTGCCCCCATCGGCTTCGACGACAATCGGGCACGCTCGCACGATCTTCACATGCATTCCAGGCGTGATGGCCGTGGCCTCCGTAGGGATCACGAGATCGCCCTCCCCAAGCTGGATTCCATGCTCCTGCAAGAACTCACCCACGGTGTAAAAGTGGGTGTTCATCTTGATCGGAGCGTGGTCGTCCACCTGCAGCCACACTTCCGTCGATGTGCTGAAATTGGTGTACAGCAACCCCACTATCAGCAGGATAGGTATCAGCACCACTCCCAGAAGGGAGTTCCTACTGTTCACAAACCACCTCCAGAAATTCCACTACGGTATTCGCAACCTGCTCCTGATCCAGCCCGCATGGCAAGCAGTGCGGCGACCGCTCGAACCACACAGTCCAGGCGGAGGGCACGTTCCGCCCTCCGAAGGAGCAGTTCGACATCCACTTCACTTCCCTGACAACCTTCCTTTGCGAGAGGGCTTTGCAAAGCCTCTCTTCGTCACTCCGTGAAACCAGTTCATCAGCGCCGCCGAACATCGCCAGCACCGGCGCTTTGGTTTCTGGCAGCGCCTGTAGCATCTTCTTCTGCAGTTTCACGACTGCCGCCAGTGCCGCAGTCGGTATTTTGCTCTCCTCGAGCACCCTTGCCCGCCCTGCCTCAGACTTCAGATCAAGTCCGGGGTACCTCGCCTCCAAACGGCGCAAAAGCTCCGGATTCGAAAGGTCCTCCTCCTTGAACGGAGAATACCAGGGCTTCAACCAGTGTAGATAAGGCAGGAGTCTCCCGGCGAACCCTCCCGGTGGGCTCGTGGTGGGGGAAAGCATGACCAGTGCGCTTACATCGTCGTAGTGAGAGGCTATCAAAGCCCCCAGCATTCCGCCGAGCGAAAGGCCTACGATGGCCTTACAACCCGAACCGTCCACCCGATCCCATTCCCTGAAAGCAGCTTCGATGAAATCCTCGGCTTTCAACCCTTTCAGCCTGATCCCACCGCCTGCTCCGGGAAGATCGGGGGCATGCACGGCAAATCCGGCAGACTTAAGCGCACCTGTAAGCGATCTCATGTCGCTGGGCGTGCTGTTCAGGCCGTGCAGAACCAGAACGTATCCTTTTGTAAACATCTCCGTCCGACCTTTCGCGCAACTTTGCCCTGCGCTGCAGCAGGGTATTTTAATCAATGTGTGGACAATGTGCAAAAATTTGGCGAACCAAAAGCCTCCTTTCGTGTTCCCAGGGAAACTTCAAAGCAAAGCCGACGCACCAGTAAGATAGAGGCTTAGAGCCTGCCAAATCTCGTCTTTCACAGGGGAAAGCCTTACCAATCCGCCTGCAGAACATAGCTAAGAGGCTTAAAGATTTTCCCCTTGGGGCATCCGAACGATCTCAACATATATCCAGGCTATCGTAAGTCTACTCGCCTCAGTCCGCCACAACCGGAACGAGGGCCATCGGCTCGCCGAGCAGCGCTTCCTGCCTGCCGTCGTGGGCGGTGACCGAAACGAGAAACCGGAGTTCCTCTTTGCCGTCCAGGCCTATCCGTTGCAGTGGCAAAGCAACCTCCATGACCCGATGGCTCAGCGCGTGGTGAACCGGCCCTATGGACTGCCATTCGTCGTAGCCGAGGGCTTTGTAGAGGAACGGGGGCCTACCGTACTGGCTCTCCACGGCCCACCCGATCCTTGCGTCCACTTCCTTGCCTGAATGGCGCAGGGTGATGTTCCACGGGATGAACTTTTCGCAAGCGATGTGAATCGTCGTGACGAAGTCCTCAACCGGCACGTCCAGCTCGAGCCGCATGTAGAGGTTACGCAGGTCGGTGCCAAAGTAGAACGCCCGGATCGCGCCATCAGATTTCTGCATTGCGCCGGTGGAGTTCTCCGGAAGGAGGACTCCCGCATTCCGCCAGTCGTCCGGCAGCGTGATTTCCCCACGCAGGTCAGGGGAGATCGTGTACGTGGGTGGGTGGCTCTTCGGCTTCTGCCACCTGCCGTGGATCGGAACGTCCAGCTCGGGAAGAGGCTCTTCGCCCCGCTTCCTGTACGAGGCTTTCAGGTAGCCGCGGAAAAGCTCGTCGTAAAGCGCATCCTGGTCGGAGGAGTTCCTGGTGGAGTACCACCAGAACCAGTCGCTGCCTTCGGCCACGTGCAGCGCGTCCAGTGCCGCCGAGCGAGCTTTTCGGAAGTCGCTCCCTTTGTGCTCCTTCGACCACCTGTCGAAATCCTCCCTGGCCTGCGCAAGCAGGCTCCACGCGATGTCATGCTCTGGGTCGCCGATCCACGTGGTGAGATCAGCCCTGATCCACGAGCCGGTAGCCACCCGGGCGAGCATGTCCCTGGCACCGAATCTCTCCAGGTACTCGCCGACCGTGACGGTCTGTATCGCTTCTTCTCTGCTCAGGCGAGAATAGAGGCTTTCCAGGAACACGTCGCCGTTGTGCTCGTAGCTTTCCCAGCAGTTTTCCCCGTCCAGGATGATGCTCACCAGGTAAGGTCGCTCCGGATCGTCGATCCGATCTCGGATCATCCTGAGCCGTATGACCAGGTCCTCCGCTGCCTGCATTCCGGGCCACGAGTGGTAGACGAACCCGATCCTATCCGAGAGTTCGTGGTCTCTGAAGATCATAGCAGGCCCGAGATTCCCGTTCACAATCGTCCAGTACGGGTGATAAAGCTTCCTGGGCTGTTGCACGAAGCCGTGTCCGTCCCGGCTGAAGAAGATTCCCAGGCTCTTGCCGAGCACACCTTCATCGGAGGCAAGCCACCGGAATCCTTCCCTGTCGATGGCCGGAAGCACGGCATAGGAGACGGCACCCTCCGAAGGCCACAGCCCTTGCGGATACCTGCCGAACCGAAGCCTGTGGACTTTCCTCGCGAGCCGCAACTGATCCTCCACGTCCTGCGGGAAAGCGAAACGCCTCTTCGGGAGCCTGATGTCCGGCGTGGCTTCTTTCGCGAGATCGGTGTCGTAGAGCAGGGGGAGGATTGGATGGTAGAAAGGGGTTGTGCTCACTTCGATCTGACCGCGTTCCTGGAGCTTTCTGTAGGTCGGGATGATCTTTTTGGCTATCTCTAACTGCTTGCTGTGTATCAGGGAGATGTCCCCCGAGGTGAATCCGGAGCCTTTCTCCACCAGCCCGCTCAGATCGGAATCCCTTTCGAGCCAGTTCGGGTCTATCCAGGTCAAATTGAACCAGGCGATCAGGTCCCTGTAGTCTTGGTCCGAAAACGAGTCGGGGGCCTGCACAGCCTCCGCTTTCCTCTCGAACAGCTCGAGATACCTTGGGTAGAGGCGGATGACGCGGTTTGGATCATGGCCGAAGCAGACGTTGAGCAGGTAGAGCCTGTCCTCCCGGCTCCATCGCTTTTGCAGGCTGATTTGCCACAGCCGATCTGTCACCCTCCCACTTACGAATTGCTCGATCTGGCGCAGGAGCGACGGCACCACGTTGAACGTCGCGTGCACCTTCGGGTACCGGGACAGCACCTCCGCCATGTGGAGGTAGTCCTTGGCAGCGTGGAGCCTCACCCATGGCAAAATGGCCGTGGAGGGGTCGTCCGGCGACACATACATCGGTTGATGCATGTGCCACACGAACGCAACGTAGAGTGGGTGCTTCATTTTTCCTTCGATCGGAGGTGCGGGAACAGGATGACCTCACGGATGGACGGCTTGCCGGTCATCACCATGGTGAGCCGGTCTATCCCCATGCCGAAGCCGCCGGTGGGTGGCATTCCGTAGCGCAGGGCGAGCACGAAGTCCTCGTCGATGGGTGTTGCCTCTTCGTCGCCTGCCGCCCTTGCTTTCGCCTGCTCCTTGAACCGCTCGAGCTGGTCGTCCGGGTCGTTGAGCTCGCTGAAAGCGTTGCAGATCTCCATCCCGCCGATGAACCCCTCGAACCGCTCGGCCACGTTCGGGTTGTCGGGAGATCGCTTGGCGAGCGGCGACATCTCCACGGGGTAGTCGATAAGGAACGTCGGCTGGATCAGGTTTGGCTCGACGAAAGTTCCGATGAGCGAATCGATGAGCTTTGCCCGGGATGCTTTTGGATCGACGGAGAGCCCTTTCGCTTCCATCGCCTCCCGCAGGCTTTCAGCCGTAGGGTACTTGTCGTAATCGATGCCGCTGGCCTCCAGGATCGCTTCCCGAAGGGAAAGCCTGCGCCACGGAGGGGTCAGGTCTATTTCGTGTCCTTCGTACTCGATTTTCAGGGTGCCAAGAGCTTTCTCCGCCGCGTACGCCACCATCTCCTCGGCGCGCTTCATGACGCCGCGATAGTCGGTGTAGGCCTCGTAGAATTCCACCTGGGTGAACTCCGGGTTGTGCTTGTAGCTGACCCCCTCGTTCCTGAAATCCCTGCCGATTTCGTAGACACGCTCGTAGCCCCCGACGATGAGCCGCTTCAGGTAGAGCTCGAAGCTGATGCGCAGGTAGAGATCCTGGTGGAGCTGGTTGTGATGGGTGATGAACGGCCTGGCAGCCGCCCCGCCGTAAATCGGCTGAAGGATCGGCGTTTCCACTTCCAGGAACCCGTTGCTGTCCAGGTATTCCCTGATGGCACGGACGAGCTTCGCCCGGGTGACGAAGATACGACGGACGTCCTCGTTCATCATCAGGTCTACGTAACGATGGCGATACCGCACCTCCACGTCCTTGAGCCCGTGCCATTTGTCTGGCAATGGGTGAACCGTCTTGGTCAGAAGTTCCAGGTCGAGCACCTTGCAGGTGATCTCTCCGGTCTTGGTGCGGAAAATAGGCCCGGTGACGCCGATGAAATCCCCGACGTCGATCATCTTCTTGAAGAAATTGTACTTCTCCTCGCCAAGGTCGTTGATCCGGAGGAAAATCTGTATCCTGCCGCTGCCATCTTCGATGTGAGCGAAGGAGGCTTTCCCCATTCTGCGGATGAACCGCACGCGCCCGACCAGGCTCACGTTCTGGTCTTCGCCCAGTTTCCCTTCTTCAAACAGCCTCTTCGCCTCGGCGGCGGTGTGGGTCCTCTTCGAGCGAGGCGGGTATGGATCGATTCCCATCTCCCGCAGCGCTTCAACCTTTTTCCTGCGAAGCAGTTCTTCTTCGGTGATTTCGAACATGGATGATAGCTCCTGTTACTCTATGGAGAGGATTTTGAACTCTATGGTGCCGCCGGGCGTGTCCACGGATACCACGTCGCCCACTTTCCTGCCCAGCAAAGCAGACCCTAAGGGCGACTTGTGGGAGATGCGCCCTTCGCTTGGGTTGGTCTCGGCTGACCCCACGATGACGTAGCTTTCCGGTTCGTCGAACCCGACCTCCTGGACCGTGACTTTGTGCCCGATCTGCACGGTATCGGTATCTTCCACCTGATCCACGATGATTGCTTTCTTCAGAATCTGCTGGATGGTGAGAATTCTGCCTTCGACGAAGGCCTGTTCGTTCTTGGCTTCGTCGTAGCCGGCGTTTTCCGAAACGTCCCCATCTGCTTTGGCGTCGTGGATATGCTGTGCGACCTCCCGACGCCTTACGTTTACGAGATAATCCAGTTCCTCCTGGAGTTTCTTTGCGCCTTCTTTGGTGAGATAAACCTTTTCCTCGTTGTCGCTGCCCGTAGCCATTGCCATTTCGACCTCCATAACAGAAAAACTGAGAGGCGGAGTCTCTCAGTTTTGGGACTTCTGATTGCCAAAAGGCATTATACAATGAAAAAACGTCGAATCAAAATCGTGGATCCTAAACGTTAGATGAGATTTCAAATTGTGAGACTTTCGGTCTCCAACGTTCCTAACTAAGAAAGCATTCGTAGAAATGATGTTATGTCAACGCAAAGACTTCTCGAATTTCTCTGCGCCTTACGCATTTGTGCGTCTTGGTAATTTCCTCAGCCTATCCCAATAGGGTTTCTTCCTTTTTAAACATTACCAACCGCCGTGGATTTATCAGCTCTTAGGGCTTCTCCGCCCGCTATTCCCCGGCTCGCTTGGTGACATCTTTCTGGATGATCTGCCACAGTTCCAGGGCTAGCGGGTCGGGACCGATGGCGTTTTCGTTGTACCGGTCCAGGTGCCAGCGAATAGGGTTGTGCGCAATGTACCGCCGGATGGCATCCAGCGCCCGTTCGGTGCGGATGATGTGTTCGTAGTAGTTTCGTTGCCAGACGCGTGCGCCCGGCGTGCCCCGCAAGAGGTTGATTCGTTTCGTGACGGCGGATTTGAACGAACGCACGATGGCGCCCAGCGAGCCCGGCTTCACGTGTGGAGGTTTTTCGTTGGTAGGGGCGCAGCGCCGCTGCGCCCCTACGGGGCCGCTGGGAACATCCACGATGCGGATGATGCCGTGGATGTGGTTTGGCATTACGACGAATTCGTAATCGTCGTGAACAGGGACGCTATGCGTCATTCTGAGCCGAGGCAGTAGAGCTCAGCAGCGCTGAGCTCAATGCCGAGGCGAAGAATCTTGCAACACTCTGGATAAGCCAGGGGCGCTCGGCAAAAGAGCGCTCAAGATTCTTCGTCGCTGACGCTCCTACTAAGAAAACACCCGTGGGGGTGGTGTTATATCAACGCAAAGGCGCGAAGACAAACAAGACGCAAAGACTTTTTGAAATTCTTTGCGCCTTGTGCAGCTTTGCGTCCTGGCGTTCTTTTTCGGTCTCTCCCGACAGGTTTTCCTCCCGCTTGGGCAGCACCATGGACTGTGGATTTACTCAGAATGACTAAAAGTGTGTGGCAGATAGTGAAGTCATCTGCCTTGAAAAGGGCGAAACATCGCCTCTCCTATCCGCCACCAACTGAAATATGCTTGACAGCCCACCAGTCGTTCTAACTACGCTATCCGACCTCACGGGGGCTCGGGAGACGAAGGAATACCAGAGTTTTGTCGAAAGGACTTTTTGTCGGGCTACCTGGCGTCTTCGCGTCCATTTTCTTCCGCCAGGACCCTGGAAACCAGTTCGAGTTCCTCTGCTTTGCTGCTCACTTCCCCATCCAGTCGGGCGTGGAGCAGGCGGCGGAGTATCTTCTTGTACAGCGGCCCAGGCTTCAGACCCATAGCTTTCAGGTCGTCGCCGGTCACCTCCGTGCGCACGTGCTTCAGGGTGCTTTCGTATTCCATCCAGCGGAGGCGCACGATCTCTTCCTCCGTGACAGCGGCAAAGACGAACCCGGCTTCTTCTCCGGTCCTGTGGAACGCTTCGTAGATCTCGCTTGGCTTCAGTCGTGGGGCGGCCAGGGCGCTTTCCCGTTCCCTCAACACCGCCAGGTCTTCCATCAGCCTGATCGTCTCACGCCGGAGCCGGAGCCGTTCGGCGATTTCGGTGCGTGCTTTCTTCGTAAACCGGTACGTGAGCACGCCGAAGTACAGTCGCTCCACCGGCCCGGGCGGTGGGTACCGATCCATCATCTCCCGCAACGACCTGAACTTCCGGTCGATCCATTCGTCGTACCGGAGTTCCTCGTTCAGGTACGGGAGCACTCCCAGCTCGTGAAGCCTGCGGATGGCTTTCTCCGGTTCGTGCTCCCGCAGGATCAGTTCCAGCTCGTTCCTGAGGCGCGCTCCGCTTACCCGGTTCAGCAAATCCAAGGCATTGCCGATCAGTTCCTCCGTCCTCTTCTCTATCCTGAACCCGAACCGCTGCTCGAACCGGACTGCGCGCAGGATACGCGTCGGGTCGTCTATGAAGCTGAGGCTGTGCAAAACCCGGATGATCCCCTGTTCCAGATCACGCATGCCGCCGTAGAAATCGAGCAGCTCGCCCCACCGCTTTGGATCGAGGCGCACCGCCAGCGTGTTGATGGTGAAATCCCTCCGCAGCAAGTCGAGCTTGATGGAGCCGCTTTCCACAGTGGGCAACGCTGTCGGATGGGTGTAGAATTCGGCCCTGGCGGTGGCGAAATCCAGCGACTCGATGGCGAAGCCTTCAGCGCTCACGCCGAGCCTGCGCCCCAGTTCTTCCCGCTCCGGAAGGAGCCACTTTGCGGTGCCGAACCGCCGATGGGTCTTCACCCGCCCGCCGTGCTTTTCCTGGAGCCTCTTCACCAAAGCGATGGCGTCCCCTTCGACCACCAGGTCCACGTCGAAGTTCTCCCGCCCCAGGATCAGGTCTCTCACGCTGCCACCGACCACGTACACCTGCACACCCATCTCGCTGGCGGCCTCACCCGCCTCCCTCAGGATCGCCAGGAGCATGGGCGGCCATCGTTCCTTCATGAGCTTTTCCAGAGATCGCCCCCGCTCCGGCGCGCCCCAGGTTTTGATCAAATCCGTCCTCGTCACGATGCCGATGATCTTCCCCGATCCCCTTTCCACCACCGGGATCTGTCCCCAGCCGCTTTCGAGCATCAAATCCCGGACTTTCTTGACGGAATCGTCGGGGTAGACGAACACCTTGCCCGGGCGCATGTATCGGGAGATTGGATCGTTGCCCAGGCCATGCCCCATGGCCCGGTCGATCTCCCGGCGGGTGATGATCCCGACGATTTCCCTGGTTTCCGGGTCGACCACCGGGAATCCCTCGTGCCCGAGCCTGAGCATCCGCTCAGCCACGTCTTTCACCCTATCGGTCGGGTGGAGCGTCTTGACCCCATTCGACATGATTTGAGAGACCGGGGTGGGCGGTTTCACATGCCGCTTTACGATCTCTACCAGCTTCTGCTTTGCTTCCAGAAGGGACATGCCTTTGATCAAGGCGGCGCTGGCCCTTGGATGCCCGCCGCCTCCCATCTCCATGGCGATGGCTCCCACGTCGATGTCGTCGGTCTTGCTCCGGGCCACGAGCTGCACGTTACCATCCTGCGCCACGAGCACGAAAAGCGCATCCGGCTCGTAGATAGTCCTGAGCCTGTGCACCACCGTGGAGATTTCGTCCACGTACCCTTTGACGCTGGCCGTAGCAACGACGACGTAATGCCCCTCGATGTTGAGCGTTTCGCTTCTGTCCACCAGCGCCCGGTAGAGCGATTTCTGGGCTTCGGAGAGGGGGTGGAGGAGGTAGCTCCTGGCGACTTCCAGATTCGCGCGGCGTTCCAGCAACCATGCGGCGGCGCGGATGTCCCGGGCGGTGGTCGTGGGGTACAGGAGCGAACCGGTGTCCTCGTAGATCCCCAGCAGCAATAGCGTGGCCTCCAGCGGGGAGATACGCATCCCTGCTTCCGCGATCTTCTCCACCAGGAGCGTGGTGTTGGCGCCCACCACCTCCCCGATGTATTCCCAGCCTTCCGGCATGTTCTTGCCCGGTGCGTGGTGGTCGATGACAAGGAACTTCGTGTGCGCACCCATGCCCCTGATCGAAACGACGCCCTGGGTATCCACCAGGATGGCAAGCTCGACCCTCTTTTTCGGCAGGTCTTTGGCTTCCACGAAAGGCAATGCGCTGCCGTAAAGCGTCAGAAAATCCCGGACGTTCCGGTTGATCTGCCTGGGGAGAACCGGGACTGCGTCCGGGTAGAGCTTGTGGGCGCCAAGCTGCGACGCGATTGCGTCGAAATCGGCGTGCTCGTGGGTCAGGATTACCTTCATCTAAGCTTTCTCTCCGGGATCGAACAGCTTTCTGTATTCCATCAAGGCATAGCGATCGGTCATCCCGGCGATGTAATCGCATACCACCCTTGGCAGCCCTTCTGGCTCCTCGTCGACCCTGGCCAGCGTCTCCGGAGGAAGCTGTTTGGGGTCTTCCATGTAGGCGTTGAACAGCGATTGCAGAAGCCTGGTGGCTTTGTGCGACATCCGGATCAGCCGGTAGCTTCGGTAGAAATTTTCCATCAGGAAGGCTTTGAGTTCTGCGTTCCACTCCTGCATCTGCGGGGAGTATGTCGCCAGGTTGTGCCCCAGGCTCCTGAGTTCGTCCACCGATGAAACCCCGCTCTCTTCGAGCGCGTCGGAGGTGGCGGAGATTGCGTCACTAACCATCATTCCGACCAGTTTCCGGATAGCCTTGTACCGGAGCATGGCCGTTATCTCCGCGTCCGGAGGCTCGCCCAGCACGCGCATGACCTCCCGCCAGATTGCGAGCTTCTGCACTTTCTTCGGCTCCAGTGTGCCGGAACGGAGTCCATCGTCGAGATCGCTGGTGTTGTACGCTATCTCGTCAGCCAGGTTCGAAATCTGGCATTCGATAGTGCCCGCTTTTTCCGGTTCGTACCCGGCCGCGTTCACCACGTCGTAATCGGTATCGTGCTTCACCAGACCTTCGCGCATCTCGTAGGTCAGGTTCAGCCCGGGGAAATCCGGATAGCGCCGCTCGAGCCACTGCACGATCCGCATGGTCTGCCGCTGGTGGTCGAACCCGCCCCACTCCTGCATCACCTGGTTGAGTGCGGCCTCCCCGGTGTGACCAAACGGAGGGTGCCCCAGGTCATGGGCGAGGCAGATGGCTTCCGTGAGGTCTTCGTTCGCCCTGAGGGCGCGGGCGATGGTTCGCCCGATCTGAGCCACCTCAATGGAATGGGTGAGGCGCGTGCGGTAGT
>JALWAP010000297.1 GCA_027016315.1 Anaerolineae bacterium | reverse complement strand
CCGAGCACTGCTTCGTGAACTCTTCCGCGCTGATCTCCACCAGCTTCCCCTCTTCCCGAAGCTTTGCCAGCCACTTGGGATGCTCCATGGCTGCGTAGATCTCCGTCACGTACCCATCCACCATCCCAGGCAAAGCCCCGTACACGAAGGCAAAGTACATGTGTCCAAACGTCAGCACAGCCATCACGAACATAGAGATGTCATGGATCAACACCATCGCCAGCCCCAGGTCGTGATACGCTGCCTGGTGGATGATGGGCGCCCCAAGCCACATCACCAGCCCACTCCCTGCAATCAGGAAGTAGAAGAGTATGATGGTGGCATGGTGCAGCTTCTCCCCGGCGTTGATCCTCCCCTGCGGCGGCAGGTGCCCGGGACGACCCAGAACGTACGGGATGAAGTGCGGCAGCCACTTCAGGTCGTCCTTGTCCCAACTGAAGAAGGAATCGTAGACCAGCTCCCAGAGCCCGTGGGGATCGGCCAGCAGGTAGTACAGCGGCACCAGCAGCAGCACCACCGCCGCTATCCTGTGCAGCAGCCGCTCCCAGCTCCACCCGAACACCTTCCAGCTTGCCCACGTGGAAGTCCATGGGATGTACAAAATCAACCCGGTGATCAGCAGCGTGAAGAACGCCGCCACGAACGTCCAGTGTGCTATCCGCTGAGCCTTGCTGAACCGAGGCACTATCCGCATTTTCTTCGCCATCTCACGCCTCCTTCTCCTCGTCAGTCGAGGCCATCTCCTCTTTCTTCAACTCCTCGGCAATCTCCCTGGCGTGCTCCTCCGCGCCTTTCTTGGCGTAGGGGTACAGCGCCGCCAGGCCAACCGCCGCAGCGCCGAGGATGATGCTACCTGCAGGCTGTTCGTAGTCCTGCCACGCCCTGGATACCTGGGCCGAATAATCGTCGGCAGGCAGAGCCTCCAGCGACCTTTCGTCCACGTGCTTGGTGACGTAGAACACCTTCGGCTTGGTGCCGAGTTCCGGCTTGAGCGGCTTGGCGACACCGCTGTTCACCAGCTTCGCAACCTCGGAGTTGGGATCGTCCAGGTCGCCAAAGATCCGGGAGTGACCCACGCAGGTCTCCACGCACGCGGGCTCTCTTCCTTCGTGTACCCTGTCCACGCAGAACGTGCATTTGTCCACAGCCACCATGTGGTGCGGCAGGGCGCTGCCAAAGAGCTTCCGACCTTCGTCCAGGTCATCTTTTTCGTAGAGGTACCTGGCGTCGTAAGGGCACGCTTCCACGCAGAACCCACAGCCGATGCAGAGGTTTTCGTCCACCAGGACGAAGCCTCCGTTGTCGTCGATGTAGCTGGCGCCGGTGGGGCAGACTTCCACGCACGGAGGGTTCTCGCAGTGCATGCACAGGCGCGGCAGGAAAACCTCCTTCACCTGCGGGAAATGGCCTTCCACCCAGCGCTCCACGTGGGTTCGATATTTTTCGTTCCAGAACGGTGTCTCGTTCTCCATGGAGCACGCGGCCACGCAGGCATCGCACCCCAGGCACACCGTCAGATCCATTACCATTCCATATCGTGCCATGATCCTTTACCTCCTCAGACCTTTTCCACGCGCACGGTGAACTCGTTGGCGCGGAATGAACCCACCACTGCATCGTACCTCTGCGGTACGAGCCTGTTCAGCGGGACGCCTTTGTTGAACCCAAAGCTCATCTTGGCATTTTGCATACCAAATGGCGCCAGCATGAACACCGTGTCCGGGCGGATTTTCTCTGTGAGATATGCTTTCATCTCGACGCTGTAGGATTCGTCGAGAGTATTGGTCACTTTCACCGTATCCCCATCTGCAATACCGAGCTTTTTCGCCTTCTCAGCATTGATCCAAAGCCCAAATCGCTCCTCCGGCATCGTTTCGGCGATGGAGATCAGTAACGGGTTGTTGGCGGTGGAAGTGTAGGACATCAGCGGCGTCTTGCCGTGGGCGAAGAAGAACTCATTGCCGGTAGGCTTGTCTGTGTCCTTCATCCCTTCCTTCCACTGCGGCGGCACGTACGCCACCAGCGGGTTCCAGAGCGGGTTCGGGCCGTATTTCTTGACGAAATCGGCGAACAGCAGGCTGTAGATTTCGAGCCTGCCGGACGGGGTCGGCGCTGGGTATTTCTCCGGGATGCGGGCTTCTTTCAGGTTTTCCTCGCCGGATCGGAAAGTGAGCACGCCTTTGGTCATCAGCTCTTTGCGGATCTTTTCCTCCGGCATCTTGGTCTCTTCAGCGATCATCCTGACCCCGACGTTGAGCAGCGCTTCGCCGAACCGTTTCGTCTGGCCGCTGGCGAACTTGCCGACTTCTTCCTGCACGACCTTGATGTCCCATCCCATGAATTTGGAAAGGATGCCCCAGAACATATCTCCCTGTCCGAACTTCTGGGCTATCTCCCACATCTGCCTGACCATGTGCCTGGAATCGGTGCCGGGAACCTTCGCCACGGGGTTCCTGGTCACCACTGCGGTTTCCGGCGACATTCCGGCCTCGAAGACCAAGTCGGCCCTTTCGAGATAGGACAAATCGGGCAGGATCACGTCGGCGTACAGCGTTATGTCCATCGGCGCGATGTCGGAGACGACCACCAGGTCGAGCGCGTCAAAGATCTCCTTGTATTTCTTCTCGTCGCCGAAAGATCGCATCAGGTTCGCTGCGAAGGAGAAGAGCGCCCGGAAGCGATATGGTTTGCCGTTGTACTGGAGCTTGCCCATGGCCGCTTCGTAAAGCCCCATGTCTCCGAAGAGGGTGTAGGCAACGCCTTCTTTGCCGGACTTGAACCGCTCTTCGCTCCACACGTAGTTGATGGAAGGGTGCTTGTGCGGGAAAGCATTCGGGTTGTCGAAGAACATCTTCTTCGACATGAGCGGCATCATCAGACCCGGAGCAGAGGTAGGCTGCTTACCGGCTTTGATGGTCTCCCAGAACTTGACCACGCCCTCCCGGTATCCGCCAGCGAAGTTCCAGCCGCCCACGGTGTCGATCCGGCCCATGAGCGCCATGATGATCGCCTGGGCTTTGCGAAGCTGGACGGTGTTGGCGTACCTTGCGCCGTACCATCCGGGTTCGATGAGCGGACGCTTGGCAGAGAAGAACGTGTCGAAAATCTCCTTGATCGTGCCTGCGTCGATGTCGGTGATCTTCGCCGCCCAGTCGACGGTGTAGTCTTTGACTGATTCTTTCAGCGCCTGGAAGACGGTGACCACCGGCTTGCCGTCGATCTTCAGGTCGGCGGGGGCTTCCAGCGCGGGCTGGATGTCGTTTCCTTCGATGTCTTTCAGGTTATTACCGGTTCCCGCCGGGACTTTCACGGCTTTCTTCGATTTCTCGTCGTACACGTAGAAGAACTTGGGTCGCCCGCTCTTCTCGTCCATCTCCATCGCCGGCATGATCATCCCGTTCATGGAGAAAGCGAGGAACGGCGCGTTGGTGAAGCTCCTGGTGTACTCCGCGTCGTAGTGCTTGCCGTAGATAGTCTCCCGGAGCATCGCCAGGATGAACGCGGGGTCGGTTCCGGGCTTGATGGGCACCCACTTTGTAGCTTTGGCACCAAGCTCGGAGAGCCTCGGATCGAGGACGATCACCTTTGCGCCCTTCGCCAAAGCTTTCGAGAACCGAACCGCTCGCCCTGTGGCGATTCCGGAGATCGATGCGTTGCTGCGGAGCGCCAGGATCACGTCGGCGTTCTCGTAGTCGGAGATGGTTTCGTCGTGGACGTTGAAGTTCCCGGTCAGCGCGTCCAGCCCCAGGTGCTCGGAAGAAACGCAGTGCTGGAGCGGCGTCCCCAGGATGTTGGGGCTGCCCAGGGCAAGGGCGAAAGCGATGACCGGCGGGCGGTACATCGCGCAGGTGATCCAGCCGCCAGCCACGACGATTTCATAGGGCTGGATTTGCTGCTCTTTCATCCTCTTGACGATGTAGTCGTAGGCTTCGTCCCAGGTGGCTTCACGGAACTTCCACGTGCCTCGCTTGCTTCCCTTGATGCGGATCAGCGGTTTCTTGATCCGGTCTGGGGTGTAAGTGCGGAACACGCCGGACTGTCCCCTGGCACAAACCTTGCCCAGGTTGTACGGATGATACGGATTGCCTTCGATCTTGACCGCGCGTTCCACGCCTCCGACTTTCTTCACGGCGTACTGGATGCCGCAGGTGTTGGAGCACATGGTGCAGACGCTCGGTCGCCATTCTGCACCGACGGTGATGTTTTGGGCATGCTTCTTGCCATCCCTTGTCCAGCGAGGTGCTTTGAAGATGTCGCCTATTCCGCCGGAAGGGCGCAAGAAGAGCATACCCGCGCCAACCGCGGTGCCCCCCTTGAGAAAATCACGCCTTGTAATCTCTTTACTCATAACTCCCCTCCATACAATGAGGTTCAAAATTGGAATTCGGACTGCTGATTTGTTCAATTGCTAAAGCGTTAACTGACGAAACTGAAGGCTAAGGGGTAGGATTCCCGGTCTTCCGGTTGGAGGATCGTGATTGCACCCGCTTCCACTTTTCCAAAAAGTGCACCACTGGAGCATTCTATTCAGACTCCCATGTCCGTGCTAGTGAAGATAGGCACAAGATTATCTATACAATTACATTTCCAAAAACAGTATACCTAATTGAAACGTAGGATGTCAAAATATCGTCCTATCGAATGACCCTTAGGATCCAGCGTTTGGGCAGAAGGTCTTTCTTCTGGTTCGACTCTTTGAGCGGAGCTCCTTGGAAGAATTTTTGCAAGCCTCTCTATCCTATCAACGCCAAGGCAACAAAATCGCAAAGGCACGGGTTCTTCAGTAAACCTAGTCTCTTTGCTTTCCGCGTCTTGGCGTTGTGCCTAAAACGATCTATGGGCATACCAAGCCGCAACGTCAGGAGGGACGAAGGACCTCAAAGGCTTTCTTCTGAGTACCTCCACGGCGCAATGCGCTGCTCAAACGGGAAGAAAACCTGTCGGGAGAAACTGAAAGGGAACGCCAAGACGGTAAGATGCGTAAGGCGCAAAGAATTTCGAAAAGTCTTTGCGTCTCGATTGTCTTCGCACCTTTGCGTTGACATAACGCGCTTCCACGGATGTTTTCTTAGTAGCCGAGGCAGTAGAGCTCAGCAGCGCTGAGCTCTATGCCGAGGCGAAAAATCTTGCGACACTCTGGATAAGCCAGGGGCGTTCGGCAAAAGAGCGCTCAAGATTCTTCGTCGCTGACGCTCCTACTAACAAATGAATTGCGTGCAGACTTGTCCTTAACATAAGGTGTCGTTGTCTATGCTCCACCGGATGAATCCGGTTCTTGAGGCAGGCTGCGCCTGCCGAACAGGGCGTTGTGTCGCATACAGCGCTCCTACGTCAAAAGAGCGTTCTTGGCACAGACAACGCTCTGGTCGGCACCGAAGGCGCCTCAAGTGCCGAATTTCATTCGGCGCTGCAGATTCAGCGCAACACCGTTGTCGGGCACAACGGCGGGCGCAGCACGCTGCGCCCCCTACCGAATCTGTCATCAGTAGGCGTGTATCAACCCCTATTCGAAAAGCCTCTATCTCCGCCGCGATGTGATATAATTCCCATCGATTGGATACCGGCGCAAGCCGAATTGACTGGAGACGAAGCAGTGGCAAATCTGAACATAGTTTGGGCGATTTTGATATTCGCCATATTGATACTTTCGATCGACGTGCACGAGTTTTCCCACGCCATGGTGGCGTACAGGCTGGGCGATCC
>JALWAP010000296.1 GCA_027016315.1 Anaerolineae bacterium | reverse complement strand
CAGGCTTTCGGTCAGACCGCTTTGCTGGCGCAGCAGGGCGTGATGACCAAGTTCAGCCTGACCCAGTACCCGCTGCAGACACTTACCACCATTACGGTGCTGACCGCGGGCACGGCGTTCGCCATGTGGCTCGGTGAGTTGATAACCCAGGAAGGCATCGGGAACGGCGTGTCGATCATCATCTTCGGCGGGATCGTGGCCAGGGTTCCTCAGAACCTCGGTCGGTTGCTGGTGCAGAACCCGTGGGCGTTGATCGTCATCACCATCCTGACCATTATCACGATTGTGGCGATCGTGGTGGTGGAGCAGGGCGAGCGCAGGATACCGGTGCAGTACGGCAAGCGGGTTCGGACCATAAAGGGCAATCGGCTGATGATGGTCGGCGGGCAGAGCACTTACGTGCCGCTCAGGGTAAACTCCGCAGGCATGATCCCATTGATCTTCGCAATGAGTATCATGATCTTCCCCGGCACCGTGGCGAGCTATTTCGTGTACTCCAAGTCCCAGTGGATTGCGAAGCTGGCTCAGGCTACGGTGAACCTGTTCAGCCCCAACGGCGCGTTCTACTGGATCATGTACTTCCTGATGGTGGTTGGCTTCACGTACTTCTACACGGACGTCATTTTCAAAGAGCAGAATCTGCCTGAGACGTTGCAAAAGCAAGGTGGGTTCATACCGGGTATCAGGCCCGGAAAGCGCACTGAGAATTATCTCAACACGGTTCTGAGCCGGATTACTTTCGTTGGCGCTGTCTATCTTGGCATCGTGGCTCTGCTACCGTGGTTCGTCAAGGGGATGGTGAACTCTTCTGTGATGCTCATGAGCAGCGCTGGTTTGCTGATCGTGGTTGGGGTCGTGCTCGACACCATGAGGCAGCTTGAAGCCCAGTTGCTCATGCGCCAGTACGAAGGGTTCTTGAAGTAGTCCACGTTCTTACAAAGGGGTGAGAATATGGAAGGCGCGCCGCTGTTTTTGGTCTTCCTGGGCGCTCCTGGCGCAGGAAAGGGAACCCAGGCAAGGTTGTTGAGCGAAAAGCTCGGGATTCCGCAGGTGTCCACTGGGGACATCTTCCGGGAGAACCTTAATAAGGGAACAAAGCTGGGACTGCTCGCCAAAGGATACATGGAGAAAGGCGAGCTTGTTCCGGACGAGATCACGGTTGCCATGGTCAAGGAGCGGCTTTCGAGGCCGGATTGTGCCAGGGGAGCGATCCTGGACGGATTCCCTCGAACCATAGCTCAGGCCGAAGCGCTTGACCGGATACTCGCTGAGAAAGGGGCATCTCTTACTGCCGTGCCTTATATAAAGGTTTCGGAAGAGGTGCTTCTGGCAAGGCTCTCCGGACGATGGATCTGTCGGAACTGCGGGGCGGTGTATCACATGATCTACAACCCCCCGAAGGTTCCGGGAATATGCGACATATGCGGCGGCGAGCTCTATCAGCGTGAGGATGACAAACCGGAAGTTGCGAAAAATCGCCTCAAGGTGTATTTTGAGCAGACCGCGCCGTTGATCGAGTATTACAAGAGGCGCGGGCTTTTGGTCGAAGTAAACGGTGAACAATCGATAGAAAAGGTTCAGGAAGATTTGGAGGCCATAATCGAATCTCATGATTGTCCTTAAATCGAGGCACGAAATAG
>JALWAP010000295.1 GCA_027016315.1 Anaerolineae bacterium | reverse complement strand
GCTGGGGCGAATTCATGGTATATCCCCCGCACCGACGCTTCCAGGAAAGGCGGAACCTTGGAATAAACCCCGAAAAACGCCGTCAGCTTGCTGATCTCGGTCTGATCCAGGTAGTACGGAGCGCTGTAGGAAAGCACCACGAGCTTTTTGTCCCGTTCCTCGCTGGGCAACCTCAGGAACCGGGACAGGGCATCGGAATCCGGGTACTCGGCCGTATCCACATCCAGCATGGCAAAGAATATCCATCTGGCGTCGCTCAGCGCTTTGGCGATGGCGGGATCGGGCGGGGTCTTGCCCTCCTCACGGGCAACCACGTACTTCTTCAAATCGTGGAAGGAAATCGACTGGATCTGGGAAGGCTTTATCTGCCCCGTTCCCTCCGGTCCGTACAGATGCAGAAAGACTTTCTGCAACGCATCTTTCGGTATGAGCTGAAACTCTTTGCATGTGGGGCATGCCTTTGCCTTGCGAACGTCCGTAACGATGAGGATTTTCTCCCCCGCCTGGGGGCCGGTGGGCATACGATCGGCAAGCTCCTTCGGGCCGGGGTAGAGCAGCGTGATGCTCGATTTCGCGATCGCCCCGATGGTCGCCCTATCCTTCCCGACCCGTTTGTCGACGCCCTCCACACGCACCTGCGTGCTCTTCCATGTCATGGATGGATAGAGACGAAGCTTCAGCCGCAGGATGCGCTCCACCGACCTGTCCACTGCGGCCTTGAAAGTGGGGTCCGTCCCGTACTTTTTCTGAAAGAAGCCTATGGCCCCCTCGATGTTGGCAAGCTCGTCCTTCCAGTTGTCGGTCAGGGCGAACCTGGAAAGGTACAGCAGATCGTTCCCCGCCAGGAACGCTTCCTGAGCAACCTGCCGGTAGGGAAAGTGCTTCAACTCGGGGTCTTCGTAGCTTCTGATGGCCGGAACGCCAAGGGCATCGCTCATCACCACGCCGCCACCATCCCTCCACTGTTTCAGCGAAGGCAACGCCAGCAGTTGCTGAAGCTGCGGGGACATGCTTATGGGAGGCGTGAGGCTCCTGATGTTCCCCTGGAAACCACGGTACCTGACGTGGGAGCTCATCAGCATGTCGGTGCGCTGATCCGCCTGGGTGGATTTGGAAGTCACGGCAAGGAACGGCGCAAGCTCCACCTGCTTCAGCTCCGCAAGGGATTTCTGCACGGTGGCAACCTCCTCCTCCGGCCTTCTATCGCTGGAACCCTGGCCGGGGAAATGCTTCGCCACGGTCAAGACCTTTCCGCCGCTCCCCTTGTGCACGCCGGAGATGTACTGCTGCCCCATCTTCCCGACCCAGAACGGGTCTCCGCCGAAGGTGCGCGTGCCCATGCTCCCGGGCAGCGTCTGCCGCGGCGTATCGAGCACGTCCAGCGACGGCCCGAGGAGCATGTTGACCCCCACCGCGGCCAGCTCCTTTCCAACGATCTCCCCGATCTTGGAGGCGTTCTTCGGTTTCCAGGTTGCGCCAACGGCCATTGGGCTCGGCAGCGGGGTAAATCCGTTCCGCAGATCGGTGAACGGATACCCATCCCCTTCCTGCTCGACGCCGATCAGCAAAGGGATCGTGGTGGGCATACCGGCGGGGAGTTCCCACGGAGGGGTATTGGGCAGAACTTTGCCGCCAAAAGAGAACGCCAGGGTCTGGAGCTGGTTGGTCAGCCTGGCGACCTGAGAAGCGGTATCCCCTTCGTTCTTGAAATTCCCGTTTTCCTCGGAAATCACCACTCCGCCGATGTGGTAGTCCCTTATCAGCTTCGCCACATCCGAATTCTGAGAAACGTCGTTCCCCTGAAAAGTGACCACGAACAACTGCCCGATCTTCTCCGCGGGCGACATCCTCTGCATCAAAGCCTTGACGCGCGCGTCCTGGTCGGCGGAGGCCTGACTCGGCACAAGAGCTCCGCTTACGAGCGCAATTATCAAAATGACCAGAACGAGCTTGTTTTTCACTTCCCCGGCTCCTGTTCGGAAGCTTCCCAAATCACGGGCACGAACTCCAGGCCCGCCCCCTGCTTCTGGCGAGCCCCGTCCCTACGCACACTTTACCCCGGCTCCGAATCGTGCAGCAAATCGCTGCCGCTGAAAGCCTCCGGCAAAAGCTCATCGAGCCTGAACCGCTGCTTCAGTCCATCCGCATCGACAATCAGCACTGGCATGTCGCCGGAACCGAATTCGGACATCACCTGACGACAGGCCCCGCACGGCGTGCCTCCGTTCTCCGTCGCCACGGCCACGGCCAGGATGCGCCTCTCCCCTTCGGATACGGCTTTCCATATCGCCACCCGCTCGGCGCAAACCGACAACCCGTAGGAAGAATTCTCCACATTTGCCCCGGTGTAGACCTTCCCGGACTCCGCAAGCACTGCCGCTCCTACGCGGTAGCGTGAATACGGAGCATACGAATTCGACCTGGCCCCTTGCGCCAGTTCTACCAGCTCGGACACCATCCTTTCGTCTATCATCACATCTCCTTGTCCTACTAATGACAGATTCGGTATCGGTAGGGGCGCAGCGTGCTGCGCCCCCTGCCCCCAGACGAAAACGGAAATCTCTCATCCCCGTTTGAGCAGCACCACGTGCTGTGACCTTACTACTAAGAAAACACTCGTGGGGGTGTTATGTCAACGCTGAGGCGCAAAGATGCACGAGACGCAAGGACTTTTCGAAATTCTTCGCGCCTTACGCAGCTTCGCGTCCTGGCGTTCCATATTCACTCTCCCCCGACAGGCTTTCTTCCTGTTTGAGCGGCATCAACCGCTGCGGAGTTAATCAAGCCCCGACGCCGTCGTTGCGCCCGAACTCGACCGACATCAATATTTCTTCAAGTACCCAAGCGCCCTCTCTTCGTCAGAGCTCATGATCACTTCCAGGAACTTGCCTTTGTAGATCTTGGGCACGTCGATCACCTTCACGAACTCCGAATACTCCTTTTTCTCCGGCAAAATCCTGGCGAGCGAGTTGGGCGACCCATCGAAGAACTCCTCGCTGAACAGGTTTCCCTCCTCGCCAGGGTACAGGGCGAGCGGGTATATCTTCGCCTCCACCAGGTCCTGGAAGAAATGGGTACCGAACGAAACTTCCGGCGTCCCTTCCGAACCGGCGAAAGCCACCTCCACCAGCATCCTGGAATTGTAGATGTCGGCGTAAGTGACCCTTACGCCCAGCTCGATGTTCGAACTTCCCCACCTGCCCGGGCCGACGAGGATGAACGTCTCGCCAGCGAGGAGGGTGTTCAACCTCCCGATTACCCGCCCTATCTCGAATCGAACCTCGTTGCTCGGAGCCAGTTTGTATTTCCGCGGATCGACATAGACCACGTACCTGATCTTCTCCACGCGCCCCTGCGGCACCAGTCCCTGTGTCCTGAACACAATATCCTTCTTCGAGAGCCCCGTCGGCCAGCTCACGCTTTCCTCTTCCTCCCTGCGGCTGAGCGGCCGGCACTGCAGGAGGCTCACCCTGAACTCCGGACGAGGACGCTTCGGCACGATTTTGAGGGCAAACTCGATGTCGACAGGCCTGCCGTAAGCCTTTTCCACCCGCTTGAGCAGGTTCCTCATCAAATCGGTGAATCCCTTTTCCCTCAGGAGACGGTCGAACGTAAGCACCATGTCTTCCCGATCAACCCCGGCGCCAAGCGAGTGTACCGGCATGAGATAATCGCCGTTATCGATGGAAACGAGATACTCCACCCCGGGGTAGCCGAAATCGAGCACATCCGAAACGGGGCGGGTCTCGAAAGCATTTGCCTTCAGGTTTATCACGTCGACGAACTTCTGCGAATACTTCCGTATCTTGTCCGCCGTGGCCTCCGGCCGGAGGGTGGGATGGCTCAGAGCCACCATCCTCGGGTAATCGTTAGCCACCCTGTCCACAGCCCTCGTCCCGAGGCCAAAGACCATCCTCAGGAAGCCGTCTTCTTTGCGTATCCTTGGGGTCCATCGGAACGGGTTCCTGCTGAAAGCGACCCCGGCAACCGTCGGGAAGTAGAAATCTCTGTACCGGCTCCCCTCCACCCGCTGGATGAGTATCGCCATGCGCTCGTCGTAATCGATCAAACCCATCTGCTGCCTGTAGAGCAAGGCGTTGGGGTTCAGGGTGCTTGCGTAGACTTTCTTGACCGCCGTCAGCACCTCGTGAAGGTTCTCGTCCAGGCTGCCCTGGTTTGGGACGAAGAAGCTATCGTATTTGCCCGCAAAAGAAACTCCGAAATTGTCCTCCAACAGGCTCGAAGAGCGGACGATAAGCGGCGTGTTCCCAAGCCCCTGGAGCAGATCGCGCAGGCCGCTTACCACTTCTTCCGGGAACTTTCCTTCCAGGAACTTGGAAGCGGTGATAGGATAATCCCGCAGCACGTCCTCGTACGGACGGTATTTCTGATTCATGAACTCGAAAAGCCTGTTGTGCTCCAGGAACTCGTAGAAAACGTCCGAACCAAGGAAATAGGAATCCGGTATGTCCACGTGTGGGCCAACCTCCGGATCTTCCTTCAGCACCTTGTACGCCAGCATCATACCAGCGGCTTTCCCGCCTATCTTCCCCCGGCCGATCCTCCTGCGGTGTATTTCGTCCAGGTCGAAGATGTCGAAATGCTTCCTGGCGACGCCGACGAAGCTCAACTGATCGCTGATCATCCCTCTGGTCAGGACCACGATGATCTGCTGGAGGTGATGCTTGACTTTCGCTTTCTTCTCGGGCGGGAGCTTTTCGTACTCCTTGGCCTGGGCGAACAGAATATCCCACGGAGCCATCTCCGGGTTGAACGTGAGGATCACGTCTTCGTTAGGGCGACGCACGCTTATCACAGACCTGACGATCTCCTCAAATCTGGAGAAAGGCAGGTTCATGGCGAAATAGAAGTCCGTCAGGTGATCCCTGATGATCTGGAGGCGCTCCTGCCACTGCTGAGGCGGCTCTTCGGAGACCGGATCGGAAAGGCCTTCGTGCTTCTGGGAAAGTATTGCTTTCTCCCTGACCTCCTTTTCGAACTGCTCCCTGGTTATCACGCCGCGCGCGAATATCTCCTCCCTCATCCTCCTCCGGATCTCCCGGGAGAGGATAGGGTACTGGGAGAGCCTCAGGTAAACGCTCATCACCTTGGGCATTCTGTTCAAATCGAAATTCATCTCTCAACCCCGCGCTTGCTCCCGTCCTACCACCGAGGCGGGAGAGATCTCATGCCAACTCTCTTCAAGAAATACATCCCCACCACGAACAAAACCGTTATCCCCAGAGATGCCAGCAAAAGCCAGAGAAGGTCACTCCATCGTGCGAAAGTCCTGTTCTTCCTTAATAATACCACCAACGCCATGGTTGCCACCAGGGTAAACGTTGCCAACAGGCCCAGGGAGCTGAAAGTCGCCAGCGCCCACAGCACCGCAGTTCCTCCGCCGAGGGACGCCAGCGCAAAGATTGCATCCAACGCCAGGAACACCGCCACTCCGAACAGCCCGTCGAAAACCACTCCCTCTTTCGCTTCCGACCAGACCAGCGAATTGAAGAAAGGGGCCATCAGGAACGCCGCTCCCGTCCCTCCGAGCAGCGCGCTGACCAGATGCGCCGAATTGCTCGAGGGATAAAGGTGGAACGCCTGCATGTCGGCGAGGGATGTGTTGATCCCATCGAGCACCCACAGGCCTACGAAAAACAGCAGCGCCAGGGATACCGGCAGGGAAGGCCAAAGTGCGTTCCTGTCATCGGAG
>JALWAP010000294.1 GCA_027016315.1 Anaerolineae bacterium | reverse complement strand
AGATGTACAGCATGTGCGAGCATCATCTGCTGCCGTTCCACGGACACGCCCACGTGGCATACATCCCCAACGGGAAAGTGCTGGGCCTTTCCAAGATTCCGCGGGTGGTGGAGATGTTCTCCCGCCGTCTGCAGGTGCAGGAGCGGCTGACGGAGCAGATAGCGCAGTTCCTGGACGACCTGCTGCACCCGCAAGGCGTGGCCGTGGTGGTCGAGGCGGTGCACATGTGCGCCATGATGCGCGGGGTGAAGAAAGCGGACGCGCGGATGGTCACCAGCGCCATGCGCGGCACCTTCAAGACGAACAGCCGCACCCGGAGCGAGTTCCTGAGCCTGATCGGCCTTTCGGGCCGTTGATTGGGTGGCGTCAGGAAGAATTTGTAGAGGCAAGCTGCCTGGCTCGCTGTTTGAGTCTGCTTGAAACGCAGAGCCGCAGAGATGCAAAGGCGCTAAAGAATGCGGACACGTGAAGTTTTTCTCGTGATTTCTTGCGGCTTGTGCCCCTTTGTGCGTTCGCGTTGGTCTTGTTCTGTCGAGCCAGACGGCTCGACCTACCAGGGTTAGGCTCGTCTTCACCCTGACCTAAGACGCTGGAGTTCTTGTGGTTCCTTGCGGCTTATGTATCTTTGCACTTTTGCGTTAGTTTTACGACTGTAAACAAAAAGACAGCGGCTTGAGCAAGCCGCTGTCGATATTGGCAAGGAGAGTATCCCCGTTTATCAGTCTTCCTGGTAGGAGAGCGTCCTCTCGATGATCTCGTCGATCTCGCTCTTCATTCGCTGTTTTTCCCGGCGGGATTTCTTCCTCCGACCGGTGGTCGGGAGTTCGTCCCCGAGAGCTTTTTGAAGCGCCAAAGCAAGAGCAGAAGGAGCATCGTCTTCGTCGTCGGAGGAGTAGGAGATCAATTCCCGTTTCTTGCCGCGCTGGGAGTTCTTTCTGGGCTTGCTGAAATTTCTCTCCCCAGCGGGGGGGCGCTCCGGAGCAGTGTTCTCCGGCTCGGGTTGCATGGCTTTCAGGCTCAGGTCGATCCTGCCCCGGCGTTTGTCGAGCTTGACGATTTTTGCTTCGATTTCATCGCCGACTTTGACGACTTCTTCCGGTCGTTTCACGAAGCCCCAGCTCATCTCCCTGACGTGTAGCATTGCATCCCTTCCGACGCCGATATCCACAAATGCAGCGTAGGGCAGGATTCTCGTGACTTTTCCTTTGACGATCTCGTCTACCTGTAAATCGCGGATGCGCTTGGTGCCGGGGGGAATCATGGTGAGGCTGATTCTGTTGTTTGCTTTGTCCAGGTCTTTGATCCAGACTTTGACTTTGTCCCCAACGCTTACGATGTCTTCTGGTTTGGCGACTCTGCGTTGGCTCATTTCAGAGACGTGCACCAGCCCGTCTCTTCCGACTCCGATGTCTACGAATGCTCCGAAATCCGCCAACCTCCTTACCGTGCCTTCGAGCTCCATCCCGATGGCAAGTTTCTTGACGATTTTCTTTGGTTGAATGACTTTGACTTGCGTCGATTGTTCCGTCACAGGACCTCTCCTCTACAGTTCTCTGGCTGTGTAAGCCAAAGCCCATTATAGCCAACGGCGGATGATGGTGTCAAAAACATGGAAGCCAAACCTCCGCTCCTGGGGAATACAC
>JALWAP010000293.1 GCA_027016315.1 Anaerolineae bacterium | reverse complement strand
GAACCAGGGACGAGATGCTGAAAGAAGCACACAAACGCATCCAGGAACACCCCGACAAATACGTCAACCACGTCTACGGCGAGCACGAAGCGGGCGGAACCCATGTCCTCTATCTCTCGTCGATCCCATTCGACGAGATAAAAGGGCTGCCGAAAGTGGAGGACAAGCCATATCCCGAAAAGGTCAAGATCCAGATGGACTACGCCGTACCAAGCATCATGGTCGGGATGACGCTCTTCACCACGGCGGCGTACTACGCCACCAGCGGGAACGATGAGGAGGGAGAAAAATGACAGCAAAGACCGAATCTGTCGCCGTAGGACGTTCCATACCGTGGGGGCGCATCTTCCTCTGGATCTTCGTCGTAATCGGGGTATTCGCCGGTGGGTACAGGATGCTGCACGGCCTTGGCGCCGCCACGAACCTGAGCGATGGACGGCCGTGGGGTCTCTGGATCAGCTTCGATGTGCTCTGCGGCGTGGCGCTGGCCGCAGGCGGCTTCACGATGGGAGCCATCGTGAAGATCTTCCACATCAGAAAATTCTACCCGATCCTGCGCCCAACCGTCCTGACGGCGTTTCTTGGGTACGCAATGGCAGCCGGATCCATCGTGTTCGACATCGGCATTCCGTGGAGGATCTGGCACCCCATCGTGTATCACAACTGGCACTCGCCGATGCTGGAAGTGGCTCTGTGCGTGATGACATACCTGACGGTGCTGGCGCTGGAGGTCAGCGATGTCTTCTTCGAAGGTATGGGCTGGAAATCGCTGAAGCGGATCATCGAGGGGTTGATGATTCCCCTGGTGATCCTGGGGATCACCCTTTCCACCATGCACCAGTCCTCCCTGGGGACGCTGTACGTGCTGGCTTCCAAGCGAGTGTTCGCTTTGTGGAAGACCGGATACCTGCCGCTGTTGTTCTTCACCTCGGCGTTGGTCGCCGGGTTGACCATGACCATCCTGGAGAGCAACTGGGCTGCCAGCGCTTACGACCACGAACTCGACCAGAAACTGATGGGCGACCTGGGACTCTACGCTGCATGGGTACTGCTCATCTACCTGGTGCTGAAGATCGCCACGCTGATCGGGAGCGGAGGCGTGCGGTATCTGTTCTCCGGCGGGCTGGATAGCGTGCTCTACTGGATCGAAGTGCTGGGAGGCGTGGTGCTCCCCATGGTGCTCCTTTTCATGCCGAGCATCAGGAAAAGCCGGAGAGCCCTCTACCGCACAGCCTTGATCGCCGTGCTCGGGGTCGTGATGAACCGGTTCGATGTCAGCTTCTTCGGATTTGCCGGTGCGCCCTATGTCCCAAGCTGGATGGAATGGGCCATCACCATCGGGATAATCTCGGCGGCAATCCTGTTCTACGACTGGTTCGTGCGGCACTTCCCGGTGTTCGAGCACAAGCACGTGTGAAATCGGGATTGCTATCGGCCAAGTGAAATCCGACGCAGAGGCGGAGAAAAGCCTCGCACTTACCCATAGTTGTTGAAAAAGAAGGGGAAATCGACCGAAGTCGGCTTCCCCTTCTGTGACGTCCGGAGACAAGGGAACACTATCCGAGCACTACCTTGGTCCGAGATTGCATTATATCAACAGCGACAGTATAATTTTCCACGTCCAACGCGGCTACCGCCAAAGTACTCCGGGACGCTACGGAGAGGATTCATGCACGAACTGCCTTTCGTCGAAAGCATCCTTGCCATCACGCTCGAGTACGCTGAGAAAGCGCACGCTACCAAAGTGACCGCCCTGAACTTGGTCATCGGCGAGATGTCCAGCATCGTGGACGACACCGTGCAGTTCTACTGGGATCAGCTTTCTAAAGGCACCATCGCAGAAGGAGCAGAGCTCCGCTTCAACCGCATCCCCGCCGTCTTCTACTGCTGGGACTGCGGCACCACTTACGAACTGAAAAATGGCAACCTGACCTGCCCCAACTGCGGGAGCAGCAAGGTCTCCCTGGTCAAAGGGGACGAGTTCAGACTGGAGAGCATAGACATCGAAGGTGGGAGCGAATGAGCGAATCAGCGAGTCAGCGAGTCAGCGAATCAGCGGACAAGCGAATGGATGGGGTGGTAGAGGCGCAGCGTGCCGCGCCCATCGTTGAACTCCAAAAGGAGTTGTGTTGGTACTTGCAAGCACCGAATGAAGTGGTGGCACTCAAAAGCAATGTGGTGAACTTTGGAGGGAATTGTAGGGCGAGCCGTCTGGCTCGCCTGGTCGAGATAGACAGCTCCACCTACATTTCCACGGCCAATTCGCAGGGGCGACGGCTTGTCCTCGCCCAAACAGCGCTATCACACCAGTTCTGAGCGCTACCAACTGATTCGGACAATCGAGAATTTCTCACGGAGGAAAGTCTATGACGAAAACCGTATCCGTAGTGGAGAACATCCTCGGCGCAAACGATAGAATCGCCGACGCAAACCGGCAGTTGTTGGATTCGACCAAAACCTACGCCGTGAATTTCATGGCCTCGCCCGGCGCGGGCAAGACATCGGTGATCTTGCGAACCGTCAACGCCCTCAAGGATCGCTACCGCATTGGCGGCATAGACGGGGACATCGCTACGACCATAGACGCCGACCGAATGGCCGCCACCGGCATCCCGGCGGTGCAGATCAACACGGGCGGCACGTGCCACCTGGACGCGGTGATGGTCTCCGGGGCGTTGCCGAAGCTGAACCTGGACGAACTCGATCTGCTCATCATCGAGAACGTGGGGAACCTGATATGCCCCGCCAGCTTCCGCATCGGATCCCACCTGGACGTGCTCATCGCGAGCGTTCCGGAGGGGGACGACAAGCCATACAAGTACCCGAAGATGTACCGGGGAGTCAGCGCCGTGCTCTTGAACAAAATCGACATGCTGCCGTATTTCGATTTCGATATGGATTATTTCCGGAAAGGTGTGGAAGCGCTGAACCCCGGCCTGGCGTTCTTCCCGGTTTCCGCCAGGACCGGAGAAGGGTTCGACGAGTACCTCCAGTGGCTCATGGAGCAGGTGGATTCCTACCTCGGTTCGTAGGGGCAGGCCTTGTGCCCTGGTCGAGCCAGACGGCTCGACCTACAATGGTGTGGTGAAAATTGGGTAGAAAACTCGTCCGCTACGAACACATTCACATTGACGGCATCGTGCAGGGCGTGGGGTTCCGGCCGTTCGTCTATCGGCTGGCGAAACGCTACGGCCTGACGGGATGGGTGCGCAACAGCAGCAAAGGCGTGGACATCCGCGCCCTGGGCGCACCCGACCGTCTGGACGAATTCGCCGCAGCCCTCACCGTCGAAGCGCCGCCCCTGGCACGGATCATCGGCATCCGCCGGGAGGAAATCCCGCTGGACGGCCACGACCTGCCGCAAGAGTTCGTCATCGTCGAGAGCAAGGACGAAAGCGGCTTCACGCTGGTCTCCCCGGACGTGGCGACGTGCAAAGATTGCCTTCGGGAGCTTTTCGACCCGAACGACCGGCGCTACCGCTACCCGTTCATCAACTGCACCAACTGCGGCCCGCGGTTCAGCATCATCCAATCGCTCCCGTACGACCGTCCCAACACCACCATGGCGATCTTCCCCATGTGCGACGAGTGCCGGGACGAGTACGAAGATCCCATGAACCGCCGGTTCCACGCCCAGCCCAACGCGTGCCCCGAATGCGGGCCGGGGGTGTGGCTGGAGGTCAAGCCGGAATGGCGCTCGAAGGTGCCGACGGAAGCGGAGGACGACATCGCACGGGCCGCCGTCCTGCTCCGGGAGGGAGCGATCCTTGCAATCAAGGGGCTCGGCGGGTTCCACCTGGCGTGCGACGCCACGAACCCCGACGCCGTTGCGAAGCTCCGGGAGCGGAAGACCAGGCCGCACAAGCCGCTGGCGGTGATGATGCAGGACGTGGAGGCCGTCCGGCGGTGCTGCGAGCTATCGCCGGAGGAAGAGGCCATGCTCACATCCCCGGCCGCGCCCATCCTGCTCCTGACGCCGAAGCCCGGGAGCGGCATCGCTCCGAACGTGGCTCCGGGACAGCGCACCATCGGCGTGATGCTGCCGTACACGCCGCTGCACCACATCCTGCTGCGGGACGCGGGTCGCCCGCTGGTGATGACCAGCGGCAACCGGCAGGACGAGCCCATCGCCCGCACCAACGACGAAGCGCGGGAGAAGCTGGACGCCATCGTGGACGGCTACCTGTGGCACAACCGCCCCATCCACAACCGGATAGACGACAGCGTGTGGATGCCGACCCGGGTCGGGGCGTTCCCCATCCGGCGCTCCCGTGGGTACGTGCCGTACCCCATCATGCTGAATCTCCAGGCGCCGGAGACGGTGCTGGCCGTCGGGAGCCAGATGAAGAACACGTTCTGCCTGCTGGACGGCCGGTACGCGTTCCTGAGCCAGCACATCGGCGAGATGGACTACCTGAGCACATGGGAGTTCTTCGTGGAGAGCGCCCGGCGGTTCATGGAGCTGTTCCGGCTCCGCCCGACGGTGGTTGCCTACGACCTGCACCCCGATTTCGGCGAGGCGGCGGAGGCGGCGCTGGAGAACCTGCCGGATCTGGCCGACGCCCGGCGCGTGCGAGTCCAGCACCATCACGCCCACATAGCATCCTGCCTGGCGGAGAACGGCGTGGCAGGCCCCGTCATCGGGCTGGCGTTCGACGGCACCGGCTACGGCCCCGATGGCACGGTCTGGGGCGGTGAGTTCCTGCTGGCAGACCTGCACGGCTACCGGCGGGTGGGGCATCTTTCCACGTTCCCGCTCCCCGGCGGCGACGCGGCCATCCGGAACCCGTACCGGATTGCGCTGGCGCTGCTGCAAAAAGCCTACGGCGGCCTGCCGGACGAAATCGGGTTCTGGAAGGAGATTCCGGAGCCGGAACGGAAACTGGTGCTGGCGCAGGCGGAGCGAGGACTGAACTCGCCCATGACGTCCAGTTGCGGCCGCCTGTTCGATGCCGTCGCGGCGATGTTGGGCGTGCGCGGCCACGTCACTTACGAAGGCCAGGCCGCCATCGAACTGGAAACGCTGGCGGCACAGGTTGGGGATGCGGAGCCGTACCCGGTGGATCCGATGGGGTCGGGCTCTGGAATCCTACTCCCGGCGGAGGCGGTCTTCCGGGCAGTGGCCGAGGATGCGATGAGAGGGACACCCGCACAGACGGTAGCTGCCCGATTTCACAGAACCATGGTGGAGCTGGCGCTGGCGGCGGTGGAGGAACTGGGTCGGGAACACGGCGTGCGGGAGGTAGCGCTGAGCGGCGGCTGTTTCCAGAACCGGCTGTTGCTGGAAGGATTGGTGGAGGGCCTGCGCCGCCGAGGGTTCACGGTGTACACCCATCGGCAGGTTCCCCCCGGCGATGGTGGCATTTCGCTGGGGCAGGCGGTTGTTGCCGCATTCGCCCCGGGCTCCCTTTCCAAAGGAAGTTGACGACTTCATTAGAAACCAGTCAGGAGTGTGAATCTGTGGAAATTGGCGGATAATCAAGGAGGAGGCCATCATGTGTCTTGCTGTTCCGGCAAAAATTTTGTCCATCGAAGGGCTCGAAGCGGAAGTGGAATTTGGAGGCATCCACCGCACGATCAGCATCCAGTTGATGCCGGATGTGCAGGTGGGGCAGTACGTGCTGGTGCACACCGGGTTCGCCATCGGCGTGGTGGACGAACAGGAAGCACTGGAGACGCTGGAACTCCTGAAGCAAATGGGCGATCTGGAGCCCATCTCGCCCAGCGAAATGGACCCCACGCGTCCCACGGGGGTCGATC
>JALWAP010000292.1 GCA_027016315.1 Anaerolineae bacterium | reverse complement strand
CCAGTACCTCTCCCACTCGATGTCGTTGAAGAACCGCATGACGAACTCCGAACCGCTCGGGATTTCCAGACGCAGCGGGTATTTCCGGTCGACGGGCTCGTCGGGGTGCTCGAATCGGTTGTAGGGCTCGGTGTACTGGTTGCCGTGTTCCACGTAGACCCCGTCCTCGAGGAAGTACCTACCCGGGAACAGCACCACGTCTTCCTCCGGCCTGGCTCCGACGGCTTCGACGATTTTCTGCTGCACCCTCGGCCAGTACAGTTCGGGATCGTGGTTGCCCCATAGAATGATCAACCTCCTCCTGGGGTTGCCGCTCGAAACGAAATTCCGCAGCGCCTGGAACACCTGCGGATGCCCCTTTATCACCAGTTCGACCTTCCTCACGGCATCCAGTTCGGTGCGAACTTCGTAGTTCTCGGGAGGATACTTGGCGCGCGGGTCGAAATCTTCCAGAGCAGGCACCTGGAGCATCTCCATGAAATCCCCGTTGATGATGAAATCCATCGGGCGGCGCATGGTCTCGCTTTCCCTGGCGAGCCTGTTGACCCACATCAGGAAATCCTGGTCGCTGGTGAAGTCCTCGAGCAGATTCCCTTTGCCTCCCGCTCCCAGGTGCAAATCGCTGACGATGATCTTGGTGGGGATTTCGTGTTCCATCGTTCAGGCTCCCTCTTTCGTTTTCTCGAAATAATCGGCCAGCGCCTCCTGCCACGGACGCAGGGTTATCCCCAGGGACGCACCTGCCACGTTGGCGAGGATCGAATGCTTCGGAGGCGTGGAAAGGCGCTTCCACTCACTGCTGGGAATTGGCGTGACCGGCACGTTTTCCATCCCGGCTAGCTTGAGTATCTCCAGGGCATATTCGTAGCGGGAGCAGACGCCGGAATTGGTGAAATGGTAGATGCCGTACATGTCCGTCCTCACGAGCCGCACGATCGCTTCCGCAAGGTCAGGCGCGTAGGTCGGGCTGCCGAATTCGTCGTCCACCACCCGCAGAGCGACGTATTTCTCGGCAGCTTTGACGATCTTGGAGACGAAATTGTTGCCCCCCGGGGCGAACACCCACGCCGTCCTGACGATGTAGAACCGGTCGAGGAGTGTCTGCACGACCCGCTCACCCCCCAGTTTGCTCCGGGCGTACGCGTTGATTGGGCCGGGCTCGTCCCATTCGAAATAAGGCTGTTCGCGATCGCCGGGGAACACTTCGTTGGTGCTGACATAGAGCATCGGCGCGCCCACCTGTTGCGCCGCAAGCGCCACGTGCCACGTGCCAAGCACGTTGACCCGGTAGGCAAGTTCCGGGTTCTCCTCGCAACCGTCGACGTTGGTGTACGCCGCCGGATGCAGGATGATGTGAGGCCTGAAATCCGCTATCGTGTCGATTATGCCGACGTCCGTGATGTCGTGCTCCGGTATGTCGATGCCAAGCAGGTGGTTTCCCTCCTCCAGAAGCTTCCAGAGGGAACTGCCGAGTTGACCTTTGTGCCCGGTGATTACGATCCTCACGTCAGCCTCCTTCTTTCAGCACCATCTGCGGCGGCTCAGGGAGCACCTTGTCCTCGATCAGCCTCTCCAGGACGATCTCGCTGATCAGGGAATGGCCGGATGCGTTCGGATGCAGGCCGTCTTCCCAAATCAAGGTGTCCAGACCCTGCCTGGGAAAGCGAGTGAAGATGTCGATCAATCCGGCCTTCTTCGATTCGGCAACGTTTCTGATAATCTGGTTGTAGAAAACGATCAACGAACGCTGGTATGAACGCTTGTTTTCCGGCCATGCACGCTGGAACCGCTCGTCGGGTGGCGGGGTCGTCAGCAAGTACACCCTGATGCCCTCGAGCTGGAGCCTGCCCACGATGGCCCTCAGCGCCGCCTCGAACGCTTCCGGAGAGACCCGCGGCGCGGCGCTTTGCGAGGTGTAGGCTTCCGGGGAAAGCTGGTCTTTGATCTGCCAGAAAGTGCGCCACGATCGGGGGAATTTCCCATGGTAGAGCCAGAACTGCCGCTCCCACGCCCTGTCCTGCACCGACCTGGCGAGCATGGCATCGTTCAGCCCGTAGGCCACCAGCGCCACCTTCGGCATGTAGGATGTGACGTCCCTGGCGACCCGCCAGACGGCCATGACGGATGTCTCGCCCGGGATTCCGGCGTTGACGAGGACCCGCTGGGCGTCCTGCCAGCGCGTCTGGATGCTTTCCTGAAGCACACTGACCCACGACGAACCTTCCGGCACCTTGCTTCCGTAGACCACCGAATCGCCCAGCGCGACCCACACCTCTTTCCCGACGAGGGACGGATCGTCCGGCGGGATGGCGCGCGGCGGAACCGATTCCGGCGGGACGAAATCCTCTGCGCCAAGCCTCGCCACCGCTTCCAACCCAACCGCGGAGGCCGCCAAAGCCGCTGTTACACCACCGAGGAAGCTAAGCACTTTCTTCAACATCCCCTCCTTCCAAATACAGGAACCACTCCATTGCCCTCCTGACCACGTGATACCTCATGGCTACGAAAACGCGGTTCAACGGATCGTCGACCGGCACTGACGGAGCGGTCACATTGCTCTCCTGGTACGTCAGGTACAGCGCCTGGAAGACCGGGCGGCCTGCTTTCACCACCCCCACATCCGGATCGACGGCAGCATCGAGGATCAGAATGTCGTTGCCACGGAGCGCGTAGACGATGTAAGCGGTGATGGCGCCTCTCTGTCGGATGACATCGACATGAAGGTCTTCACCGAACGCCTGCGGCGCTCGCGCCAGCGATTCCCACCGCTTCTCCCACGCGGGCGTGCTCGGATGCCACCGCTGGAAGTTCTCCCCGACGAAGGAAAAAGGAGCTGGCTCCAGCTTCTCCTCCGGATCGGGCAAAGGGCCATCTTCTGGGGTTCTGCGCCAGGTCAGAAGCTCCCGCCCTGGCCGAAACGGTTCAGAAAGAGCCGCTCCCAGCGGCGTCCTGACCGAAAGCCGCGCTGCGCCGTGGGTCGATGCTTCCGTCGTCACGTAATCGAGCAACTGCGCATTAACGCCGCCCGGCAGGAAAAGTGCCGCTTCCGCTCCGTCCACCGCCAGCACTCCAGCAAATCGACCGTGCTTCACGGCGAAGAACTTGCTGGCCGCCAGCGGCAGCAGATCGCATTTGGCCTCGCGTGCGGCCTTCTGCGGAATTATCTCTGAAAGACTTACAGGCAATGGAGCCTCCTCGACTAACCGATTTCGCCCGCTCCGGGCTGTGGATCACCGAAAAATCCTCGTAGTACCGATCCACGTTTGTATTTTACCACGCGACTTGGCGATACACGAATCGGATGGCTCCCTCCAAGTAAGCCGGCACGCGTTGGGTAGACGAAGGCAGTGCCTTCGCCTACCCAACTGTCCATGGGAGCGAATTCTGCTGTGTGCGAATCCGTGTCTGAACCTCATCCCGTTGCTTTGACGTTATCGCAGCCGTATGATATAAAGTGCGGGTAAGGTTCTGTTCTCATCTAATGCAATCGATTGTGGGGAGGGGCGAGTGGACTTTGCTACTTTCATGAAGCTTTTGCCTGGCATTCTCGGCGCATCCCTGCGCATTGCCACACCCATAGCCCTGGCAGCGTACAGCGGCGTGCTGTGTGAACGTGCTGCTGTCATCAACATCGCCATCGAAGGGATGATGCTCACCGCAGCCATGATGGGCGACCTGGTCATGCTCTACACCGGCCACATCTGGCTGGGAGTGGTGGCTGGAGTTCTCGTCGGCGGGCTGATGGGGTTGGTACATGCGTTTTTCTCGGTTACCCTCAAGACCGATCAGATCATCAGCGGCACGGCGCTCAACATCTTTGCCATCGGATTGACGGGGTTCGTGTACCGTCGGTTCCTGGCTACGCCGACGCTCACCAGACCGAACCCGAGCACGCTCCAACCGATCAACATCCCGATCCTGGACAAGATACCGGTCATCGGCGTTTTCTTCCAAAACCGTCCCATCGTCTACACCATGCTGGTCCTGACCGTGCTGATTCATTACCTGATTTTCTACACCCCGTGGGGCTTGCGCACCAGGGCTGTGGGCGAACATCCAAAAGCAGCCGACACTTTGGGAATCGACGTGTACAAAGTCAGGTACATCAACGTCATCCTCGGCGGGATGGTCGCTGGGCTGGGCGGACTCTGGTTCTCCCTGGAGCAGGTCGGGCATTTCGACATGCTCATGACAAACGGCAAAGGCTTCATCGGGCTCGCAGCGATGATTTTCGGAAAGTGGACGCCTTTCGGCAGCCTGTTGGCGGCGCTGGTGTTCGGCCTGCCGGAGGCAATCCAGATCAACCTGAGCTCTTACTTCCCGAACATCCCGTATCAGTTCCTCTCCATGAGCCCGTACATTCTGACCATAATCGTGCTAACCGGCGTCGTCGGGAAGGCCATACCGCCAGCAGCCGACGGCCAGCCGTACGAGAAAGGTTGAGGATGGCAGGCCAGCTTTGCTCTATATGACGAGGCGGTTCGGCACTCGACTTCGCCCCGGCGACCGGGTGAGTCTGTAGATGCGAGCCGTCTGGCTCGCTCGGATTGACTCCACGACTCGCCCAAGACACAGGGGCGTTCTCGCGATCCGAACATCCAACTGCACGGCAACAAGGAGGTTGCAATGGCCGATACTAAATTCGAGCCTTTTCGCATCAAGATGGTGGAGCCGATCGGCATCACCACCCCCGAAGAACGAGAAAGATACCTCGCAGAAGCTGGCTACAACGTTTTCCTGATCCCCGCCGAGAAAATCACGATAGACCTGCTGACCGATTCCGGCACCGGTGCCATGAGCCAGGACCAGTGGGCAGCGCTCATGCGCGGGGACGAATCGTACGCCGGAGCCAGAAGCTACTACCGTTTGAAGGACGCAGTCCAACGCATCACCGGCATGCCTTTTTTCGTTCCCACCCATCAAGGCCGGGCGGCCGAAAACGTGTTCTTCGCTGCGATGGGTCTGACGAAAGGGCAGATCGTCCCGGCGAACCAGCATTTCGATACCACGCGTGCCAACGTGGAGGTTCGAGGGGCGGAGGCAGTGGACCTCGTCATAGACGAAGGACTCGATCCGCACAGCCTCCATCCGTTCAAAGGGAACATCGACCTTGGCAAACTGGAACAGCTAATCGAGGAAAAAGGCCCCGAAAGGATACCGATGGTCATCCTGACCGTCACGAACAATTCCGGCGGCGGACAGCCCGTCTCCCTGGAGAACATCAGGCAGACGAAAGAGCTCTTGAGTCGCTACGGGATTCCCCTGGTACTGGATGCTGCACGCTACGCCGAGAACAGCTATTTCATCAAGCTGCGCGATCCATCAGCCGCCGGGATGAGCGTGGCGGAGATCGCCAGGGCCACTTTCGACCAGGCAGATGCGTTCTTGATGAGCGCCAAAAAAGACGCCATCGTCAATATCGGCGGGCTGATCGGCCTCCGGGACGAGGCACTGTTCCAGAAAGTGTCCACAGAGTTGATCTTGAGAGAGGGGTTCATCACCTACGGCGGCCTGGCCGGACGGGACATGGAGGCGCTTGCGGTGGGGCTGGAGGAAGGGCTGGACGAGCGCTACCTGGAATACCGCATCGGCCAAACGGAATACCTGTTCCGGCGGCTAAAGGACGCCGGGATACCCATGGTGGAACCTCCGGGCGGGCATGCGGTTTTCATCGATGCGAAAACCCTGCTCCCGCACATCCCGCAGAGGGAGTTCCCGGCGCAATCTTTCGTGGTAGAACTGTACCGTGCCGGTGGAATCCGCGGCGTGGAGATCGG
>JALWAP010000291.1 GCA_027016315.1 Anaerolineae bacterium | reverse complement strand
AGACAAATGGGGTATCCGCCGTTCAATCGGATCGCCAGGCTCCTCTACGTCGGTAGCGAAAGCGCGTGCAGGGCTGAAACCAGCCGGATGAAGAAACTCCTGACGCGGAAAGCCGTTGAGAAGAAGCTGATCGGCACGAGGATCATCGGGCCTTCGCCCGCGTTCTTCCAGAAGCTCAGGGGCAAGCACCGCTGGCAGTTGATAATCCTCTCGCCAGACCCGGTGAAACTCCTCTCGGGAGTGGATTTCCCGCCCGGATGGCAGGTGGACGTCGACCCCGTAGATATGCTTTGACCCGGTTACCGTCGCCGTCGTTCAGACCCACATCGCTTCTTCGAAGGCGTGTAGCGTTACCGGGAGCAGGACTTTGAATCCTTCTGCGTACTCGCATCCGGATTTTCGCCCGTACAGCCTCCCTTTGGCCTCGAAGTACTCCTCAATCAGCTTTGCTGTGCTTCTATCGAACTGGCTTTCGTGGGTGAAGATGGCTTTCATTTTCGTTTCCCAGTGTTCGCTCACGCAGACGAACTGGTTGGGATGTGCGGTGAAGAAGAAAGCCACCGGCGGGGGCGATTCCACGTCCAGGAGAAGCGCTTGCCCAACCGCCGTGCCGCAGATGCGGTGGTCCGGGTGCATTTCGTATAGCAGGAATGGGTCTACGGTTACAACCAGATCGGGTTCGATCTCTTCGAGCAAACTGTCGACGTCCCGTCTCACGTCCTTTACATCGTATTCGCCACCGTCCGGGTAGCCGAGCCATCGGATCTCGTCGATCCCCAGGATCTCCGCCGCTTTTTCCTGTTCCCGTTTTCTGATCTCCCGAGCTTCCTCGCGGCTCTTTCCTCGGATGCCTGCGCCGCCACCCGTGACCAGCGCGTAGGTCACTTTTGCTCCCAGGCTCTTCAGCCTGGCAACGGTGCCACCTGCGCCGAGTTCGCCGTCGTCCGGGTGTGGTAGGACGCACAAAACGTCCCTGCTCTCCTCTATTCTGGGCAGAGGTAGCAGCTTGTGGACGAAGTTCACCATTTCTTCTTCCATCGGATGCTCCCTTTGCGCTATCTGGCGATCTCTTGATCTTTCACCCCGCTGCTCACTTCATCAATTCCCTGAGAGCCGAAAGGAGCAAGAGCACGTTTTCCCGCCTGCTGCTGAACCCCATCAAGCCGATTCGCCAGACTTTTCCTTTCAACGGCCCGAATCCCCCGGCGATTTCGATGTTGTATTCGTTGAGCAGCCGTTTTCGCAGGCCTACTTCGTCGAATCCGTCGGGGAGCTTCGGCGTGGTCAGGGTCGGCAGGCGGTGTTCCGCTGGCACCATTGGCGGTATGCCCAGTTCCTCGAGGCCGGCCCAAAGCGTCTCTGCGTTGGCCCGATGTCTGGCGAACCTTGCTTCGAGCCCTTCTTCCGCCACGATCCTCAGTGCTTCCCGGAGGGCGTAGTTCATGGTGATGGGAGCTGTGTGGTGGTAGGTTCGTTCGTCTCCCCAGTACTTCTCGACAAGGGAGAGGTCCAGGTACCAGTTTGCCACTTTCGTCTTGCGGTTCTTGAGGACTTCCATGGCGCGTTCACTGACGGTTATCGGCGAGAGCCCCGGCGGGCAGGAAAGTGCTTTCTGCGTGCCGCTGTACGCCACGTCCACGCCCCATTCGTCGATCCGAACCGGCACAC
>JALWAP010000290.1 GCA_027016315.1 Anaerolineae bacterium | reverse complement strand
CTGGCCGGGCTCGGTAAGAGTTCCAGGGATGGCGAGCGCAAGCTATCCGCCGCCCTGGAGAAAGCCGTCGAGCACGGAATTTTGTTGGCCGTTCCGGTGGAAATCGACGGAAAAGCGGACACCTGGTATTTTCTCAATACGCCGAAAGGACGACGGGCGAAGGAGATCGTAGAGGAAGAAGGCCCTGAGGCGATCCTCCGATGGGAGCATCGGGATGGAGAGGGACACCGGAACATCTTCGAGCTGTACGAGGAGAACATCGGTTTGTTGCAGCCTCTGTTGGTGGAGGAGTTGAAAGAAGCGGCGGAGGAGTACCCGGCGGAATGGATTGAGGAAGCATTTCGGATAGCGGCTGAGAACAACGTTCGGCGCTGGAGTTACATCCGCGCCATTCTGGAACGGTGGCGGCTCGAAGGGAAGTCCAAGCCGTCAGTCGATACTGACTCCGAAGAATTCAGGAAGAGATATCAGATATGAGCGACGACGAAGAAAAGGAAGAAGTGTGCCCGATTTGCGGCGGAACTGGTTGGGTGATACCGGATTTGCCGGTCGGGCATCCCGATTTCGGCAAAGCGGTTCCGTGCGTGTGCCAGCTCGAAAAAAGGCGGAAGCAGCGGTATCAGGAGTTGCTGCGCATAAGCAATCTGGGTGCGCTTTCCAGGAAGACTTTCGACAATTTTCACCTCAATGCGCCGCACCTCAACCCGGCTCAACGCCAGAACCTGAAAGAGGTCTACGAACAGGCGAAGGCGTTTGCCGAGAACCCGCAAGGGTGGCTCGTGCTTTTGGGGGATTACGGGTGTGGAAAGACCCATCTGGCCGCTGCCATAGCGAACCACAGAATCCGCAAGGGCCACATGGCTTTGTTCGTGGTGGTGCCAGACTTGCTCGACTACCTGCGGGCTGCTTACGCTCCAGGCAGCCCAACCACTTACGATCAGAGGTTCGAGGACGTGAGAAACGCGCCGCTGCTGATACTCGACGACCTCGGCACGCACAACGCCACCCCATGGGCTGAGGAAAAGCTGTTCCAGATACTCAACTATCGCTACAACGGGAACCTGCCCACGGTGATAACGAGCAATCAATGGCTCGAAAGCATTCCGGCTCGCATCCGATCCAGGATCATGGACTCCGACGTGAGCACAGTGGCGGAGATCATCGCGCCGGACTACAGGAGCAGGGAGAGCTCCGGCATCGGCATCGACATTCTGCCTTTGCTCAAGGACATGACTTTCGAGACATGGGACGTGCGCAAAGACCTGAAGAGGGAAGATCGGGACAACCTGGCGCATGCGCTTGCCCTGGCGAAGAAATATGCGGAGAATCCCCATGGCTGGCTCACTTTCTACGGTACCTACGGGTGTGGGAAAACCCATCTCGCGGCTGCTATCGCCAACTACCGGGTTCAGAAAGGGGAGAGGGTGACTTTCGTGGTGGTCGCCGACTTGCTCGATTACCTAAGGGCTGCTTTTTCCCCGAATAGCTCCGTGACGTACGACAAGAGGTTCGATCGGATCAAGCGCGTGGATTTCCTGGTGCTCGACGACCTGGGCACGCAGAATACCACACCATGGGCAAAGGAAAAGCTTTTCCAGTTGCTCAATTACCGCTACAACGCTTTGCTCCCGACGGTGATAACAACGGTGCACACACCCGACGAACTGGATCCGTGGATCCGAACGCGTTTGACCGATCCGACCCACGGCGAAATCTGGGGAATCACAGCTCCAAGCTACAGGCCGAGCCGCAGGCGGAGAAAGCGGGCATGACCAGAACCGCGGATTTCGATTATCCGCTTCCGGAGGAGCTGATCGCCCAGCATCCTGCCGAACCACGGGACAGTGCGAGGTTGATGGTGGTGCACCGTGACACCGGCGAGATCGAGCACCGGATTTTCAGGGACGTGGTCGAGTACCTGCGCCCTAGTGATTTGCTCGTGGCAAACGACAGTCGGGTGATCCCGGCCAGGATCTTTGGTCGGAAGAGCACCGGCGGCAAGGTCGAGGTCTTCCTGCTGCGCAAGCTTTCGCCCCAAAGGTGGGAATGCCTGGTGCGGGGGCACCGCATGCGACCGGGCGTGGAGGTGGTTCTTGGCGAGGGTAGGGTGAAGGCGGTGGTGGAAGAGATCACGGAGGGCGGCTCCAGGATTATGCGCTTTGATAGGGAGCTGGAACCGATTCTGCCGGAGCTCGGGCACGTGCCGTTGCCACCCTACATCCACGCCGATTTGGAAGACCCGGAGCGGTACCAGACCGTTTACGCCCGCCAGGATGGATCGGTGGCAGCGCCGACGGCAGGGTTGCATTTCACGGAGGACCTGATGCGCCGGTTGCGGGAAAAAGGCGTGGAACTGGCCTTCGTGACCCTTCATGTTGGGCTTGGCACGTTCCAACCGGTGAAGGAAGAGACCATCGAAGAACACAGAATGCACTCGGAGTGGGGGACTTTGCCGGAGGATGTTGCCCGTAGGATCAACGAGACCAAGAAGTCCGGCGGGAGGATCGTGGCTGTAGGTACGACCTCGGTTCGAACCCTGGAAACCGGCGCTCGGTTCGCGAAGCCGGGCGAGTACGTCGCTGCGTGGAGCGGAGAGACCGATTTGTTCATCTACCCTGGTTATGAATACAAGGTTGTCGATGTAATGATCACCAATTTCCACCTTCCGAGATCGACTCTGCTCATGCTTGTCGCTGCTTTCACGGGAAAGGAACTGTTGGATAAAGCTTACGCTGAAGCTGTGAAGCGTCGATACCGGTTCTTTTCCTTCGGCGATGCCATGTTGATAATCTGAGGCACTGCATGTTCGACTTGCGGTACGAGTATTCGATTCGACAGATGGAATATTTGATGGAAATCGCCCGGGCGATCACTTCCAGGCTCGATCTGGGCTCGGTGTTGAAGTTGATCCTCAAGAGCGCCGTGGAGATGGTCCGGGGTGAGGTCGGCATCGTGGTGCTCTACGGACAGAGAGGCCCGGAGGTAAGGGCTGCTTACGGAATCCCCCGGGAGCTATTGCCTTTGCTCGAGCCGGTAGTTTCTGCCGAGCCGGTGAGGATACCTGGCTCTGGCTGGGCAATTTCAGGATTGGAAGAGCGACTGGCGGAGGTGTCCCGGCTTGGCCTCCCGTTCGAACAGATCGTGTCCCTGCCGCTGGTGTTCGAAGAGGAAATCCTCGGCGTGATCTATGTGCTCAAAGGCGGCAGCACGACGTTTACCGAGGCCGATCGGCGCATCCTGGCGGGGTTCGCTGATCAGGCTGCCATAGCTGTCCGAAATGCGCAGCTTGTCACTCAGCTTCGGAGGGAGAAAGCGCTTCTGGAAGCGGTGGTCGAGAACAACCCGGGTGGGATCGTCATCCTCGACAGCAAGGGCGTGGTGCAAACCGTGAACAAGGCGTTTGCCGATTTCCTCGGAATTTCTCCCCGAGAGGCGATCGGGAAGAGGTGCGAAGAGGTCGTCAGGCTCGAGCAGGTGAAGGGGGTAGATGTGTGTAGCTGTGCGCGGGCAGGATCGGTTCGAGGAAGCATCTATTCGGAAGGAGTGCTGAAACGTCCTGGCAGGAAAGATAAGATTCTCGGCGTGACGTGCACCCCAATCTATGACGATGGGGGGCGAGTAATCAACATAATCCTTACGGCACAGGACATCACCCGGTTCCGTGAGGCTGAGGAAATGGAAGCAACGTTCATTTCCATCATTTCCCACGAGTTGAAGACCCCCGTTGCAGTCATAAAGGGCTACGCCGGGACGCTCCGTCGGGAAGATGCCAATTGGGATAGGAAGACGATAGAGGCAGGCCTTGCGGTCATCGAGGAGGAAAGCGACAGGCTTGCGGAGCTCATAGACAACCTACTGGAGGTATCGAAGATTCAGGCTGGTGCTTTGAAGATTCGGCCTGAACCGGTAGACCTGAAGCCGCTGATAGACGAAGTGATCGAAAGGTTCAGCGTTCAAACGCTAAGGCACACTTTCGTGAAAGACCTGCCGGAGGAGCTCCCTTTGGCTTATGCCGATCCAAAGCGGGTTCGGCAGATATTGGACAATCTGGTGAGCAACGCCATCAAGTATTCGCCCGATGGAGGAATTGTCAGGATAGGCGCCTGGAGCAACGGGCGCGCGCTGACGGTTTACGTAGCGGATCAGGGCGTGGGTATACCGCCGGAGGAGCAAGGAAAGCTCTTCAAGCGGTTCTACAGGATAGATAGCAGCGAGAGGCGAACGACGAAAGGGACGGGGCTCGGGCTGTACCTGGTGAAGTCTCTGGTGGAGGCACAGGGCGGCAGGGTGTGGGTTCACAGCGAACCCGGCAAAGGGTCGACCTTCTTCTTCACACTGCCGATATACCACGGGTGAGAATCAGGGTAAGTACTTTTCCACCATGCGAATTGTAAAAGAATCTCGAACGTCCTCTTTTCAAACGGCTTTGGATTGCTCAAGGCCTCTCAAGAATTTTCGCCTTGGAGATAGCCTGGCCCGCCGAAAACTTACCTGCCCACGACATGTCCAGAGGCCAGGGCTGAAATTTGCATTTCGGAGATGGTTAGGTAAAATAAGAAGTGCGCTGGGGGATCGTCTAATTGGCAGGACAGCTGACTCTGGATCAGTAAGTCGGGGTTCGAGTCCCTGTCCCCCAGCCTGGTTGTGGTTTTACCGCCTGCGCCCGCTCGGTGCCCGCCGAGAGGGCGCTTTGTTTTCCCACCGTCCGTATTTAGTTGTCATGGTCTCGTCCCTTTTCACCTCCTTTCTCCGCTTCGACCTGCGTTTGCTCGTAGTGGGTCTTGATGGCGAGGCGGGCCGCGGCGGAAATGGATATGCCGAGGCGTTCGGCGTCGGCTAAGACGGCCTGGTAAAGCTCCTTCGGTAGTGAGATGCAGATGCGTTCCATTTGTCCCCCTTTTCCTGGTTAGACGACCGCCAACAAGACGCTTTCGAGTATAGCGCATGATGCGCCACGTGTCAAGGGTCTGCGGCGACTTCGATGATTTTGATTGCTTTGCTTTTGCCGTCTTCTGGACTGGCAGGGATGTGTTTCTCGAGGTCTGTGAGGATGGCGTTGATCACGGTGTCGATCTTTTCGCTGCACTGGTCTTGTTGTGGCCACTGGGTGATTTGCCAGTCTCCGCGTTTGTTTCGGCTGATGGCGAAGCCGTTTGGTGGGCAGTCTCCCCATTTCATCCATTCGAAGACGATTTCTGTTTTGCCGTTGCCGTAGTTAAGGATGTGCAGGTAGTAGGCCTTTGGGAGTGGCGGTGTTGTGTTGTGTTTTTTCTGTCTTGTTGCCACGATGCCGAAGGCGATAGCGATGATGGCAAGCAGGATCAAGGTTCGTTTGTGCATGTCCCCCATAGTCCGATTCCCTCCTGTTTCGCTTTGAGTTGTGCCTGGTGGAATTGGCTGCTGTACTTGAGGTTTGGCGGGAAGTCTTTTGCTCTTGCGTAGCCGCCTTTGACGAGTTCGAGGTTTAGCATTTTGCCTGTGTTCCGATCCCACACGTAGGCCAGTAGTCTTCCGTATTCGTCTCGGAGTTGTAGGTCGGTTTCCAGGCAGATTTTGGCATGGTTCAGAAATTGGCTCGTGAATAGCGTGGCTTCCTGTCCGTAGCAGTCGTGTCGTCCCTTTGTGGTTTCTGGTGTGTCTACTCCGATCAGTCTGACTTTCTCTTTTCTCCTCTGCCCCTGCTGCTGGATCTCGACGTTAAACGTATCCCCATCAACAACAAAATCCAAAATCACATTCGCATACACACACGCACGCAATGGCGCGTGCGCCTGCCCGGCGCTGGCTTTTCCAGCGGCGGGCAGGGTCGAGCTATGCTCGACGTTTCGAGGGGTAGGGGTG
>JALWAP010000289.1 GCA_027016315.1 Anaerolineae bacterium | reverse complement strand
ACTGTCACGGCAATGTCAAGCAACGGGTACGGAATGGCAAATATAGGGATGCAAAACAAATCCGAAAAGCGATAGACGCAGGTTTTGCCCGATTGCGCAAGCGCCCGGATTTGCTGCAGGGCTTTTTTCCGGCATGCTGGATTGGAGAGTGTTAAGCGAGTTTATCGCAACTTGATAATACGCCGTCTTTGGTTAGTTTTACTATTTCCTCCTCGGGTGTACCGAGACGTATTGCCGCAAGATGTTGGCGCACTCGCCGATTATCTCGAACGATTCCCACCCAGGCGGAGCGGCAAGGGCGTAAACGGCAGCACCTTTCACGTAGTCGTCCTGCATCAGTTCGGCGTCGTACCAGGCAAGCTGCTCCACGTAGAATCCACCGGCCGAGAACCGCACGTAGCCTTCCTTCTTCCAAAAGTCGGCGAAGTCACGCCAACCCTTGCCGGGAGGTCCTGGTCTGTTCCGAACCGCACCATCGATGCCTGTTTCCGTTATGAGGAGAGGCACTTTCAGCCCTGCAGGTATCAGATGCTGGCGGTACACCTTCCGGTACCTGAGGGTAAGCCAGCCCTCGTCTCCTTCATCTGCGGACGGATTCAACTGGTGCTTTCCGGTGCCAAACCACATGTAAGGGGCCGAGTACTCGTGCAGACCGAGATACCCGCGGTTTTCGACAATGGCGTGCAGCGCCGGGAAGAACTGAGGCCAGAGCTTCAGATCGGGCGATCCGGTGCCGAAATTGCCTATGCACGAGCGTATCCCTTCCTTCGCCAGCAGCCTGGTCCGCTCTGCCTCGAATTCAGCAAGCCTGGACATAGCATTCGGGCTGTTCACCACCGGCTCGTTGTAGGATTCCCAGGCGTCGATGTTCTTCCGACGCTTCGGATCTGCAGCAATCGGCAAGAGCTTCTCGACGAAAGCCCTGGCGAGTGCCTTGGGGTCGGCTTTCTCCCAATCTATCTGTCCCAGCTTGGTGTACCTGGACACCACGATGGTGTCCGGAGAACGACTTTTGATCTCGGCCACGAAGTTCCGATCGTACTCCACCGTCTTGACCACAGCCAGATTCCTTGTCTCCACGAATCCCCATAGCGCCGGGTGGTTGTACCCCACGAACAACCCAAGCTTGGTGTGTGGGCCGGGTGGAAATGGCGTGGGAACAGGCGCACGGGTCGGGGTAGCGCTCGTTGGCGCAGGCTGAGGTGAAGGCGTTGGCGTGTCGGTGGGCCGGGGCGTGTTGGAAGCGGTAGACGTTACGACCGTAGCCTGTGGAGATGGCGTCGTGGGCACCGCCCGCGGTGTCTTCGTCGGCGTTGGAGTGACCTGATGCGATGGCTTAAGGCCGCAGGCTTCCAGAATCATGGCAACAGCGCCAGTCAAGGAGAGTGCGAGAAACTTCCTACGGGAAAATCTCCTTTGTGTGTTTTCGTCCATGCGCGGATTCTACCACGGAGAAAGGCTTAGAGCAAAGCCACTGAAAAAGCCACCATGGCAGAAACCAGAACGCGAGATGGCCTGTACCTCGTCTACACAAGTCTACATTCGAAGCCGAATCTCGAGGAACGATGAAGAACGTTTTTCACCCGCATGCCTATTTCAATGACGTGAAGACGCCAAGGGTACAAAGAGGCAAAGTCTTCAGCAAACTTTGCGTCCAGTCTCTCCGCGATCCGGCGTCGTACCGCGCACAGGCCATATACGCCCCAGGTGCCGCTTCATCTCAAGGACTCGCAGGTGACAAAGGAGCCTGGCTGGAGATCGTGAGAAAGGGTCACAAGCCACGAAATGCCCGAATCATGCCCAAAGGTCAGAAACCCAAAATTGACAACCTGCGAGCCGCTCTGATAGAATACGCGCAAACTTGTGGTAGCATTTTCCAAAACCTTGCAGGAGGTAAAAACAGAATGGCAGACGAAGTTTTCGAAAAAGTGAAAGAGATCATCGTTGAGCAGCTCGGCGTCGACCCCGAGAAAGTCACCCCCGAAGCCACGTTCAAAGAGGATCTTGAAGCGGACTCCCTCGACCTGGTGGAACTCATCATGGCGTTCGAGGAGGAATTCGAAGGGGAAATCTCGGACGAAGAGGCCGAGAAGATCCTGACCGTCGGAGACGCGGTGGAGTACATCAAGACCCACATGCTCTAATCGCTCCAAACCATCTCTGAAAGAAACGTACCGGACTGTCTCTGACGTCCGGTATTGTTTTCTCGGGTTCCGCGAGAGGCTTCCATGCCAACCCAACAACCGTTCAGTGTGATCCTGCTGGCAGGCGGAGAGAGCCGACGCATGGGTAGGAACAAAGCCCTCCTGCCGTGGCACGGCGTGCCGCTGGTGCAATTCATAGCGCAAAAGCTCTCCGCCGTCAGCGACGATGTGGTGCTGGTGACCAACACGCCGGACGACTACGCCTTTCTCGGCCTGCGCACCGTCACCGATTGCATCCCGCACGGCGGCTCGATCGTGGGCCTGTGCTCGGGTCTCGAAGCCGCGAGCCACCGATGGGCGCTGGCAGTGGCATGCGATATGCCGCTCCTGAACCTCGAACTGCTGAGGTTCATGGCCGGGTTGCGTGACGGGCACGATGTGGTGGTGCCGGTGATCGAGGACCGGGAAGAGCCGCTCCACGCGTTCTACAGCAAGACGTGTCTGGAGCCGATGAAGGAGCACATCGAGCGGGGCGATAGGCGCATCATCAGCTTTTATCCCGAAGTCCGCGTGCGTAGGGTGACAGAACCGGAGATAGACCGGTTCGATCCACGCCACCTTTCGTTTCTGAACGCCAACACCCCGGACGAATGGGAGAAAATCCAGGCCTTGATGGAGGACGACAGTCCATGACGACTCCGGTAAGGGCACAATACCTTGCGATAAAGAAGAAATTCCCGGATGCGATTCTCTTCTTCCGGCTCGGCGACTTCTACGAAACGTTTGACGAAGACGCCAAGATCGTCTCCGAAGTGTGTGACATCGTCCTGACCTCTAGACCAGTGGGGAAAGGCGTCCGGGTGCCGCTGGCAGGGGTGCCGTACCACAGCGCTGAAACCTACATCGCCAAGCTGATAGACGCAGGATACAAAGTTGCCATCGCGGAGCAGCATGGCAATCAGCCGGTGAAAGGCCTGGTGCCGAGATCGGTGGTCCGGGTGGTGACGCCTGGAACACTGGTGGAGCCGACCCTCGTCCCGCCCGGCAAGAACAATTACCTCGTCGCCGTGTGGCACGACGGGCGCAGCTCTGCCCTGACCTACACGGACATAACCACCGGCGATCTGGCTGCGACGCAATTCCCGGATGACGAAAACGCCACGAGGCTGAGAGCGGAGATCACGCGCCTGCAACCATCGGAAATCTTGTTTCCGTCCGACGATGACTCTCCGCCCCCACAATGGCTCAAGAGCGATACCGCCAGGCTCTCTCCCTACCCGGCGTGGCGGTTCGACCTGGAAACCGCCAGGGAATTCCTGAAAGAACGCTTCGGGGTGGCAAACCTGGCCGGATTCGGGCTCGATGGGAAGCCTATGGCCGTGCGAACCACCGGAGCGCTGCTCCAATATCTGCAGGAAACCCAGCCGGCCGCGCTGGAGCAGATGGAAGACCTGCGGACCTACAGCATCGATTCCTACATGCACTTGGACGAGGCGACCAGGCGGAACCTGGAACTCACGGAAACCATCATGGGCGACGGCGTGAAAGGTTCCCTGCTTTGGGTTCTGGATTCGACGAAGACCCCAATGGGCAGTCGAATGCTCAGGCGGTGGATCAACCAGCCGCTCCTGGACGTGAAAGCTATCGAGAAGCGGCTGGACGCGGTGGATGCGTGGATCGCCGACGCCCGCGGGCGGCTCGAGATGGCCGAGCAACTGAAAGGGATGGGTGACCTGGAGCGGTGGACGAGGCGGACAGTGCAGGGGCTTGCCATGCCCCGGGAACTGGTAGGGATTCGTGAAGCGCTCGGAAGGCTCCCGGAGATCAGGCGAATCGCACAGGGGACTTTCGGCGAGAAATCCGCCATCGTGGAGCACATCGACCTCCTCCAGGACGTGCGAAAGTTGCTGGAAGAAGCCATCGCAGAAGAACCGCCTGCTACCCTCGCCACCGGCGGAGTCATCCGCCCGGGCTACTCCGACGAACTGGATGAAATCGCCGAATCGGCCAGGGAAGCAAAAGCCTGGGTGGCAAGCCTGGAGGCAAGGGAGAGGAAACGCACCGGGATAAAGAACCTGCGGGTCGGATACAACAAGGTTTTCGGGTACTACATCGAAGTTACGAAATCCTTCACGGATCGGGTGCCCGATGACTACGTCCGCAAGCAAACCCTCGTGAACGCCGAGCGGTACATCACGCCAGAGCTCAAGGAGAAGGAAGCGGTGATTCTGGGGGCGCAGGAAAGGCTCCTGGAGATGGAAAACCGCATCTACCGCGGGGTTCTGAAGCAGGTTGCGGAGCAATCGACGAGGCTGAAGAGGACGGCGGAGGCGATAGCGTTCCTCGACGTGACCCTTTCGCTGGCGGAGGTCGCTCTGACCAATCGCTACGTGCGCCCGGAGGTTGCCGACGACGCTGTGCTGGAAATCAAAGGCGGCAGGCACCCGGCGGTCGAACTCACCATTCCGGAGCCGTTCGTGCCGAACGACCTGCGTCTGGATCCGGATAAAGCGATCATGATCCTCACCGGCCCCAACATGAGCGGGAAATCCACCTACCTGCGCCAGGCCGCCATCATAACCCTGATGGCGCAGATAGGCTCTTTCGTCCCGGCCGAGAAAGCCCATATCGGCATTGTGGACAGGGTTTTCACCAGGATCGGAGCGTCCGACGAAATCCACCGGGGGCGGTCGACTTTCATGGTGGAGATGGTGGAGGTGGCGAATATCCTGCACCACGCCACCAACCGGAGCCTGTTGATCCTGGACGAAGTCGGCAGGGGCACGAGCACCTACGACGGCCTCGCAATTGCCTGGGCGGTGCTCGAGTACATCCACAACCACCCAAAGCTCCGATCCAGGACGCTCTTCGCAACCCACTACCACGAACTGATCGCCCTTTCCGAAACGCTGCCCCACGTGGTCAACTACAACGTGGCCGTCGCCGAAGAAGGCGAGGACGTGGTGTTCCTGCACAAAGTCGTCCCGGGCGGGGCGGACAAGTCGTACGGCATACACGTGGCAAGGCTCGCCGGTCTGCCGAAGCAGGTGATAAACCGCGCCCAGGAAGTGCTCCAGGAGCTGGAACGAACCAGTCCCGCCTCGGGCAGAGAGCCGCATCCTAAATCCGAACCGGTACAGCTCCCTCTGTTCGCCGACACCCATCCTGTGCTCTCCGAAATCGAGGATCTGGATATCAATTCCATGACGCCGCTGGACGCCCTGAACAAGCTGTACGAACTGCAAAAGAAGCTCCGGAACGATCGGGGCTGAGCCGGAATCGAGATGAGAAAGAAGCCTGAAAGAAGGATTCTGCTCCCGCTGATCGTGACCCTCGTCGGGATCGCGTTGCTCCTGTGGCTGGCACGGAGCTGGCGTTCCACGTTGCACCCGCACTACCCCCAGGCGGAAGCGCCCAAGACCAGGATGCTGGGAGTCAATTTCGACCCGGCTTGCTGCGACGATGTGGATGGCGAAATGAAGCGCATCGCCGAAGCCGGATTCGACGCGGTCAGAGTGATGTTTCCGTGGGACGCCATCGAACCAAAAAGAGGAGAGTTTCGATGGAGCAAGTGGGACAGGGTGGTGAAAGCAGCCTCCGGGCAAGGGCTCAACGTGATCGCGGTGCTCTACACGTCCCCGACCTGGGCGAGGGCCTCAATCGACGCGGGAGACCGGTTCGCCCCACCTGCCGATTGGCGTGATTT
>JALWAP010000288.1 GCA_027016315.1 Anaerolineae bacterium | reverse complement strand
AGGACAACGGCGGCATCTACTTCGTCCCGGCGTTCTCCGGCCTGTTCGCACCCTACTGGCGCTCCGACGCCAGGGGTCTGATAATCGGGCTGACCAGGTACGTCAACAAAGGTCACATCGCCAGGGCTGCCCTGGAAGCAACGGCTTACCAGACCCGGGAGGTTCTGGAAGCCATGGAGAAGGATTCCGGGCTCCGTTTGAAATCCCTCAAGGTGGACGGGGGCATGGTCAGGGACGAACTGCTGATGCAGTTTCAGGCTGACATCCTCGGGGTTTCGGTGGTGCGGCCAAAGGTCTCCGAGACCACGTCGCTGGGCGCTGCATACGCCGCGGGGCTTGCAGTCGGGTTCTGGGATGGGCTCGACGACCTGAAATCCAACTGGCAGGCGGACAAAGCATGGGAGCCGCACATGGAGCCGGAGACGAAGGAGCGGCTCTTCGCAGGGTGGAAGAAAGCCGTACAGCGGACTTTCGGGTGGCTGGAGGAACGATGAACTCACAGCCGCATGTGGTCGTGATAGGAGGAGGAGCTACTGGCGCAGCCGTAGCGCACGATCTGGCTCTGCGGGGCGCCCGGGTGACCGTCGTCGAACGGGGCGAAGTGACCTCCGGCACAACCGGCAGACACCACGGGCTGCTCCACAGCGGGGCCAGGTACGCGGTCAAAGACCCGGAATCCGCCCGCGAGTGCATCCAGGAGAACATGATCCTTCGGAAGATCGCACCCGACGAATTCGAGTTGAACAACGGGCTCTTCGTGGCGATTACGGACGAGGACATGGAATACCGCCCCAGGTTCCTGGAAGGACTTGCGGAATGCGGGATTCCGCACAAAGAAATATCGCCCCGGGAAGCACTGGAGCGGGAACCGAACCTCAATCCCGAACTGAAAGCGGCGGTCGAGGTCCCCGACGGAACCATGGACGCCATGAGGCTGCCGCTCCGGTTCTTCGCCACAGCGCAGAAGAACGGCGCCATCGTGAAGACCTACACCGAGGTCATCGATCTCCTGATGGACGGGAAGACGGTCTCCGGCGTCAGGGTCAGGGATCACGTCACCGGCAAGGAGTACGAAATCGGTGCGGACATCGTGGTGAACGCTGCCGGGGCCTGGGCGGACAAAATAGCCGCGATGGCAGGCGTGCACATCCCGATAAAGCCTTCGCCCGGAGTGCTCGTAGCCGTGTGGGGCAGGTGGAGCAACATGGTCATCAACAGGATGACCATGGCGGGCGACGGAGACATCGTCCTGCCGCAGAGGGCGCTTTCCATCATCGGCACCAGTTCGTGGCTTGTGGACGACCCGGACAGGCTCGAGATGAAGCCGGAGCACATCGACCTGATGTACGAATACGGCTCGATGCTGATCCCGGGAATCAAACATGCCAAAATGCGGGCTGCCTGGGCTGCCGCGAGGCCGCTGATCGGGGAATCAGACGGGGACGATACCGGCCGGGAACTCAGCAGGACGTTCAAGTGCTTCGACCACAAGGATAGGGACGGCATCGAAGGGTTCGTCACCATAGCCGGAGGCAAGGCCACCACCGCCAGAGCCATGGCAGAAGCGACTGCCGACGTGGTGGCACGTAAGCTCGGGATCGACGTGCCATGCACCACCCGGGAAGTCGTCCTGCTCCCCCATACCGCATACTACCGCCGGAGGATGTGACATGGATCGAGTCACCTTCAAGATATTC
>JALWAP010000287.1 GCA_027016315.1 Anaerolineae bacterium | reverse complement strand
ACGCTTCCCACAGGGCGGATTTGTCCTTCCGGGCGGCGTATTCGCTGAGCACCGGCACCAGGGCGGCGCTCATCATCCCGCCTACGAGCAGATCGTAGAGGAGGCGGAGGGTGCGGTTGACGGAGCGAAAGGCGCTGACGTACCCGGTGGTGCCGAAATAGTAGGCGATGACCATCTCCCGCACGAGCCCCAGGATCCGGCTCCCGATGTTGCCTGCGGAAAGCAGCGCCGCGGAGCGGGCGAGCCCCGGTTGGGGCTGAGGCTCCTCCAATTCATCGATCATCTTCCGCCCCGCAGAACCTCTTCACGATGGTCTCGACGATGTCCGTGGAAGAACGCCCCTCCGTGAACGGAGCGAACTCTATTGCACCGCCGTAAGCCTGTACCGCGGCCGCCTCCGGCAATTCCCTGCCTTTCCAGTCCTCACCCTTCACGTAGACGTCGGGCTTCAAGAGGGTTATCAGGGAAGATGCGGTGGGCTCGTCGAACAGCACTACCAGATCGACCGGCTCCAGGCCGGCCACCAGTTCGGCACGCTCCAGTTCCGGCACGATGGGGCGAAGTGGGCCTTTGATCGCCCTGGTGGATTCGTCGCTGTTGACTCCAACGATCAACCGGTCGCCGAAGGACCTGGCGGCGCGGAGGTATCGCAAATGCCCCACGTGTAGCAGGTCGAAAACGCCGTTGGTGAACACCACTTTCAACCCCCGGCGCTTCCATTCCTCTACCAGTCTTGCTGCTTCTCCTATGTCGAGCGCCAACTCCTACCCTCTCACGTGTGCCAAAGCTTCATCTGTCAACAAACACGGACGGTCAACGCCAAGCCGCAAAGCCACGTAAGGCGCAAAGAAATCCAAGATGTCTTCGCGTCTTCGCGTTTGAATTCCCCTGGCCTTGCGTCGATTCCATTGACGGTCACAACGGCAGCCACGTGCCGATGCCCTTCTCCACGGCGCGCCTGTAGATTTCCGGCGCCACTGCCATGTCGTCCAGGGCGAGCCCCAGGTTCATGGAAATCGTCCGTTCCTCCGGCGTCTCCCGACCCGGCTTCTGCCCGGTGACGATCTCGCCCAGGTCCGCGTAAGGCTCTGGGGCGTTTTGGAAGTAACCAACCTGCCGGTAGTAGTGGTACTGGGCGATGTCGTCGGTGGCGTATTTGTCGGCCTCCGCCAGCGCTTCCGGCTTCCAATAGGAATCGAAATCCACCGGGGACGCGAAACCGCCCGGCTTCAGCCACCCTTTTTCGATGATTGGGGTCGGGTGCTTGAGGATCGGGCCAGCGGTGACCACCACATCGGAATCCACCACCGCTTTCTTCGGCTCGTCCACGACGATCACCTCGAGCCCAAGCAGGCTTTCCATCTCTTCCTTGTACTTCTCCGCCGCCTCCGGCCTGATGTCGTAGGCATAGACGCGCTCCAACGGGAGAATTTCTTTCATCGCCATCAGGTTCGTCCGCCCCTCGACGCCGCATCCAAGCACGCCCATTACCTGCGAATCGGGGCACGCCAGGTATTTTGCAGCCAGAGCGCTGGCCGCGCCCGTGCGCAACGCCGTGATCCAGGTGCAATCCATCACAGCATAGGGTATTCCGGTCTCCACGTCGTTGAGGATCAGCAGCCCGCTGATGTAAGGCAGGCCTTTCTTGTAGTTCTCCGGATAGCCTCCGACCCACTTGATCCCGGCGGAGTTCATCGAAGGGAT
>JALWAP010000286.1 GCA_027016315.1 Anaerolineae bacterium | reverse complement strand
CCTCGCTTTTGCTTTCCGCTTCGAGCAGCCCTTTGGAATGGAGGATTTTCTCCACGCTCTCCGTGGGCTGCGCACCCTGGCTTAGCCAGTACTTCAGCCGCTCTTCGTTGATCACGATGGTAGGCGGCTCGGTTCTGGGATTGTAATGTCCCAACACCTCAATGAACTTGCCATCCCTGGCGGCCCTGCTGTCCGCCACCACGATCCTGTAGCTCGGCTGCTTCTTGGCACCCATTCTGCGCAAACGAATCTTTACCATGACTTCTCCTCAAAACCTCCGTTGTCTCGATTTCGATATTTCGGAACGGCAATCGGATCGATTGCCTGTATCGGCTATCCAAACATCTTCATCAGACGCTCGAGCCCCCGCTGGGACGAAAGCTGCTTCATCAGCCGCTGCATCTGACGGAACTGGCTCAGCAGCTCGTTCACCTCTTCCACAGTCGTGCCCGAGCCCCTGGCGATCCGCCTTTTCCTGCTCCCGTTGATCACCTTGGGATTGTGCCTCTCTTCCAGCGTCATGGAGGAGATTATCGCCTCAATCCTCTTGAGCTGCCTGTCCGTCATTTCCGGAGAGACCTCTTTGGCAACCCTGGAGAACCCAGGGATCATGCCCATGATCTGGCTCAGCGGCCCCATTTTCTTCACTTCGCGGAGCTGCTCCAGGAAATCCTCCAGATCGAAACTCGCCGTCCGGAGTTTCTTCTCCATCTCGGCGGCCTTTTTCTGGTCGATGCTCTGCTCCGCTTTCTCTAAAAGTGTGAGGAGATCGCCCATGCCCAGAATCCGGCTGGCGAGACGATCCGGGTAGAACTGCTCCAGGTCGTCGATTTTCTCCCCTACGCCCAGGAATTTGATCGGCACGCCGGTAACAGCCCGCACGGAGATCGCAGCACCGCCCCTGGCATCGCCGTCGATTTTCGTCAGGATAAGACCGGTCAGGTTCAGCCGCTTGTGGAACTCCTCGGCCACTCGAACGGCATCCTGGCCGGTCATGGCATCCGCCACCAGAAGGATTTCCACAGGCTCCGTGACCCGCTTGATCTCCTCCAGCTCGTGCATAAGCTCCTCGTTGATGTGGAGCCTGCCTGCCGTGTCCAGGATCACGACGGAGTTGGCGCCCTCTCGCGCTTTCTTGATGCTGCGCTTGCAGATTTCCGGCGGCGAAGGCTTGGTGCCTTCGGCGTACACCGGGATTCCAAGTTGCTCCCCGAGCACCTGAAGCTGGGTGACCGCTGCCGGCCGGTATGTGTCGGCCGCCACCAGCATCGGCCTGTGCCCGGACTTTTTCAGGAAGTTAGCCAGTTTTGCGGCCGTGGTGGTCTTACCGGAACCCTGAAGACCGACCAGCATTATCACATGGGGCTGGCGTCCGGTCAGGTTCAGCTTCTCCGGCTCGCCAAGCGTCCGGATCAGCTCTTCGTTGACGATCTTGATGACCTGCTGGGCGGGAGTGAAACTGCTGGCGACTTCTGCACCGACGGCTCTTTCGCGCACGCGGGCAATGAAGTCCTTGACGACCTTGTAATTTACATCCGCCTCGAGCAGGGCAAGCTTAACCTCACGCAGGGCCGCATCCACGTCCTTTTCGGACAGGCGCCCCTTCGTTCCAAGTTTATCGAAAATGCCCTGTAACTTGTCGCTCAGGTTGTCGAACATGCCAGCAAATCACCGTTTTCTCGTTTAACCAACTACGCATTCTACTATACGACTAAATCAGCGTCAATTTTGTGCTTCCGGGGCTTTAGAACGCGTGACGGCTTGCAGCTCTTCTACACAAACCTCCCGCAAGGGCGTTCGGGATTCTTCGTCGCCCACGCTACTAAGAAAACACCCGTGAAGAGGGAGTTATGTCAACGCGAAGGCGCAAAGACTTCTCGAAATTCTTTGCGCCTTACACATCTTAGCGTCTCGGCGTTCCTTTCAGTCCCTCCCGACAGGCTTTCTTCCTGCTTGAGCATCGCCACGCGGAACAAAGCGCCAGGGCGCAAAGAGACAAAGTTTACCGAAAATCTCTGCGCCTTTGCAGCCTTGGCGTCTCCGCGTTGTCAAAAACAAGCTGGCGGGCGGGAAGGTTCCTTCGTCTCTTGCGATCAGAAGAATGACGAAAGGGCACAGAGGAAGCAAAATCACTTGGCGAACAACGTCTGCGAGTACACCCCGAGAGCATTCCAGAAGCTCCACCCACACGATTGGGCGTCCTCCGCCGCTTTCCGCTGCGCCTGCATCGATTTCAAATCGTACCAGTAAGCCTGAAGCCACGGCCGAACCTTAGCGGTAGGTGGGAGCAACTTTCTGGCTCTTACGACGCTTCTGTAGATCACCTCGTAAGGATGGGCGGGCGGGTCCTGGTACCCAAGGTTGCCAGGGATAAATGTACTCGGGTACAGCATCGGGCAGAGATAGTCGATGTACGGTGCCAGGTCGATCACGCGCTGACCTATGCTCATGTCTTCGTAAGGGTAGACCCATACCGTCAACCCAAAGGTGTCAACGGAAAGGAAGACCGGATATGGTCTCAAGGTCGCCCGGACGCTCCGGACGAAATTTCTAATGGCCGCGGTTCGAGTGGCTTTGGTGTTCGTCGTCCCGTAAACTATGTCCGCGATGTTGCCGTCGGATGGGAAGCGGATGTAATCGAGCTGTATTTCGTCCACTCCTTTGGAAGCCAGCTCTTTGAGCAGCGCCAAGTTGTAGTTGTGCACCTCGGCTTTGTACGGATTCGACCATCCGGCACCTATGCGGTCGAACCATACCGTGCCATCGCTCTTCTTGGCCGCCAGCTCGGGCTTGTACGTCGCAATGGGCGTATCCTTGAAAACCACGAACCTTGCCACAACGTACAGATGCTTTTTCTTCGCCTGCTGTAGGAGCCAATCGAAATTGCTGACCACGGTTGTGCTCCCTTGCGAGTGTACCGCCGCAACCATGGGGACCTTGCTCTTCCACGCGATGTAGCCTTTGTCGCCTTTTGCGTCAACTACAAAACCGTTCAGCACCGGGGACTTCTCAACAAAAGAAACGTAATACTTCAACTTGTTCCGGTCATTGAGGATGCCGTAATTGATGTAGATCAGCTTTGGCTCGAACCGCTCAAGGGAAATAGAGACGCAAGGCGGCTTGGAGCACTTACCTTTCATCGGCTTGACCTGACCGCTGAGGTTGCCTTTAATGTACAGCACCTTGTACCCGGGAGCCACCACAATGAGATCACCGCCCGCCGGGAGATTGGTGAGCTCAAAGGCACCCTTCGGAGCCTCGAACACCCTTCCGGGCACGAGTATCCTTGCGCCGGGCACGCTCTTGCCCGTCGAACTGTCCAGCAGGACGCCGCTGAGGTGTGATGGAGACACACGCACGACCAGTGGTTGGAGCGAAGGCACCACGACGGTCTTCGGGAAATACCCCGGTGCATCGATCGTAACATGCTCGCCTTTCACGCCCTTGGGCAATAACAGACGTCCGTTACGCGAGCCTTTCCATCGGCATTCTCCTCGGCTCGCCACTGCTCCGGACAGCGGCTTGCCGGTGATTTCATCGACCACAGTGACCTTGATTCCATCGGGCTTCAGCGAGACTGTGTAAGGAGCGTTGGCCACCGGCAGAGATACGCTTACGTAGGGCGAGGCCTTTATGTACACCGTGGCGGTCAGCGGTACCGGCTCGAGCACCACCTTTCCGCTCGAGTCACTGGTAGCCTTGACGCCATCGACTCGCGCTTCCGCCCCCTCGATGCCCTCTCCTTTCCACGGATCCCATATCCTCAGCTTCAACACCCTCGGCTTCAGGGAAAAATCCTGAGTCGTTTCATCCGTAAAAGTCACCCGACGTTGCATTTCCAGGTACGCCGGATGGACGAAGCTGATACCGAACTGTTTCGGCAGGTGGTAGAAGCAAGCGATTCCAGATTTGTCGGTTCTTGCGCTCTTCCCGGCGGCATTCACTTTGACGCCGCTCAATGGAACCCCGCCAATCCCCAGCACTCTGGCGCAGTACTTGAACGGCATGAGCTCCACCTTTACGCTCTCATCCTTGAACGAGGTCCTGGAGATGAAAATGCTCGTTTCCCTTTGGTGATACCGGGGCGCAGTCACCTCTACACGATGCTCCCCTTCCGAGAGTCTGAGTTGCACGAACGCCCCATCCCCTCTGTACTGGGCTTTCGTTCCATCGATCCGCACCACAGCATTGTTCAACGGCAGGTGCGTGATTGCATCGACGACTTCCACCCTCGCTTGAGTCGGGTCCAGATCGACAAAACAGCTTCTCCTCCAATGAAACAGTTCGTACCCAAGAGAGAACCGGATGGAAGCATCCACGTGGTTTGGAGCGGACACGAACACCGTGTGCGGGAGGCGAGACGTTTTCAGCAAAACCCCGCCATCTTGGTCGGTCAAGCCTTGAGGCCCTTCGAGATCGTCGACCCAGACGAATGCATTGCGAATCGGGGTGCCGTTTTCAGCATCCCGAACCGTGCATGCCATTGGCTGGGGCAGAAAAATCGTGAGCGCGGCAGCAACCAGGACCAAAAATGACAGAATTAGCCCCCACGCGACCTTTTTCGATTTCACGGAAATGAAACTCATCGACGAAAACTGCTCCTCTCCAGAAGTACCTCACTCACCAGTGACAAGATACTTTATGTGACAAAATTTGTCAAGCCGCACATTTTGGCCCTTGGATATGAGTTTGGACAAGTCGCGTGCGGCATTGTAGAGTCTCGTAAAGTCGTACCCCTTGCACTTTAACAAAGTCTCGAAAAATCATATCGCGAAGCCGGGAGATATGCTAACGGTTCTCGATCCTGTGAGGGAAGAGGGGCTTTACGGGCACCGATTGAGCCGTGGTTTTCGCTGCCACAAGCGCCACCGCGGCGGCAAGTTTTGTGGGGCGAGCCGTCTGGCTCGCCCCGGAGCGACACTCTCGAACCCGTTTCTTCCGGTGAGAAGGCGAAGCTGACTCGACCAAGCATCTGGCAGGCGCCTCCCTCGCCTGCGAAAGCGGGAGCGTAGGGGCGACGGCCCGTCCTCGCCCTGGGTAGGAGAGGGCAAAAGCAACGCCATCTCACCAGCTCCGAGCGCCACCAAAGAAGTCGCTACGGGAGTCATCGTAATGGGCACCCACAGCGACCGCAGCATCTGGGACGCACCCCTGGGAAGCGTCACCGAGAAAGTGAGCCCCTCGTTCCCAGGATGGAAAGCCCTCCCTGGTGGTTTTTCCCAAGTCCGAGCATTCTCAGCGTCCCTATTGCCCGGAGCAGAACGACTCAGAAGGCGAGCGGAAAACAGCAATATAGCCAAAGGTAGTGCTTTGCCGAACCGCATCAAGCAGGGTATAATTTCACAGGGACTTCCCCTCCAGGGAGCTTTCAAATGAGTGTGGTAGATGAAATAAAAGCCCGAATAGACATCGTAGAGATCGTCTCTCAGTACGTCCAGCTAAAAAAAGCGGGGCGCGTGTACAAAGGCCTATGCCCTTTCCATTCGGAGAAAACGCCTTCTTTCGTGGTCTACCCGGACGAAGGACGGTATCATTGCTTCGGGTGTGGGGCTGACGGCGACGTGTTCACGTTCCTCGAACAAAAGGAAGGGCTCACGTTCCCCGAAGCGCTCAAAGTGCTCGCACAGAAAGCCGGAGTCGAGCTCCCTGACAGGCGAGAGTCTCCCGAGGAGAAAAGCGCCAGGGAAAGGCTGTACGCCCTCCTCAGCGCTGCCGCTGGGTGGTACCGAACCCAGCTCGCCAGCCCGGCCGGGGCCGGAGCGCGAGCGTATCTCGTCAAACGAGGGATAACGCCGGAGACGTCGGAACTCTTCGGGCTCGGATTTGCCCCCGATTCGTGGGACGCATGTCAGAAATACCTCCGCGGGCTTGGCTACACGGAAGAGGAAATCGTTTCGTCGGGGATATCGA
>JALWAP010000285.1 GCA_027016315.1 Anaerolineae bacterium | reverse complement strand
CGGGCTGGACACCATCAGCACCGGCGCGACCGTCGCCTGGGCTATGGACGCCTACGAGCACGGGCTGCTGACGAAAGAAGAAACCGACGGGCTCGACCTGCGGTTCGGCAATGCGGACGCAATGCTGGCGCTGCTGGAGAAGATCGCCAAACGGGAAGGGTTCGGCGCTGTGCTGGCGGATGGGTCGGCACGGGCCGCCGAGCGGGTCGGCAAAGGGCAAGACCTGGTGGTGGCGGTGAAGAAGCAGGAGCTTCCGGCGCACATGCCGCAGGTGCGCCGCTCCCTGGGGCTGATTTACGCCGTCAACCCCTTCGGCGCAGACCACCAGTCCAGCGAGCACGATCCGTCCTACGAAGATCCCGGCTGGTACAAGTTCTACGCCGAGCGGATGGCGCAGCTCGACCTGCTCGATCCGCAGCCGCCGCAATCGCTGGGACCGGGCAAAGTCCGGTACGCGCTCTACACGGAGATCTTCTACAGCCTGATGGATTCCATCAACGTCTGCCAGTTCGTCTACGGCCCGGCGTGGCACCTGTACAGCCCGGAGCAACTCGTGGAGGTGGTGCAGGCGGTCACCGGCTGGGATGTGTCGTTGTACGAGCTGATGAAAGTGGGCGAGCGGCGGCTCAACATGATGCGCGCGTTCAACGCCCGTGAAGGGTTCACGCGGGAGGACGACAAGCTCCCGCCGAAGCTCTACAAGCCGTTGAAAGGCGGCAAGACCGATGGCTGGGTGGTCACCGAGGAAGAGATCGAGCGGGCCGAGGATGTGTACTACGCCATGGCCGGTTGGGACGAAAACGGCGTGCCCACCAGGGGAAAGCTGGAAGAACTGAGCATCGGCTGGGTGGCCGATTTGCTGGAAGGGTGACAACCTGGCTTTCCTATCGGAGGCGAAGAATGGCTGTGAAGAAGGTGACTTTGGAGATTCCGGAGGCGGTTCTCCTTTCGGAGAAGACGGACGAGGAAAGTTTCGTCCGGGAAATGCGGATGCTTGCAGCAGTGAAGCTGTACGAACTCGGGCGACTCTCGTCCGGCAGGGCGGCGGAACTTGCCGGAGTGCCAAGGGTGGAATTCCTGCTGGCGCTGCGCCGCTATCACGTCTTTCCGCTCGCGTCCGAGCTGGAAGATTTGGAGGAAGAACGTGTCTAAAGCAGTCAGCAACACGTCGCCCTTGCTGTACCTGTACCGTGCAGGCGTCCTGGAGTGGCTCCCACAAATATTCGAAGAGGTGGTCACAGTACCTGCAGTGGTAGCCGAATTGGAAGAAGGGCGGCGTCGAGGATACGATGTGCCACAGCTAAGCCGATATCGCTGGCTAAAGGTGCGAGCGCCACTGTCCGTGCCCTCTGAATGGTTTGTCACTGACCTCGGCAGTGGAGAGCTGGAGACGATGTCTCTCGCGCTAGAGTACAAAACATGGATCGTACTCCTTGACGACCGACGAGCGAGAGAAATCGCAAAAGCCGCGGGGCTCAACGTCTGGGGAACTCTCAGAGTGCTGATAGAGGCAAAGCGGATTGGCCTCGTAGAGAAAATAGCGCCAGTGGTAGACAAACTCGGCGATTCAGGAATGTGGATGTCCAAAGAGATACGTCGTAGGATTTTGCGCATGGCTGATGAGATTGAATGAAGGCCAGATGGAAAGTGCAGAGACACAAGGGAGCGAAAATAGTTGTGAAAACTCTGCGTCCCTGCGTCTCTGCGTCAATAAAATTAGTGCATTCGGGGAGCGGTCGTAGCTCCCTTAAACCACAAAGGAGGTTTTATGCCGTTCAATGGACCGAAAACAGTCGAAATGTTCAGGAAAGCGCAGGAGGTAATGCCTGCGGGCGTCACGTCCAATTTTCGCTACTGGGACGAGGACGAGACGCCGGTAATCTCCAGGGGCAAAGGCCCGTACATCTGGGACATGGATGGCAACCGGTACATCGACTACCGGCTCGCCTTCGGCCCGGTGATCCTGGGACATGCGCACCCGGAGGTCAACAAAGCGGTCGCCGAGGCGATCGAAAACGGTGTGCTCTTCGCAGCCACGCATCCGCTGGAAATCGAACTGGCGGAGAAAATCATCCAGATCACCGGGGTCGAGATGGTGCGCTACGCCAACTCCGGTTCCGAGGCCACGATGCACGCCCTTCGCATCGCCAGGGGCTACACCGGCCGGGAGAAGATCATCAAGTTCGAGGGACAGTACCACGGCATGTACGACTACATGCTCTACTCCACCGCCGGGTCGAAGCTGGAGAAAATCGGGCCGCGTGAGAACCCGACCCCGTACCCGCAGAGCCTCGGCATGCCGAAATGCACCGAAGACCTGCTCATCCTGCTGCCGTTCAACGACAAGGAACTGCTGGACAAAGCGCTGAAGAAGCATGGGGAAGAGGTGGCAGCGATCATCGTCGAGCCGATGCTGGGGAACGTGGCGAGCATCATGCCGGAGCCGGGCTGGCTGGAATTCCTGCGCCAGAAATGCGACGAGTACGGCATCGTCCTGATCTTCGATGAAGTGAAGACCGGGTTCAGGATCGCTCCGGGCGGCGCGCAGGAGTACTTCGGCGTCAAAGCCGACCTGGTGACCTACGCCAAGTCCATGGGCAACGGCTTCCCCGTTGCAGCCATCGGCGGGAAGAAGGAGATCATGACCCACGTCCGCTACGGCGAGATCGCCCACGGCGGCACGTACACGGGCAACATGGTCGCCACATCCGCGGCCCTGGCAACGCTGAAGATCCTGGAGACGGGTGAGCCGTACCGCAGGTTGGAAGAAGTCGGGAAGGCGCTCATGGCCGGGATCGACCAGATTCTTACGGACGAAGGGATACCGCACGTGATGACCGGCGTGCCGTCCATGTTCGGTATCGTCTTCACGGACAAGGGTGCGCCTAAAGACCTGCGTGAGTACCTGGTGACCAACACCGACACGTACGAAAGCATCGCCATGAAGCTCATCGAGAAAGGCGTCATGCCCGATCCCGACGGCCGGGAGCCGTGGTTCCTGACCTCGGCGCTGAGCCAAGAGGACGTGGCGTTCACCCTGGCCCGGTTCGAGGAAGCGGTGAAAGAGTTCAAGCAGGGGCGGTAAGCGGCGCCGTCGTCCGCCTGACGTTACATTCGCGGGGTTGTCAGCATGCCTTTCCAGCTCACGCTTGACGCGGAGAAAAAGCTGAAGGAATTCTGCTCTCGGTGGAAGATCCGAGAACTGTCGTTCTTCGGATCGGCCCTGAGGGCAGATTTCGACGCGGAAAGCGACATCGACGTCATGGTCGATTTTCGCCAGGATGCCGACTGGGGGTTGCTGGACCACGTCCAGATGCAACAGGAGTTGGAAGCCATCCTGGGCAGGAAAGTCGATCTCATCACGAAAAGGGCACTGCGCTACTCCTCGAACGAGGCTTTGAAGGAGAAAATATCGAGCACAGCCGAGATCGTGCTAAGGGAGGACGAAATCCCCTATGGATAAAGATAAGGTTGTGCTCGGCGATATAGCCAATGCCGCCAGCGAGATCGTGTCTTTCGTCAAAGGCATGAGCGAATCTGAATTCGTGGCTGACTCCAAAACACGCTCGGCTGTGCTGTATCAGCTCCTCGTGATAGGAGAGGCCGTAAAGCGGCTATCTCCACAGTTCAGGGAAAGAAGAAAAGATATCCCGTGGCACCTGATAGCCGGTATGAGAGACCACCTAATACACGGCTACGACGTGGTCGATTGGGATGAAGTATGGCATACTGCCACGGTGGATGTGCCCGATTTGTTGGAAAAGGTAAGGCAAGACCTTTAACCAACGAAGGTCATATCCAACCAACGTGCAGTAAAAACCGATACTACCCTTCCCCAGGGTACGAAAATATGGGGTAGGCCGGGACAAACCACAGATCGACGCAGATTGAATTGTCAGAATCCAATCTGTGTAATCTGTGGATGCCCCCTCGGCCTGATGAGGAAACTGAAATGAAAATCGTGTTGTTGGGCGGAGCCGGGATCATCGGCAAAGCCATCGCCAGGGACCTGGCGATTTTCGGAGACGTGGACGAGATTACCGTCGCCGACCTGAACGAAGAAGGCGCAAGAGAGGTCGCCGACGCGGTTTCGGGACACGGGACGAAAGTCACCAGCTCCCGAATCGACGTCACCGACAGGAAAGCGCTGGTGGACCTGATAAAGGACGCCGACGCCGTCATCAACGCCGTCCAGTACTACTTCAACCTGGACGTGATGCGCGGATGCCTGGATGCCGGAGTTCACTACCTGGACCTGGGTGGGCTTTTCCACACCACCCGGAAGCAACTCGAACTGAACGACGAGTTCGAGAAAGCGGGAATCACCGCCGTGCTTGGCATGGGCAGTTGCCCCGGCGTGGCGAACGTCCAGACAGGGCTTCTGGGCAGGATGCTGGATCGCGTCCGGAGCATCAAGATCTACAACGGCAGCACGCCGGACGAGGAGGAAGGGCTCTCGTGGGCGTATTCCATCGAAACGATCCTGGACGAGATGACAAAGAAGCCGGTGGTGTTCCGGAACGGCAAATTCGTGGAGGTGGAGCCTGCGTCGGAGGAAGAGTTCTTCATGTTCCCGGAGCCTCTGGGATACGCCAAGACGCACCTCTCGCTCCATTCTGAGATCGCCACGATCCCGCTTTCGCTGAAGGACAAGGGTATCGAGGAGGCGTTCTTCAAGATCACGTTCTTCGGCTACGCCGAATCGGCCTTCCGGAAGCTTCAGTTCCTGATCGAAATTGGGATGGCGGATACGGAGCCAGTGGAGGTGAAAGGCGTGAAGGTGCGTCCCAGGGACGTGCTGGTGGCGGTGCTCAGACGCTCGCCGGAGACGCACAAGAAGCCCAAGTCGCTGGGATTCAAGGACATCGCCACGGTGGCCGAGGGCGAGAAGGACGGCAAGGGCGTGGAATGGCGCGTGGATACGTGGGCATGGCCCAACGACGAACTCGGCATCAGCGGAGGGACGTTGCTGGTGGCATCGCCGCCCGCCATCGTCGCCCGGTGGCTCGCTAGCGGGAAGCTGGACATGCCCGGCGTACACCCGCCGGAGGTGGCCGTGGACCCGGTGCCATTCTTCGAGGAACTGGCAAAGCGCGGCGCAAAGACGACGATCACGAGGAAAGAGCCGCTGGAAGCTTAAGACCCCGACCAACGGCGGCTCACCAAAGAAAAAGCAAAAGGGCACTCCCAATTGGAGGAGTGCCCTTTTCGTCCACTAAGCTTAATCTTAGTCCAACCCCAGCTCTTTCCGGATCATGTTCCTCAAAACCGTATGCAGCACTCCGCCGTTGCGGTAGTACTTCACTTCTTCCGGAGTATCGAGCCGGACGAGGACGTCGAACGTCTTTTCGCTTCCATCTTCGGCTTTAGCACGCACGGTCAGGGTCTGGCGGGGCTGAAGATCGTCGCCCAAGCCGTCGATATCGTAAACTTCCTTGCCGGTCAGGCCAAGGGACTTCCAGCTCTGGCCTTCCATGAACTGCAACGGCAGCACGCCCATCCCAACCAGGTTGCTCCTGTGGATACGCTCGAAGCTCTCCGCTATCACAGCACGCACGCCGAGCAGGAAAGTGCCTTTAGCCGCCCAGTCCCTGGAACTCCCAGTGCCGTATTCCTTGCCTGCCAGAACGATCAGCGGGGTGCCCGCCTCCATGTACTTCATGGCGGCGTCGTAAATGCTCATCTGCTCGCCGGTGGGCAGGTAGATCGTCACACCACCTTCAGTGCCGGGCACCAGCAGGTTCTTCAGCCTGATGTTGGCAAACGTGCCACGCATCATCACCTCGTGGTTGCCGCGCCTGGAACCGTACGTGTTGAAGTCCCGAGGCTTGACGCCGTGCTCGATCAGGTATTTCCCGGCGGGGCTATCCACCGGTATCGGGCCGGCAGGCGAGATGTGATCGGTTGTAATCGTGTCACCAA
>JALWAP010000284.1 GCA_027016315.1 Anaerolineae bacterium | reverse complement strand
ACACTTCGTTCTGGACGGCGTAGTCCTTAGCGAACGACACCAGCCGCAGGACATAGCGGCCGCCGGGCAGTCCCCTGGTATCCCAATACCCCAGCACACCGCCGACCACTGGAGTGCTGCCGGACGCAATCGCCTTCCACTGTCCGGTGCCAGCCGCCGAGTAACTCAAGACATAATGGTCGAAATCCCTACCCCATGCGCTCCCTTTCACCGTCAGCGTCGTCCCCTTCACGTAGCTCTTGTCCAGCGGGTAGGAGATCACCGCTTCCAGAGCGACCGACGGCGTAGGTGTCGGGGTCGGAGTGGGGGTCGACGAAGGCGTGGGCAACGGAGTCGGAGTTGGCGTGTCCGTCGGCGTCGGCGTAAACGTGGGAGTCGGGGTCGGCGTAGGGGTCGGCGTGGGCGTAGGCGTGAAAGTAGGCGTTGGGGTCGGCGTAGGCTGGATCACCCAAACGTGAATACGGGCTTCGTAAGTGAAGCCGTGATGGTCGAACGCCAGTATGCGGAGCGAATAATCGCCAGTGGGCAGCGACCTGGTGTTCCACTCCGCAAGCACCCCTTTCACGTCGTTGGTGGTGATGTTGCCGCGGATCATACCCCACCCGATTGGGTTCGGGCCCACGCCGTATTCGACCTGGAAGTGATCCAGGTCCGGGATGTGCACCCGTCCGACGATCGGCACGACGCCGTCACCCCTGAGCCTGGCGCCGTCTTTAGGCCCGTCTATGGAGAATTCTGGCTTGAAGCACGCCTGCGATTGCTCCTTTGGCGGCTGAGGGATGCCATGCTTCTCAGCCCAATCCCTGTACTGGTCCGGGTACACGGCGAAGACCTTTTTCTCCACCAGGTGCTCCGGACAATCCGGACCAGCAAGCTTGCCGTCCAGCACTGAAATCGCTACCTGCTTGTGTATGTCGTGATCGGGGCCAAGCGGGCCGCGGCCTTTCACGAACACCTCGTCACGCCAGAGAGATTTGGGACAATACTTTCCCGGCTCGGTGCCGCAATCGGAGCAAACTGTCACGTGCTCGATCCCCTTCGGCTCGACGAAAGCCTTAGGCGGTGTGTTGGCGGTCACAGTGCGCATGAAATCGTGCCAGATAGGTCCGGCGGTCACCACGCCGGAGAGCCCTTCCTTCATGGGCGAATCGTCGCTGTTGCCCACCCACACGCCCACGGCTATATCCGGCGTGTAGCCAACCGTCCACCCGTCCCGGAAATCGTTAGTGGTGCCGGTCTTGGCGGCAACCGGCCTGTCTGGAAGCTCCAGGTAGCGGCTCGTCCTGCCGAAAGCCGGTTTGCGGGCTTTCCTGTCGCTCAGGATGCTGGTGATGAGGTAGACGAACTGGGGAGGCACCACCTGCTTTTTCTGTGGCAGGAACGTGTTGGATTTCTTCCGCTGCTTTCTACATTCGGGAATCGTAGGATCGTCCACGAATACGCCTATGACGTGGCCGAAGGAATCGGTGATGCACTGGATCGCCTGAGGAGGAACGTAGGTTCCTCCATCAGCAAGGGTGGCATAAGCGTTGGTCAGTTCCAGCAGTGTAACCTCCCCACCCCCAAGAGCCAGCGCAAGACCGTAAGGCGGATGCCCGGGGCGCGTCAGGGTCTTCAAGCCGAACCGATCCGTCATTTGCAGGAACCGCTTGATCCCGGCGTGCTGGAGCGCCTTCACCGCGGGGATGTTGTAGGAATTGGCCAGAGCGTACCTCACGGTGACCATTCCGTGCTCCCTCTTATCGTAGTTGGTCGGCACGTACACCCTGCCGGGGCCATCCGGGAACTCCGTTTTGACGTCCATGATCGCCGTCGCCGGAGTCCACCAGTCCTTCGGCAACGTGAAATCGGTCAGATAGACCAGGGGCTTGAGCGCCGAGCCGGGCTGGCGCGGCCTCAGTGCGACGTTCACCTGTCCGTCGATCGCTTTGTCGTTGTAATCCGCGCTTCCAACCATGGCGAGGATCTCTCCAGTCCCAGGGCGAATCGCCACTAAGGAGCCGTTGGTGGCATGGTAAGGCTGTAGTTGATGGATATGCTCCCGGACGATCGCCTCGGCCTTCCGCTCCATGTCCAGGTCCAGCGTGGTGTAGACCCTGAGCCCTCCCCTGGAGACTACTTCCGGGCCGTATGCTTCCTCCAGCACGTGCCTGACGTACATGACGAAGTGCGGAGCCAGGAACGTGATGCTCCTCGGTTTGAGCACTTTCGACGGCCCGCCGCTTAGCTCCTGCCATGCAGCGACGGCCTGATCCCAGGTGATGTATCCGTTGTAGACCATCGCCCGCAGGACCACTTTCTGCCGCTCTCTGGCCGCTTCCCAGTTGGTGTAGGGGTCGTAGTACGCAGGCGCCTGCGGAAGCCCGGCGAGAAACGACGCTTCGCCAAGGGTCAGGTCTTTGGCGTGCTTGCCGAAATACGTCTGGGCTGCAGCCTCCGCTCCATAAGCGAGGTTCCCGTAGTAAATCTCATTGAGGTAAAGCTCAAGGATCTGGTTCTTGGTGTAGCGCCGGCTTATCTCCTGCGCAAGGATCGCCTCCTTGACCTTTCGCCGAACCGTCCTGTCCGAAGAGAGGAACGCGAGCTTCACCAACTGCTGCGGGATAGTGCTCCCGCCGACCACCGGCTTCCCACCGGCTTTCAGGTCGATCCAGAGAGCACGGAAGATGGCCTTAACGTCGATGCCGTGATGCTTGTAGAAATCCTTGTCCTCCACGGCGACGGTGGCCTTGACAAGCCAGGGAGAGATTTGGTCAAGAGGGATGATCGTGCGCCTTCCGGCCGACGGATCGAACACCTCGTTGAGAAGATTCCCGTTGCGGTCGTAAATCCTGGTGCTGGAGAAAGCGGTCACCCGCTGTTGAAGCGTGCCGGGGTCGGGGAGATCGGAAGCCACCCACGCGTAGACACCAACGGCAGCGATGGCGATCAGCAAAGCCATCGCAAAGACCGCTGCAGCTACCATCGCCACCCATCTCCTCCATCGCCTGGGTGGGCGTTCTGGAGGCGAACTCATGGAATAGGGAGACTTCAGCCACTCATGGCGGCCGAGATCATCCCGCATCGAACCGCTCAAATCCTCTTCTCCTCCACAACCGATAAGACCACAGCCAAACCACCTGGCGTCTCAGCTATTGAGACGCCAAACCGCTCACGAAAGTTCCGGTTCTATCATACGTTCTCGTTTCCTCGCGGCATTGGCATGGGCCGTAAGGCCCTCTGCTTCGGCGATCCTCACCGCCGGAGGCACGACCTCCTCCAGGGCACGCCGGTTCAAGCCCACGACGCTGATGATCTTCACGAAATCGAGAACGTTGAGCGGAGAAGCGAACCTCGCCGTTCCGCCGGTGGGCATGGTGTGGCTCGGGCCAGCCACGTAATCCCCCAGAACCTCGAAGCTGCTTTCGCCAAGGAAGACCCCACCGGCGTTCCTGATCTCCCCTAGCCATTCCCACGGGTTCTGAACGAGCAGGCACAGGTGCTCGGGAGCGAAATCGTTCGCGACCTGGACGGCTTCCTGCAGATCGGTCACCAGCACGATGCCACCACGCCCCGCAAGGGATGCCTCCACGATTTCCCGCCTGGAAAGCTCCAAAAGCTGGACTTCCACCTCTTCCTGGACAGCCTCCGCCAGCTTCCTGCTGGGCGTCAGGAGGATCGCTGTGGCAAGCACGTCGTGCTCCGCCTGGGCGAGCAAATCGGCAGCCACCAGTTCCGGCTCCGCATGCTCGTCGGCTATGACCACCGTCTCGGTGGGGCCGGGTAGGCCATCTATCCCGACGATCCCGTAGACCTGCTTTTTCGCCAGCGTGACGAAAATGTTGCCCGGGCCGACGATCTTGTCCACCCTGCGCACGCTCTCCGTGCCGAAAGCCATCGCTCCGATTGCCTGGGCACCACCGATCCGGTAGACCACGTCCACATCCGCTATGTCGGCCGCGACCAGGATCGCCGGATCCACCGAACCGTCGGGACGCTTTGGAGGAGTGGCGATGGAAACGAACTCTACCCCGGCAACGCGGGCTGGGATCGCGGTCATCAGCACGGTCGAAGGGAGCGGAGCCGTGCCGCCGGGAACGTAAATGCCCACGCTGGAAAGGGGCCTGACGAGCTGCCCAAGGGCGCCATCCCTTTCGAAATCGATCCAGCCGCCCTTTGGCTGCCTCGAGTGGAATTCCTCGATCCGCTCCGCGGCCAGCTCAAGCGCATCGACCAGATCGTCGGGAACCAGATCGTAAGCCCTGGAAATCTCCTCCCACGACACTTCCACCGAATCCAGGGAAACGCCATCGAGCTTCGAAGTCCATTCCAGCAACGCTTCATCGCCCCGTGAGCGAACATCGTCCAGGATTCGCTCCACGGCCTGGCTTGGGGAAAGCCGCTCGCCGAAAAGCCGCTCGATGCCGTCCTGCAGCCGCTCCGGAATCTCCCACCGATCCCAATCCTTTCGCTCGAGGATGGTTTCCTTTGCCTCTTCCAGTTCGAAAATCCTGATCATCCCTCTCCTCCTTCCCACCGTTCGGCAACCGATCGCAATCGGGCAATGAGATCGTCCATGAGCCTCTCATTGAGCCGGTAGCTGGCACGGTTCACCACCAGCACCGCCTGGCTCTGCATGATCACCTCGATCTCCTCCAGGTTGTTTGCCCTGAGGGTGCTGCCGGTCTGCACCAAATCGACGATCATGTCCGAAAGCCCCACCAAAGGAGCCAACTCCACCGAGCCTTTCAAGACGATTATGTCGGACGAAATCCCCCTGGATCGGAAAAAAGACTCCGCGAGGTTGGGGAATTTCGTGGCGACGCGAGGCCTCGTTTCCAGCCTCAAGGGGCGTTTGGGACGATCTTTGGGAGCCGCGACAGAAAGCCTGCAGTACCCGAACGGGAGCATCAACGGCTCGTACAGGTCTTCCTGGCTCTCACGCAAGACATCCAGCCCTGCAATACCGATGTCCGCTGCCCCGTGGGCGACGTAGGTGGGCACGTCGCCGGGCTTTGCCAGCAGGTAGCGGAATCCATCGCCAGTGGAAAGGATCAACTGCCTGGAGCTCTCCAGGTCGGAGGGAACCGCAAGCCCGGCATCGGCGAGAAACCGGATGGCTTCTTCGGCAAGCCTGCCTTTTGGAAGTGCGACGGTCACCGTAGCCACGATTCGACCTCCTGAATCCATTCCTCGGGGCGAACGCGGTGTTCGGCACCGCCCTCCAGGATTCGAAAAGCGCCATCGCGCCAGATCGCCACCCTTGGGATCCTTTTTTCGCGAGCGTAGCGCAGCAAATCCCCTTCGCCCCTGCCGATCACATCAACCTCCACCTGGGCTCCGCGATGCCTCGCCTCCTGCACCAAACGGAACGGCTCGAGCTCCGCCGGAGCGGAAACCACCACGTGCGGCAGCCTGACCGCTGGCACTTTCCCCTGCCTTTCCTGCGCCAGGAGGATAGCGTCCATGTTCAGTGCAACCCCGACGGCCGGAAAGTCCCTGCCGAACCTGCCAATCAGGTCGTCGTACCGCCCGCCGGCAGCCACAGGCTCACCGACGCCGCGGGTGAACGCTTCGAACGTGATCCCCGTGTAGTATTCCATGCCACGCACCTCGCCCAGGTCGAGGCTTATCCGATCCTTCAAACCGTAAGCATCAAGCACCTTTTCGATCTCCCGCAGGTTCCGGACAGCGTCTTCCATCGGTTCGTTCAGGACGACGGCCTCCGCTCGATCCAGCACGCCATCGCTTCCGTGGAGGCCTGGTATGGCGATCAGGGCTTCTCTCTGCGCAACGGAGATATCGAGCTTTTCGGCGATCGCCTCCAGGTCGTAGAAGTTCTTCCTGTCGACCGCAGATTTCACCTCGCGCTCCTGCTCCGGCGAGAGGGAGAGGTCTGCCAGCAAGCCCCTGAAAAACGCCATCTGCCCCAGCGTGATCCGGAAATCCTCCAGGTTCGCTTCCTGAAGCGCAGAAACGGCGATTGCGAGGATTT
>JALWAP010000283.1 GCA_027016315.1 Anaerolineae bacterium | reverse complement strand
CACCTCGATCTCCTTGTTCAAGATCGCGGTGAGCTTTTTCATCTTTTCCTTGGTGCTGTCGAGCTCCAGGATCTCCTGCGAATCCTTCAGATCCATCTTTATGGAAGCCGCTATCAAATAGACCAGGTGGAGCGGGCTTTCAGTGTTGATGGCGGCCATTTCCATCTCCTCCGGGATGTTGGGGGAGAGGGAGATCAGTTTCCGGAAGAGCTCGAGCAAGTTCCTGTGCAGCGCCTCGGCCTCGATGTCGTCTTCGACTGTTTCGGGCGCTGGCGTGACCCTGGCCTTGAGGAACGGCTCAGTCTGTGTGTAAGGGCCGATCTTGATCCGCCGGATGCCTTGCACGATTATCCTGATCGTGCCGTCGGGTGCTTTCAGCAGCTTGTGCACCATGACCGCCGTCCCGACGTCATAGACCTCTTCCGGAGTAGGCTCGTCCTTCTCCGGGACTTTGGACGCCGCAACCCCGATGATCCTGTTCTCCAGGGCAGCGTGATCTATCAATCTGATGGAGCGGGGCTGCCCGATGGTCAGCGGTAGCCACATCATTGGGTAGACCACCACTCCCCTCAGCGGGAGGATGGGCAGCTCTTCCGGTATGTCCGGTTCGTCCCCTTCATCTTTTGCGACCACCACTTGTACCCCGCTTTCACCTTCGGCTCCTTTTTCTCCCTCCGAAGCAGAAAATGCCTCGTCCTGGAACAGGTCCTCCTCGGTCGCTTTTCCGTCAAGTATATCCTCGAGAAGTTTCCTGATTTCCTCTTCTCTGTTCATTTTTCACCTCGTTAGCGTTGTCGTATGCTCTGATAAGTCAGTCCAGGGAACGGACGGGTATCCTTTTGGGCTTGCTTCGCCTGATCACCACTTTGAAGAACCCGTCGCTGTAACTCGTTTCGATGCTGTTTACGTCTACCGGCCAGGGAAGTTCCACTTCGCTTCTGAACTCTCCGTAATGTATCTCCATCTGCCGGTACGCCTGTTTTTCGTTGAGATCCTGCCTGCGACCTGTTATGACGATCGTTCGGTTACGCACCATCAGGTTGAATTCCCCGCCGGACATCCCGGCTATCTCCAGAATTATCGTCGCCCCTTCTTCCACTTCGTAGACATCCGTAGGGGGATGCCAGGCGGCGCCGCTTTTTCCTTCACCTCGTTCGAATCCTCCACCCATGAAAAACTCGAACAGATCTCTCTGTGACATTTCTCGTCCTCCAAGCTCGGCCTGAAGTTTTCCAGGCTCTGTTGTAATTCTACCATGTAAAGTTGCTCTTTTCAATAGCGCGACCTGCTGGCTTGTCGAGCGAGAGATTGTGAGCAATGTCCTCGTGCACAGGGACACTACGCGTCATTCTGAGTACCTCCACAGCGCAATGCGCTGCTCAAACAGGAAGAAAACCTGTCGGGAGAGACTGAAAGGAACGCTAAGACGCAAGAGCTGCGTAAGGCGCAAAGAATTTCGAAAAGTCTTTGCGTCTCGATTGTCTTCGCGGCTTTGCGTTGACATAACGCCCCACGAGTGTTTTCAAAGAGTGCTCAAGATTCTTCGTCGCTGACGCTCCTCAGAATGACTGAGAGTGTGTGGCAGATGAGGAATCGGATCAGCGGAGCGTCCGCTTCGCCGCTTCGGAGATCAGCCACCGGAAGACCCGCTGCTTGGCGGGCAGGTAATCGGGCATGCGCTCCGGATGCCACTGAACTCCCCTCAGCGGCATGCCATCCTGATGCCTGAAGGCTTCCACCAGTTCGTCCCCGGGGGAAAGCGCCGATGGCGTCAACCCGCTGGCGAGCCGGTCTTCCGTCACCCCCTGGTGGTGGAAAGAATTGACGAGCTGGCAGCGGTCGTCCAGGTTCCCTGCTTCGCCGCATATCGGGTGGTACAGGGTGGCGGATGGCGTTCGCCTGGACGGCTTGTGTCCTCTGATGTGCTGCACCAGCCCGCCGCCCAGGGCGATGTTGACCAGTTGAAAGCCTCTACATATCCCCAGGATCGGCATCTCCAGTTCCAGGGAGATTTCGAACAGCTCCAACTCCCATTCGTCTCGCTCGATACTGACCGTGGACATGTTGACACCGTTCGGCTCCTCCCCATAGAACTGAGGATGGATGTCGCCGCCGCCGCTGAAGATGATCCCATCCAGCGAGGAAACGAGTTGTTCTGGGGTCTTGCCGTTTCGGCGGAGTATCACAGGCTCCCCGCCGAAAGCGCTTACGCTCTTGATGTAATGTATCCCCTTTGCATCGTCCCAGTCGAGTCTACGGGGATCGCTCGTTATTCCAATCCTGGGCTTGCTCACCATATCCTACAGCTCGTCCTCCCACAGAGTTCCTCGTTTGGGATTCTCCTCTTCCGGGTACGGGATTCCGAGATGTTGATATGCCAGCTTCGTGGCCACCCTGCCCCTCGGCGTCCTCTCCAGGAACCCGAGCTGGAGCAGGTAAGGCTCCACCACGTCGGTGATGGTATCCGGAGCTTCCGACACAGCCGCGCCTATGGTATCGACCCCGACTGGCCCTCCGCCGAATTTCAGGATCACCGTTTTCAGAACCCTCCGGTCTATTTCGTCGAGGCCCAGCTCGTCCACCTCCAGCAGCGACAGAGCCTGCTTCGCCACGTCCCTTGTGATCTTCCCTCCGGCGCGCACTTGGGCGTAGTCTCGCACGCGCTTGAGCAGCCTGATGGCTACCCTGGGCGTTCCCCTTGCGCGCCGGGCAATCTCCATAGCACCGGATTCGGTCGTTTCGATGTGCAACAGCCCGGAAGCCCGTTTTACGATGGTCAGCATCGCTTCCAGGTCGTAGAAATCGAGCCGATAGACGACGCCGAACCTGGTTCGGAGCGGAGCCGAAAGCAAGGCAAGCCTGGTTGTAGCCCCGATGACGGTGAATCGCGGCAGTTTCAGCCGAATGGAGCGGGCGCCCGGCCCCTTCCCGACCACTATGTCCAGCGAAAAATCCTCCATTGCCGGGTACAGTATCTCTTCGACCGCCTTGCCGAGGCGGTGGATTTCGTCGATGAAAAGTATGTCCCCTTTCCGCATGTTGGTCAGGATGGCCGCCAAGTCTCCTGCCCGCTCGATGGCTGGCCCGGCGGTTACTCTGATGTTTGCGCCCATCTCGTTTGCGATCACGTGGGCGAAAGTTGTCTTCCCCAATCCTGGCGGGCCGTAGAATAGTATGTGGTCGAGCGGCTCGCCCCGTTTCTTTGCCGCTTCCAGCAGGATCGACAGGTTTACTTTGACGGAGTCCTGTCCGATCACTTCTCCCAGCGTGCGCGGGCGCATCGCGGCATCCAGAGCGAAGTCGGATGGCATCGGACCCGGAGATGTTATCCTTTCGTCGGTCATGATCTTGCTTTCCAGCGTCTCTTCTGTAATCCAAACACGGGCTAATTTTACCATAGCACGCAGGATTACGCCGGATTTCGAGCCGGGGTTCAGACATGAGTTCGGACTCATGAGTACCGAAAATCTCCCAGGGTTGAAATTCCGAGTAAATCCACAGCGCGCGACTCTGCTCAAACAGGAAGAAAACCTGTCGGGAGGGAGTGAAATGGAACGCTAGGACGCAAAGCCGCGTAGGTCGCAAAGAATCTCGAAAAGTCTTTGCATCTTGCTCATCTTTGCGGCTTTGCGTTGACATAACGCCCACTCCACGAATCTTTTCTTATCAGGGTGTTCGAAAGTATTTTGTAACTTCGTCATTGAAGAAGTCTACAGTTGACAGCAGATAAAATTCCGTGTATAATTAGGCTGTGCGATTCGGAACCGTAAGACTCTCTGATGCTTCCCCTGGCCTGCCCTAAACGGAGAAGCTCAGTGCCGTTGATTGTGGGAGGTTCCCAGATGTTGATACTGAAGAGCAAGTACAAAAGTCTCTCGATCCTCGCTGCGTTGATCTTTGCACTCAACGCCATTATCGTGGCCTCATATCCCCAGGCGACTACCAGCGTGGATGTAGTCCAGAACGGAGGCTTCGAGGAAGGATTCCGGTTCGTGCCGGGGTGTGGCATGGTTGCCAACGGCTGGGATTGTTTCACGAACGGAGGAGCTGCCAATTACGGGTTCTACGACGACCAGTGGCAGCCGGTGGTGTTCGATGGCGCCCACGCTCAACTCATCGAAATCAACACCAAAGGTCTTGCTTACGCAGACCCTGACCGATTCGCGGGCATCTACCAAACTGTCGAGGTGCTTCCCGGGTACGAATACACCCTCGATTTGCACGGCATGATCAGGGCGGACGACCACGATCCTGATTCCTGGCGTTATACTGTCCAGGTCGGCTACCTTGTAGACGATCCATCGCCGGATTGGACGAAAGTGAAGAACTGGACGGTGCTTCCGTGGCACACATACTATCCGCGCACCTCGCCCGGCTCCTACAGCGAAGCCAGGTTGAAGATCAACCCGTCCGGTTCTAAGCTGACCCTTTTCATCCGGGTCTGGAAGAAATGGGGAGTGCCTTTTAGGGAGCTGGATGTGGATATCGATTCGGTAAGCCTGACCGGGCCGATGAAGGCAGCCAAGGCGGCCACGGCCGCCGAGCCTACTCCTCCGCCCCTGGTCTGCGATGGCAACAATCTGGTTTCCAACGGGGATTTCGAAAGCGGATTCCAACCCAATGGGGTCGGCAAGGACTGGGCCGGATTCACGAATGGCGGGAAAGCGGGCTTCGGGTTCTACGATGAAACCTGGAAGCTGGCAGTTTTTGCTGGGGAGCATTCCCAGTTGATTGAGATAAACAGCAAAGGGCTGCCCGCTCCTGATCCGAATAGATACGCCGGGATAGCCCAGACCGTGAGTGGGCTCGTGCCGGGTCATACGTATGAACTAACCATCCATGGGCTGATCCGGGAGAGGGACTTCGCGACCCATCTCAATGAAGACCCATACCGGTTCGCGGTGCAATGGGGTATCGCGTCCGGCGCAGCAGACTGGACCGAGGTAAGCAAGTGGTACACGCTTCCGTGGAAGCCCAGCTCGGATCGGCTCTTGCCCGGGGCGTACAGCGACTACAAGGTCAGGTTCCAGGCTCCGTCGTCGACCGTCACGATCTTCATCCGGGGATGGAAGAAATGGGCAACCCCGTTCCGGGAGTTCGACCTCGATCTCGACGATATTTCGCTGGTGGCGTGCCACACAGAAGCGGTTGCTGGCTCCAAAGGCGCGGAGGAATTCTACTACACCGTCAAGCCGGGCGATACCCTAAGCGCCATCGCGGCCAGGTATCACGTGGACCTGATGAAAGTCATAGAAGCCAACAAGTCTCTGAACCCTGGGTTCAACCCGGACCTGATATTCCCTGGGCAGAAAATATGGATACCAGGGGCCGAGGGAAGCACACCCACAGCTACCCCCGAGGCCACGCGTACGGCCTCGCCGACGCCTACACGCACGCCGACTCGTACCCCTACGCCCACGCGTACCCCAACCCCCACCCGCACCCGCACTCCAACTCCTACGCGCGGGCCAACACCAACGCCGACGAGAACGCCAACGCGTACCCCTACGCCGACCAGAACACCCACACCCACACCCACACCCACTTCCACGCCCAGCAGCTCCACGTCTTCGGCGAATGGGGCGTACTATGTCGTTCAATACGGTGACACTCTAACGGCTATAGCGGCACGGTACGGGGTCGATCTGGATGATGTGATAGCTGCTAACAAAGCGTTGGATCCGAATTTCAACCCCAATCTCATCTTCCCGGGGGAGAAGATACTTATCCCAAACGAGTGAGGGCTCTTCTCTCTGGAATCGAAAGGTGGCGAAGTTTTCGTGATCTTCGCCTCCTTTCTGTTTATGGTTTGATTTGTAGAATCGAGCCGCTTTAAGACCGGTATAGTGCGATCCCACGGGAATAGAATCTTTTCAACGGAGGTGGAGGTGCCAGGAGGCTTTTCACACGAATACCTTGTGTGTATCTTGATTGCCATGTATCTCCGTTTTTTGTGATACAATCGAGGTGGGAACATATTATGGTAGAGTGGAATCGCATCCACGTCGGGTGTTGTGGCTTTTGCCTTAGGCAAAGCGAATACTTTTCCACGTTCCGCTTGCTGGAGGTGCAAAAGACTTTTTACAAACCTCCCAGGGTAGAGACAGCCGAACGGTGGCGTCTTCAGGCACCCGATGACTTCACGTTCACGGTGAAAGCGTGGCAGTTGATCACCCATCCGCCGAGCTCGCCTACCTACCGCAAGGCGGGGATCGACCTACCCGCCTCCCCCGATAGATTCGGCTATTTCCGTCCCACCGACGAGGTGATGGAAGCGTGGGAGACCACTGCCCGGGTCGCGTCCATCCTCCGGGCGAGAGTGGTGGTGTTTCAGACTCCTGCAAGCTTTGCGCCGACGGAGGAAAACGTGGAAAATGTTTATCGGTTCTTCGGCAATGTCGAAAGACACGGGTTCGCGTTCGGGTGGGAACCAAGAGGAAAGTGGCCTGCATCGCTGGTTCGCAGGATAGACGAAGAACTCAATCTGATAGACGTGGTCGATCCGTTCAAGCGCATGCCGGAGACCAGGGGCACTGCTTATTTCAGGCTGCACGGGCGTGGTGGATATCGCTACAGGTACACGGACGAGGATTTACGTCACCTTCTGGGCTTGTGCAGCGAATTCGATGAGGTCTATTGTCTTTTCAACAACGTTTACATGGCAGAGGATGCCACCAGATTCATGGAGATGTTGGAAAAACGATGAAAGAAGATCTGAAGTTGGAAACTGTGGCGGTCACTTCCGGGATGCTCCCGGCCCAGGTGCTCAAGAGCAAACTGGAAAGCGCAGGGATACCGGTGCTTTTGAGTTACGAAAGCGCGGGCCTTATCTTCGGCGTCACCGTGGATGGCCTCGGGGCGGTGAAAGTCCAGGTCCCCGCCGAGATGGCGGACGAGGCGAGGGCTTTGATCGAGTCGGACGATCAGGAAGAATCGCTGGATACGGGCGACGAAACATGAGACCACGGCAGTGTAGGCATCAGGCCTAGGCCTATCTCGGAGGTACGGAGGGAATGGCATGGAAGTAGACACGAAACACCATCCGGAACTCATCGACGAGACGGCATTCGTCGCGCCTACGGCGACGGTCCTCGGGCATGTCTCGATTGGAGCGCGCTCCAGCATCTGGTACGGCGCCGTGCTCAGGGGCGATATCGATACCATCACCATAGGCGAAGAGACCAGCATCCAGGACAACGCCGTCGTCCATGTGGACGCAGGTGTGCCGGCCAGAATCGGCAACAGGGTGACGGTCGGGCACGGGGCGATCATCCACGGGGCGATCGTGGAGGACGATGCGCTCATCGGGATAGGAGCTATCGTGCTGAACGGTGCCAGGATCGGCGAGGGGGCGGTTGTGGGTGCGGGGGCATTGGTGCCTGAAGGGATGGAAATCCCACCGCACACGCTGGCCCTTGGGGTGCCTGCGAAAGTCGTCAAAGAGGTATCGCCAGAGCTTGCCGCAAGAACCAGGGAAAACGCGGAGCATTACGTGCTGTACGGTCGGTTGTACCGGGAGCAAGAGGGCTCATGAAGCTGTTCAAGCTGGTGGTCGGGCTGCTGAAAGTCAATTGCTACGTGCTCGCTTCTGACTCTGGCGAGGCGGTGGTCGTGGACCCTGGGGACAATCCAGCCGGGATTCTCTCCCTGCTCGAGGAAAACGGGCTCGAGCTTTCCAGGATTCTGCTGACCCACGGCCATTTCGATCACGTACTCGCTGTGCCTGCGTTGAAGGAAGCAACGGGCGCACCGTATTTCGTGCACCGGGGCGATCTTTTCCTCGTTGAGATAGCGCATGAGCGGGGGGAAGCGTGGACGCAACAGAAATTCCGCCCACTGCCTCCTCCGGATGGATTCCTTCAAGATGGTGACATAATCCGATTCGGAGACGAGGAACTGGAGGTCAGGCACACACCTGGGCATTCGCCGGGAGGGGTGTCGTTCGTCTGGCACAGAGAAAGAGCTGTCTTCACCGGGGATACTTTGCTCTACAACACGGTCGGGCGGTCTGACTTCACCGGAGGCAACGCCCACGACCTCATTCGGAGCATCGAGGAAAAGCTTCTTTCGCTGCCGGATGACTACACGGTTTACCCAGGACATGGTCAGCCGACCACGATAGGCCGCGAGCGCAGGGAAAACCCGTTTCTGGTGCTCGCGTCAAAGGGGATTCTCCCGCCGGGGTGAGGGTTTTCTCTCACCGCCGGGAGTGGAGCAGGAAGAACCCACCGACGATCACCAGCGAAAGCACCGTGGCGATGGATATCGCTGCTCCCGCTTTCCACGTTCGCGGGTCGTACACGAACTCCACTTTGTGCTGCCCGCGTGGAACTTTGACGGCGCGGAAAAGCACGTCTGCCCTGACGATTGGGACCTCGACGCCGTCCACTTTTGCCTTCCAACCGGGGTAGTACGAATCGGAGAGCACGAGATAAGCGTCTTCGTCGGATTGAGTCATCAGTTCGATGCGCTCGGGCTCGTATTTCACGATCTTCACGCTCGCGTTCACGTCCGTCCGGTTCGCTGCGGCGCACGCTTTCTCCGGCGCGTCCAGGATAGCCAGCCTGGACGGTTCAAAGCCGACGTCCGCCATCAATTTCAGAGCCTCATCATCCGATTCGACGCACCTGACTTCTCGTACGAAGTAAGCCCGCGGCAGAAAGTCCAGGTTTCGATAGATCTTCACGTCCCCGGAGAACACCCTTTCCAGGTTCGAGGGCCGAGGGATCGAAACAGCCCAGTGAGATCCAGTCCTTTCGTCCCAGACCGTGACCCCGTGGATGGCGACACGCCCATCACTGTGGATGCGAATTGCTTTCAGGACCACGAGGGCGCAAATGTCGCTGGAACTAGGAATCGGAAGAACGGTTAGCGTTGCGGGCTTACCGCCCGGAAGCTCGATCCGGCGATCGGTCCCGCCGGACAGATTCCACCGATAAGTACGCCCATCGGTGGAGATGGCTTCCACTTTTCCGCCCCCGCCGCTCCAGACGACGCCGATGTGCGTGATGGGGCGGGATGGCAGGTCGTTCAAAGCCAGATCTGTGGCTCTGTCGACAGTCGCCGTCTGCTGAAGGTCGAAGTATTTCCCGTCGATCCATTTGTCGTAGACTTTGTCCGTGATCACATATTTCACGTTGAGCAGATCGAGCAGCCTTTGTGGGGGAATCCGCTTCAGCTGTTCCCTCAGCCTGCCATCCGGCACGATTTCCTTTTCCGGCAGGAACAGGTGCAGCAGTTCGTTGTATCGCTTGAGCGGTAGGAGTCCGCCGTCGTACCCATCGACGGCCTGGATGCCGAAATAGAGGGATAGGTTCGGAGCGACGATTTCTTTCTCTTTCGTGTCCACGATCAGGTCGTACATGCCCTGCCTGGTCAGGTACGGAGAAAAGCTCTCCTTTAGCGCCTGCAGGTCACCGGGATCGAATCGGATGCCGGAGATGCTGAGGACCCGGCCGGGCCCCGACATCCCGTTTGAGGTATCGTCATCGTCCCTGTTTCCACCCCAGGCTACGGAAGGATCGCTCAACAGGAAAGCGACCGGGTTTCGCATGGACTTAAGCGCCTCTGGTGCGGTCGGGTGGGAGATCGGCATTGCATGGATGGCGACTTTCAGCTCCACGATCAAGGCGGCGAAGAGCAACAACCTCGCGAGAGGGCGGATGTTCGTCCGGCTCGGCAGTGGAAGGGCGTCCATTCCTACCCCGGCACTCATCGCAAGCCCGAAGCTCGCCAGGAACATCCACCTGGCTGGCGCCCTGAACAGATCAAAGCCAGGGACTGCTTTGTAGAGGAGGTAGTAAACCGGGTCGTATCCGCCCAGCGCCAGCAAGAACCCGACAAGGGCTACCATCGGGTAGAACTTCTGGCTATCTCTGAGAGCGGATGCCTTGCCACTGGATTTGCCGAACAGCCATAGGATTCCCACCACCACCAGAAACCATCCGAGGATCGGCAGGTAGGCCACGTACTCGCTGAAGGCTGCTGTGCCGAATTTCTGCGAAAGATCGACCCCGTAGGGTGGCAGGAGCGTCCACAGGAGCTTGGTGGGGTGGAGGGAGAAGGAAACCACCTGGCGGTAAGTCAGTCCGCCTTGCCTGAGCGAATAACGGGAAAGCTCCAGCGTTGGCAGCAGTTGGGCTGCCGAAAGCAGTGCAGCAATGGTTCCGGCACCGAGGTATGCCGTTGCTGCTCTCCCGAAGGCACCCGAACCTGCGGATCGAAGTACGCTCCATTTGCCTCGTCTGGTCACATCTGCTCTCGATCGTTCTTTGCCCGGTTCCCCTTTGGCGAGGCGATGCGAGACCCACGCACGCCATCCTCCGTACAGCCCGATCCCAACCAGGGAGATGAAAGTGGCCTGGGTGTGTCCAGCGAGCAGCATCATCGCGATGATTACGCTCAGCCCTACGGTGCCAACAAAGGCTCTGCCATCGATTGCCACATCCCACAGGAGCAGGGCGAGCGGGAACCAGGCGAAAACGTTGAGCTGGTTCAGGTGCATCGCCGCACCTGAAACGAACCCTCCAAACGCGAGAAGGGTTCCGGCTGTGAGGGCGCCCGTTCGGCTCGACCCTGCAGAGACCCTGGCGTAGAGGTAGGTGAAGAGCGCGAGCAGGTAAATGTGCAAAACCATCGACCATGCCACGGCGCGTCCGGGATTCAGGGAAATGAGCGGCCAATGGAGGGGGTAGAGCACCGCCGCCTGGATGTTGGCGAGAAACGGGACTCCCATAAACAGGTACGGGTCCCAAAGGGGAACGCGGCCGCTGCGCAATGCGTGAGCGGCGTACGCCCGATACGGAATGAAATAGTCGAATACATCGCCGCTCCCAGGGATCAAGTTCGTCAACGCCAGAGGACGCAACATGAGGAGGGCGATCGCCAGCAGAACCAGGGCGTCGACCGCAAACCCGAGGACGCGGCTGCGGAGCAGGGCATCGGAGGTGCCGGTATCCGGCACGCGGGCATCATACTTTTGGTTCTCGTTCCCCATGATTCGATCGGCCTCCGGAGGGATTATACACCAACTACGCTTGAGGAACATCTCTCCATTGAGCCTGGAAGTAAAGAGGATAATAGAAAAAGGGAAGTGGAACTCGGACCCAGCATAGCTCCTCGGGTAGGACTCGAACCTACAACCCGCCGGTTAACAGCCGGCTGCTCTGCCAATTGAGCTACCGAGGATCACAGCCGCTATTATACCTGTACTTTTGCCCGTGTCAAAATTCTGATACCCGAAACACGGGCTCGGCAAGCCCTGCACATCAAAAAATCCCGCCTAAATGGCGGGATTTTCAGTGCCCCCGGCCCGACTCGAACGGGCACGCCCTTATGGGCACAGGCCCTCAACCTGCCGTGTATACCAATTCCACCACGGGGGCACATTGCAAGTCGCATTATACCCACGATGCCTTGATCTGTCAAGAATCGGGATCGTAGTTCGGTGACAGTGCCCCGATTGATGTTCTGGCTACTCTTTTCCCTCGTCGCTTTCCTTTTCCTTCCCGAACTCCTGCAGCCTCTCTGCGAGCTGTGCCAGCTTGGCGTTTACTTTGCCGTTGACGGTATCCGGCGGGTATTCTCCGGATTCGTCCGGCTCCCCGGCAGGCACGCCGGTCAGTATCTCGATTCCCTCGTCTACCGTGTCTACCGCATACACGTGGAATTTGCCGTCCTTTATAGCCTCGACTACGTCTTCCCGCAGCATCAGGTTTTCCACATTGCTCGAAGGGATTATCACCCCCTGATTGCCCGTTAACCCCCTTATCCGGCACACGTCGAAGAACCCTTCTATCTTTTCGTTCACGCCTCCGATCGCCTGGATTTCCCCCTTTTGGTTGATCGATCCGGTGACGGCGATGTCCTGCCGTATGGGGAGGTCGGAAAGGCGGGACAGGAGCGCGTATAGCTCTGCGCTGGAGGCGCTGTCCCCCTCGACCTCGGAATAGCTCTGCTCGAACACCAACCGGCTCGAAAGCGTCAGCGGCTTGTCCTGTGCGTATCGCTGGTGCAGGAAGCCTTCCAGAATCATCACGCCCTTGCTGTAGATAGGCCCTGCAAGTTCCACTTCCCGCTCGATGTCGACCACACCCGCTCGTCCCACGCCCAGCGATGCTGTGATCCGCGTAGGCTTACCAAAAGAGTAATCCCCGAGGTCGATCACGGAAAGGCCGTTGACCTGCCCAACCACAGACCCTTCTGTGTCGATCTTGATGAAGCCGCGGATGGTCATCTCACGCAAGCGCTCTTCGATCAGATTCGAGCGGTACACTTTCTCCTCGATTGCTTTGTCCACGTGCCTGCCATCCACGACCTCAGAGCCTTCCGACTGGGCCCAGAAAGTGGCTTCCCTCGTCAAATCAGCGATGAGCGAGAACTTCGCTGAAAGCTTCTTTTGATCCTGTACAGCCCTGCCTCCCTGTTCCACGATTTTCGCCACGGCTTCCGCCGTAAACGGAAGGAGGTTTTCTTTCTGCACCATGGAGCTTATAAAAGCGGCGTATTCCTGCACGTGCTCCATCGAGAACGGCATTTCTTCCGAAAAATCCGCTTTGACTTTGAAAAGCTCGTTGAAGTCGTCATCGAAATTGTATAGCAGGTAGTAAATCCTCGGATCGCCGATGAGAATGACCTTTACATCCAGTGGGATTGGCTCCGGCCTGAGCCCTTTGGTGGCGACGAATCCCAATCGCTCGCCCATTTCTTCGATGATGATTTGCTGGTTTCGCAGCGCCCGCTTGAGCCCATCCCAGGAGAAGAGGTTGTTCAGCACTTCCAGCACCTCCAGCACCAAGTACCCGCCGTTGGCTCGGTGCATGGCGCCGGGTTTGATGAGGGTGAAGTCGGTGTGGAGGGTACCGAGGCTGGCTTCCTTTTCGAGCCGCCCGAAGAGGTTATTGTACGTTGGGTTCAGTTCCATCACCACGGGGGCGCCATCCAGGCCGGAGTTGTCCACCACCAGGTTGACCTCGTACCGCCGCCAAAACGTTTTTTCCGGCGTGAGCCCGGGCGCAGGCGGCTGTTGAGGTGCAGGCTGTGCCCGGAACTTGTCGAGGTTCTTCACCATGTCGTCCTCGACCTCCTGGAGGTATGCCAGGATTTTATCGTTGTTTCTGTACTTCTCGCGTATATCCTCCATCGGGTGCCTAAGGGCATGGAGGGTTATACGGTCGTCCAGGTCTTTCAGTTCTTTTGTCGCCTCTTTTTCCAGTTGGTGTATTTCCCGTAAGGCGTTTTCCAGCAATTCTCCAAGTTTTTCCCGCTTTTTCTGAATCTCTTCCCTGGTTTGAGGGCTGAGGCTCATGAATTGCTGGTCTGTCATCGGCTTGCCGCTGAACAACGGCACCAGGGCAAACCCCACGGGCGTGGTCTGCAAAAGGAACTGGTTCTGCTGTGCAGTCTTCGCGACGTTGGAAAGGATTTCCTCCTGCCGCCGCTTGAGGCTGTCGAGTATCGACTCCCGTTTCTTCCTGTATTCTTCCGATTCGAAAGCCTGCTGTATGGATTTCTTTGCTTCTTTGACCAGTTCCTGCATATCCGACTTGAATTCCTTCCCTTTGCCGGGTGGAAGGTCGATAGCTTTGGGCTGGTAGGGATCCTGGAAGTTGTACACGTAGCACCAGTCGGGCGGTGTAGGCTTTTTCTTCGCCACTTTCTGAAGGAAATTATTGACTGCCGTGGTCTTACCGGTGCCGGGAGAGCCTGCAGCGTAGATGTTGAAGCCGATTTTCTGTATCTCGAGCCCGAACTTAAGGGCGTTGATGGCCCGTTCTTGCCCGATGATGACATCTGCTGGGGGGATTTCGGATGTGAGCTTGAAGCCAAGTGCTTCGGGATTGCAGCGTCTTCGTGCCTGTTCGTATGAGACTTGCTTCATTTCAGCTTTCTCCCTCGGACTGCGTTTGCTCGACGGCGGCTTCCGGTTCCGGGTGCCAGTTCCGATGCCTCAGATAGAGGCCGATAACGCCAACCGCTATCGAAATCAGCGATACGATCTGCGCTGTCGCCATGCTGCCGATCTTCCATGCGTCAGGCCGGAGCATCTCGATCCAGAACCGACCGAACGGGTAGTAGATCAGGTACATGAGTATCAGGTCTCCATCTCTGAGCTTTTTGTCCCATTTCTTGCTGATCCAGAACAGCAGAACGAACCCCAGGAAATCCCAGATCGATTCATACAGGAACGTCGGGTGGAATCTTGTCGTCGCCACCGGGTACTTTTTGAGATCGAGGTAGGGGCCAAACCGATGGGCAGCGTCGATCTTTATGCCCCAGGGCAGGTGCGTCGGCGGCCCATACAGTTCCTGATTGACGTAATTGCCCCATCTGCCGATGCTTTGAGCCAGCAGGATGCCAGGCGCACCGTAGTCAGCCCACCGCAGAAAATCGAGGTGGTGAATCTTGGTGTAGACCCAAAGCGCCAGAACGCCACCGATGATCGCTCCGTATATGCCAAGCCCGCGGAATCCGCCATGCCAGAAGGCGATGATCTCCAGCGGGTGCTGGCGGTAGTACGGCCATCCGACGAACCCTCCGCTCGGTCTGGAGAAGACGTGATACAGCCTGGCTCCTATGATCCCGAAGATCAGTGCATAAATCAAAATGTTCCAGACATGATCCGGATCGTCGCCCTTCCGTTTAGCCATGTTCTCGGCTATCAGGGCCGCCAGCAGGATGCCGGTGACGATCAGAACGCCGTACCAATGCACCTCGAACTGGATACCAAAGACTTTGAAGCTAACTATCACGGGGTTTATCAAGAAAAAGTAAATCGTGTCGATTGGAGACATGCTTTCCTATTCCTCCTTGAAGATTTCCGTCAGGGGCGATTCTCAGGCCCGCTCCTGGACGCGTAGCGTGTTGATGAGGATATCTTTGATTCCCTCGACCCGGTCGAAGAACTTTCCTCGCGCTCCGATGTAATCGTACCCGTTGTAGACGGTGTACCCCAGAAGGCCAGCGTAGATCCCAGCGACCGCCGTCTGTGCCACGGGAGAGGCCATCATGGGAGTCATTTTCACCAGGGCGAGCCCCTTTAGCGCGTGCTCGACCGCTTCGGTGGAACCAGGGTACTCATGCCCGAGATCGATGATCCTTTCCCTTGCCGTGTCCAGCGCTTTCGTTGGAGCTTCGGTCAGCGCAAACCATCGCTTCCGCTCTTCGGAGAATTTCTTCAGGCCGTAGGTCTTCTCAAGTATCTGGGTGAACAGGGTACCGTGTTGTAGCTCTTCCTCCCATTTCTGGATTTCGATTTCGACTTTGTGGATTCCATCCTCTCCCAGGAGGGTTCTCAGCCTCCTGCTGGCCCCGGAGACGAACCGGATTACGCTCAGCATGAGCCTGGTTGCGCCTACTCCCACTTTCTCGGCCAGGTTGATGCCTATGAGGGACAGCCCTTCGATCACCACAGAAGCGTTGACCGATAGCAAGTCCGCCAGCACTTTCTGCGCCGTCTCGTCGGTGCTGGAGAGGATGATGGCGATAGCGCTCTGAACTTCTCGTTCCAGGTTGAGCTTTGCTGCGCTAAGGCTTGGAGAAGGAGTGATTGCCCCCCTGAAAGTGGCTATCGGTTCGAAGGGATTTTCCAGCCAGCGTAGCAGGTATTCCGGTACTTCGATGGAGGGAGGTGCCACGCCTCTTTCCGCCGATGCCCCCGCTGTCGGCGCTGCGTAGCTGGCAAGGGTCGCCGCCAGCGTGGTCTCGATGGCCATTTCCGCCAGCAGGCGCTTTTCGGCGGCCATTCTCTTTCGCAACACCGGAGAAGCGAGGTCGCTTCCCCACTGTTGGCTAAGCCTTTCCCCGTAGAGGTGCAATTCTTCGGCCTGTTTTTCCATTTCTTCGAGGTTTCCCGGAGGCATGGCGGCCGGCCTGATACCCCTTACCCGTTCGAAGGAAACCCTATCGATGAAATCCCTAAGCTTCTCCACGTATTCCTGGTGCGATGTGTCCGGCATTTCAGCCTCCCTTTTTTTGTGACTGTAGCATTCGTGTTTGCCCAATTATAGTGCTGCGGCAGGTATAGGGCAAGCAGTGGAAGCCCTGATCGGACATTTGGCTCACGATTTGACACGCACTGGCATGAAGTGATATCATCCGCTAAGACAACCGAATACGAGAATTGCCACTCTTATCCAGAGAGGTGGAGGGACCGGCCCTGTGAAGCCTCGGCAACCAGACCGGCGATGTGAGATGCCTGTCATGGTGCCAATTCCGGCAGAAGATTCTGGAAGATGAGAGGTGCGGCTATCGATGCAGATCACCCCCTTTCGTCACACGAAAGGGGGTTTTCTTGTATCCGACGCAGAATTTGACGCAGAGACGCAAAGACGCAGGTAATCACTGAAATCCTCCGCGTCTCCGCGACTCTGCGTCAAAAACAAAAAAAGGGGTTTTCTTGTATCCGACGCAAATCCAACGCAGAGACGCGAAGGAGCAAAGCCGCAAAGAAAAAATCAAATGCTTTGCGCCTTATGCTTCTTTGCGTCCTTGTGTTGAAAAAGCTTCGTGCCCGCGTAGGGCACGCAACCAAGGAGCGCAACGATGGAGAAGAAACGTTTTGGGTTCAGCACGCGGCAGATACACGCCGGGGCATCGCCAGACCCCGCCACGGGGGCCAGGATAACGCCGATCTACCAGACGGCGTCCTTCGTCTTCCGGGACACTGACCACGCGGCGGCGCTTTTCGCCCACGAGGAAGAAGGCGACATCTACACCCGCCTCTCCAATCCCACCACGGCGGCTTTCGAGGCGCGCGTGGCATCGCTGGAAGGCGGAGTCGGGGCGCTGGCCACGTCCTCCGGCCAGGCGGCCACCACAGTGACCGTCCTCACGCTACTGCAGGCCGGAGACCACATCGTTTCGTCGGCCAGCCTGTACGGCGGCACGCGGGCGCTCTTCTCCCAGACCCTCAGCCGCCTGGGAATCGAGACGACTTTCGTGGACGGCAGCGACCCGGAGAACTTCCGCCGGGCTCTTCGCCCGAACACGAAAATGCTCTTCGGCGAGACCCTGGGGAACCCGACGATCGACGTGCTGGACATCGAACGGGTGGCGGAAATCGCCCACGATGCCGGCGTGCCGCTGGTGGTGGACAACACTTTCGCCAGCCCGTACCTCTGCCGCCCCATCGAGTGGGGGGCGGACATCGTGGTGCACTCGGCCACCAAATTCATCTGCGGCCACGGCACTACCATCGGTGGCGTGGTAGTGGACGGCGGCCGGTTCGACTGGCGGGCCAGCGGCAGGTTCCCGCAACTGACGGAGCCCGATCCGGCATTCCACGGGCTGAACTTCGCCGAGCGGTTCGGCCCGGCCGCGTTCGTGAAGCGCGCCAGGAGCCAGCCCATGCGCGATCTCGGCCCGGCGCCATCGCCATTCAGCAGCTTCCTGCTCCTCCAGGGTCTGGAGACGCTGAGTCTGCGGATGGATCGGCACGTGGAGAACGCGAAAGCCGTGGTGGAATTCCTGAGCCAGCACCCGAAAGTCGCGTGGGTGAGCTATCCCACCCTGCCGGATCACCCGTCCCACGAGCTGGCGAAGAAATACCTGCCCAAAGGCCCCGGCGCGGTGATGGGCTTCGGCGTGCGAGGCGGAAAAGAAGCGGGGAAGCGGTTCATCGAATCGCTCCAACTGGTCTCCCACCTGGCGAACCTCGGCGACGCCCGGACGCTGGCGATCCACCCCGCCAGCACCACCCACAGCCTCCTCAGCGAAGAGGAGCAGCGCGCTTCTGGCGTCACGCCCGATTTCATCCGGCTTTCCGTGGGGCTGGAGGACGTGGACGACATCATCTGGGACCTGAACCAAGCGCTGGAGAGAGCCGATGCCTGACGAAAAAACCGTCGGAATCGTCCAGACCAGATATTTCACCTTCGCCCAGGACGAACCGATGCCCCTGGACAGCGGCGAGACCCTGGGGCCGATAACCCTCGCCTACGAGACCTACGGGAAGCTGAACGAGGATCGTTCCAACGCCATCCTCATCCTCCACGCGCTCTCCGGCGACGCTCACGCGGCAGGCTATCACTCGCCGGAAGATCGCAAGCCCGGCTGGTGGGACGACACCATCGGGCCGGGGAAGGCGTTCGACACGGATCGCTACTTCGTGGTCTGCTCCAACGTCATCGGCGGATGCGCGGGCTCCACAGGCCCCGGTTCCATCGATCCCCGCACCGGCAGGCCCTACGCCCTTAGCTTCCCCGTGGTGACCATCCACGACATGGTCAACGCCCAGCGGAGGCTCATGGAGCACCTGGGCATCCCCCGCTGGCTGGCGGTGGCGGGCGGCTCCATGGGCGGGATGCAGGCGCTCCAGTGGGCGGTCTCCTACCCCGCCCTGGTGAAATCGGCCATCGTGCTGGCGTCCACCGCCGTCTCCTCGCCCCAGACGATAGCGTTCAACGAGGTGGGCAGGCAGGCGATTTACGCCGACCCCAACTGGAACCACGGCGACTACTACGGCAGAACGCCTCCGAAAGCAGGGCTCGCCGTCGCCCGGATGATCGGCCACATCACCTATCTCAGCGACAAGTCCATGCGCCAGAAATTCGGCCGCCGCCTGCAGAACCGGGAGCGGTACGGATACGACTTCGACACCGAGTTCGCCGTGGAGAGCTACCTGCGGTACAAAGGGAACCGGTTCACCGAGCGATTCGACGCCAATTCGTACCTGTACATCACGAAAGCGCTGGACTACTTCGATCTCTCCAACGGCCACCGCAGCCTGGCGGAGGCGTTCCGGGGCGTCCGGGCCCGATTCCTGGTGGCTTCGTTCACCTCCGACTGGCTCTACCCACCGGCGGAATCCCGGAAGCTGGTCAGCGCGCTCACCGCCAACGGGCTGGACGTGACCTACTGCGACATCGAGTCTTCCTGGGGGCACGATGCGTTCCTGCTGGAGGTGGACACGATGACCTCCCTCATCGGCGATTTCCTGCGCCGGATAGAGCGGCTGGAAGGGGGCGGCGATGCTGCGTCCTGATCTGAAAGTCATCGCTTCTCTGATCCCGCCCGGCAGCCGCGTCCTGGACCTGGGGTGCGGGAACGGGGAGTTGCTGGAGCACCTGGTGAAGGAGAAAGGCGTGGAAGGCCGGGGCGTGGAGATTTCCGAATCCGGCGTGCTGGAATGCGTCCGGCGGGGGCTCTCTGCCCGCCACGGCAACCTGGACGAGGGGCTCGCGGACTACCCCGACCGCAGCTTCGACTACGTCATCCTGAGCCAGACGCTGCCGTACTTGGCGGACCCGGTGATGATCCTGCGGGAGATGCTCCGGGTGGGCGAGCGGGCGGTGGTGAGCTTCCCCAACTGGGGACACTGGCGGAACAGGCTCTCGTTCCTGCTGACGGGGCAGGTGCCGCAGGCGATATCGCATCCGCAGCCGTGGTACCGTGCGCCGAGGATGTACCCCATGACGGTGCGGGATTTCGGCAACCTGTGCCGGGAGATGGGCATCGAGGTGGAGCGGCAGGTTTACATGTCCGGCGACCGCGTGCTCCGGCATCCCTGGCGCAAGAACCTCCGTTCCACCGTGGCGATTTTCGTGCTGAGGCTCGAGGGATCGAAGTAAGATCCCTCTCGGCCACGGCCTTCCTTCCCGCGAAGCCGAACCGTCATGAACCGTCGGGTCACAATCCCATCATAAGAATTTGATTTTGTCAATCCTGGATTAAAAAACTCCCCTTATAATTTGACAACCGATTCCCGCCTATGGATAATCCGGAAGTCGATGTTGCGATAATCCATCGGGGAGACAAATCTCATCGTGGTGGCAATTAAACGCTCCGAGGAGCATATCAGGAGGTTTGTTTTGAGGAAATACAAGGTTTTACTGGCAGTTTTGTTGATCGCTTCTGTTGTTTCGTCTGCGGTTTTACCAGGCGCGTCTTTTGCCTCTACAGCGAAGTCAGAGGGAGGGCCTTTTGTTTTCATCCCGCCATCTATAGCAGCGGGGGAAAGTATGCCGCACGGGACAGGCCAAAGCTCGCACTTCATGTTCTCACCGGCCCCTGGCACGCCGCAAAGCGTAGTTATGGAAGTTGTTTCGGAAACGGGAGGAACGATCACGGACATAATCCCGCAGATTGATGCTTACGGGGTTTCTTACCCCATAGATATTCCCCCGGCAGAGGTAATCAGGCTCCTGACCCAATTGCTCGACGCCAGGTACGTAGAACCCGAATACACATTCAATCTTCTCGATACAGAGCCCAACGATCCAAAGTACGGCGACCAATGGGCGCACGTGAAGATCCAGAGCCCAAAAGCCTGGGACATCACCCAGGGCGACAGCAAGATCGTGGTCGCTATCGTGGATACCGGCGTCGACGTAGGCCATCCAGATCTCAAAGATAACCTGACGCCCCGTTCCACCTGGTACGACTACGGTGAGGACGACGACGATCCGAGCGACACATACGGGCACGGCACCCACTGTGCGGGCATAGCCGCAGCCATCGGCAACAACGGCAAAGGCGTGGCCGGGGCAGGGTGGCACACCAGCATCATGCCTATAAAAGTCTTCCCCGACAACAGCGGCAGCACTTCCACATCCAAGATCGCAAAAGGGATAATTCACGCCGTGGACAAAGGCGCAGATGTGATCAGCTTGAGCCTTGGGTCTACGAGCAAATCGAGTACCCTTGAAGACGCCATAAACTACGCGCACGATCACGACGTGCTCGTTGTAGCCGCCGCCGGGAACGACGGTAAAGAGGAGAAATACTACCCGGCAGCCTACGACCATGTCGTTGCTGTGGCCGCCACCGACCGGGATGACAAGAAAGCTTCTTTCTCGAACTATGGGAGCTGGGTGGACATATCCGCTCCGGGAGTTTCGATACTCTCCACCATGCCAACCTACCATGTGAAGATGAACGACGACGGCTACGAGCAAAACTACGATTACATGAGCGGAACTTCCATGGCGACACCTCTGGTAGCCGGGGTAGCCGCCCTTGTGCTTGCAGAGAACCCGGAATGGACTCCAGACAGGGTAGAAAAAGCTCTCGAGGACAACTCCGACAACATAAACGACAAGAATCCTGACTACGCAGGTAAGCTCGGGAGTGGCAGGCTTGATTCGGGGAAAGCCGTGACGGCCAGCAAACCATCCAGCCCGACTCCCACCCCGACATCGACTCCTACGGAGCAGCCGACGGCCACTCCTACCCCAACTTCTGAGCCAACGGAAACGCCGAAGCCCACGGCGACTCAGACGCCCAAGCCTACGCCGACTCGGACGTCAACACCTACGCCAACTTCCACGCCGGGGCAGGTTCCTACAGCAACGCCTACGCCGACGCCCACGCCGACAGCAACGCCGACGGCTTCGCCAACTTCTACCGCAACCTCCACGCCGACGGCGACACCAACTTCCGCGCCAACTGCGACACCAAAGCCAAATCCCACCCCAACACCCACGGCTACGGCGACACCTAGTCCCGGCAACGGGAGTTGGGATTTCTGGCGGTTTTTCCCATTTGACCTGGTGAACGTCCTGTGGAGACTGAATCATTGAGTAATCGTTAAAGCTTCAAGTGAGTGGCTTGATCGGGATGTAGGACTTCGTTCCTTCGCCGAGGCTTGCAGCTTACGCCTCGGCGAAGACCCTCGTTTCCCGTGGACACGAAATCACTCGAACGGAGCCCTGCGGTGCACGACTTCTTCTTCGGGCTTTGGCATGAAAAGCTGACGCACTTTGTCGGCTGAGGATTTCTTCGCCAGTACGGTCACCTTGTCACCCGGTTGTAAGATCACGTCGCCATGGATTATGGCGACGTTTCCGCCCCTTCTCAGGGTCACAAGGAGGGCACCTTCCGGCAGTCTTGCGTCTCTGATGGCTTTCCCCGCCAGCGGAGCGCCGGGGTGTATCGTGAACTCCATGATCTCCATCCCGGTCAGGTGAGCAAGCCTCACACGGTCTACACTGGTGTGAGCATCCAGCCGCTTCTGGATACCCCGCTGGTATGCCTTGATTATATCGCCACGACGCAACATCCCGAGCAGTCTGGTCGGATCGTTTCGATCCACCACCGGCAGTCGACCCACGTCCCTTTCCCCCATGATCCTGAGCGCACGCCATACCGGTTCCTCGGGATAAGTGACTATCGGGTTACGGTTCATTATCTCCGCCACGGTGTGGCGTTCGAAAATCCCCTTCTCCCTGGCTTTCATGAGGTCGTGGAGGGTCACTATGCCAACGAACCTGCCCTGCTTGTCCACCACCGGGAATCCATGGTGAAACGTCCGCTTGAACATTTCGTCGAGCTCCGTCAGGGGCATTGAAGGATCGACCACGTCCATGTTCCTGCTCATTACCTCCCCCACCGTAACGCCCTGCATCACATCGATCTCATGCCCTCGTTCCAGGTAGATTCCCCGGCGGGTGAGCTTCAAAGTGTAGATGCTGTCCTTGCTCAGGTATTCCGACACGAGCACGCTGGCAGCCGTGGCGAACATCAACGGTAGGATCATCCGATAATCGTCCGACATCTCGAAGACCATCAGGATTGCGGTTACAGGGGCCCTCGCCGCTCCGGCGAACACCGCTGCCATCCCCACCAACGCATACGCCTGATATGGAGCAGATATAGCGGGCCAGTTGGTGTTCACCCACATCCCGAAAGCGCCCCCGAGCATCGCCCCCATGAAGAGCGAAGGGGAGAAAATGCCGCCGGAGTTGCCCGAACCAAGGGTAAGGGAGGTCCCGATTATCTTGATGAACGCAGCAGCGATCATCAGCTTCCACCAAAGCCCCCCTTCCAACGCCCTCTCGATCCATGGCAGCCCGGTGCCAAGGGTGTAAGGAGCCAGGAACCCGATCGCTCCCAGCATCAGCCCTCCCACCGCCGGTTTGAACGCCGGATGCAGCTTCCAGTTGTCGAAAATATCCTCGGAGGCGTACAAAACCACCACGAACAGGTAGGCCATGAAAGCAGCGAGCACGCCGAGGACAGCGAAGAAAATCAATTCCTGGGGCGATTTCATGGAGTATTTCGGGACGGAGAAAGCGGGAGAGGCACCCAGGTAATGGCGTGCAACGATGCTGGCGGTGACCGAAGCCACCAGGACGCTCCCGAAGGAGAAAGCCGAATACTCCCCGGCGATTATCTCCACGGCGAACATGGAGCCTGCGATCGGGGCATTGAAGACGGCGGCTATGCCCGCCCCCGCGCCGCACGCAACGAGGGTTTGGATCTTTTCGGTGGTCATCTTGAAAAGCTGTCCCAGGAGAGAACCCATGACGGAGCCAATCTGCACGATGGGGCCCTCTCGTCCTGCCGAGCCGCCGCTGCCTATGCAGACGCTGGAAGCCAGCGCCTTGATCACCGCCACGATTGGGCGCATCTTGCCGCCCTGCAATGCAATTGCCATCATCACCTCAGGAACGCCGTGCCCTTTGGCTTCCTGGGCGAAGAAATAAATCAGCGGGCCTGAAATCAGTGAACCGAGCGCGGGAATGAGGATGATCGTCCAATGCCCCAGGTGGGTTACCGTGTAGAGGTACGGATAGATGACTTCAAAAGCGATGTGCTCCGATTCCTCGATCAACCAGATGAAAGCGACGGCGGTGTAACCCGTTATGAGCCCCACGATTGTGGCAGCAAAAATCAGCGAAGCCCCCTCGTTCCTCGCGAACATTGACCACAACCTCGCAAGGGCGCTTCGGAACGGGATCGGTTTCCCCAATACATCCATCAAGTATTTTTCACCTTCGAAAATGATAACAGAATGCCACCATTGACGGTTGAGCGTTGCCAGAGAGCCAGCGCAGTCCCGCACAAGGGACGGCAAGCAACCTCCCCCACACGCCGGGCCTGCCTATCGGCCAGGCTCCACGGTTTGCCTCGTATCCAGAATCTCCGAATCGGAGAACAGTTGCGGTAAAAGAAGGTTGATCACTCCAGGAAGCTCTCCCGGAAGTGTTCCTCTACCACATCCTCGAGCCCCTGCAAGAACCGATGGAACCGATCGATGACTTCCTCCGCCTCCGGCGTCAGCGATGCCCCTCCGCCTTTGCTGCCGCCTGTGTGAGCCACCACAAGGCTCACACCCAACCGATCTTCCATCTCCCTGATTCGCTGCCACGCAAGCCGGTACGGCACCCCCATGGATCTGGCCGCGCCGCTGATGGAGCCCGTTTCCGAAACTTTCTCGAGCAAGGTGATCCGCCACGGACTGAGCACCACCTCGCCGTTCTCGTTTTCGAGCCAGAAATTGGACTTAGGAACGAGCTTTCCCATCTCAGTCTCCCGCGCCTGACGACCCACGTCAGCACCGCACCATGCGGGCACTCAAGCGGTCTTCTTGAGGCTCTTTTCTCCCCATTCGACCGCCTGTCCCTGCTTGTTCAAAAGGATAGGCCGTATGCCCGACTCCACCACCTCGGAGTTCACGACGCACCGGACCACATTCGGCATCGAAGGGATTTCGTACATCACATCGAGCAGCAGGTTCTCCACGATCGTACGGAGAGCCCGAGCTCCAGTAGTCATTTTCATTGCTTTCCTGGCGATGGCCCTCAGGGCATCCTGCGTGAAAACCAGTTCCACACCATCGAGGGCGAACAGCTTCTGGTACTGCTTGACGATAGCATCTTTCGGTTCCGTCAGAATCCTGACCAGAGCATCCTCATCCAACGGGTGCAGGTTGACGACCACCGGCATCCTGCCCACGAACTCCGGGATCATGCCGTATTTCACCAAATCGTCCGCCGTCACCTGTTCCAGGAGCTTCACGCGCTCCTTTTCCCGCTCCAACTGGCTTTCCTTGATCGACTGGAAGCCCACGTGGGACTTCCCGCCCACCCTCTTCAGGATTATCTCCTCCAGCCCCTCGAACGAACCACCGGCAATGAAGAGAATGTTGGTCGTGTCCAACTGGATGAACTCCTGCTGAGGATGCTTTCGCCCGGAGGTCGGAGGGACGTTGGCCACGGTTCCTTCGATAATCTTCAGCAAAGCTTGCTGCACGCCTTCGCCGGAGACATCCCTGGTTATCGACGGGCTTCCGCCGGTCTTCCTCGCTATTTTGTCGATTTCGTCGATGTAAACGATTCCCACCTGAGCCCGCTCGATGTTGAAATCGGCAGCCTGAAGGAGCCGGAGCAAAATCGTCTCCACGTCCTCGCCCACGTAGCCGGCCTCCGTAATACCGGTCGCGTCTGCAATGGCGAACGGCACGTCGAGTATTTTGGCGAGCGTCTTGGCGAGAAGGGTCTTTCCACAGCCGGTGGGACCGATCATCAGGATGTTGCTCTTGTAGATCTCGACATCTTCGTCCGAACCAACGCCGCCGACGATCCTCTTGTAGTGATTGTACACGGCAACGGAAAGGACTTTCTTTGCCCTCTCCTGACCGATCACGTACTCGTTCAGCCGTTTTACGATCTCCTGAGGCTTCGGCGGGGACTTCACCACGCCATTAGCGTTCTCCACGCCTCCGGAGAGGGCGGAAGCCTTCTCTTCCTTGATCACGTCGTACGCCAGGGACACACATTCATCGCATATGTAAACGCCGTTCGGCCCGGAAAGGAGCCGAAAGACCTGGTCTTCCGTCTTCCCGCAGAAAGAGCACCTGCGCGGCGAGATATCGCTCATTTATCTTCCTCTTTTTTGGGCGGCTCCCACTGTTTACTACCGCCACCGGTCAGGTACGCCACTTCCTCGTCCGGTCCGCCCAGCACCTCGTCGACAAGGCCATACTCGACCGCCTCCTGGGGGTTCATGTACCTGTCCCTCTCGAAATCCTTCGCCACTTCCTCCAGCGGCTTGCCGGTATGGCGCGCAATGAGGTGCTGAAGCAATCTCTGCATCCTCATCAGCTCGTTCAACTGAATCTCGACGTCGGGAGCATACCCCTGTGCACCACCACCTGCCGGATGGAGGTGTATGGTCGAATGTGGCAGAGCGTACCGCTTGCCTTTTTCGCCAGCCGTAAGCAGCACGGTCGCCATGCTGGCTGTCCAGCCGACCGCAATGGTGGAAACAGGCGCTCTGACAAGCTGCATGGTATCGTAGATGGCGAGCCCGGGGTATATCTGGCCGCCCGGCGAGTTTATGTACAGGGAAATTTCCCTTTCCGGGTCTTCCCTATCAAGGTACAAAATCTGCGCCACAATCAGGTTGGCTATCTGAGCGTCGATCGGAGTGCCCAGGAAAACGATGCGCTCTTTTAGCAAAAGAGAGTAAATGTCGTAAGCCCGTTCCCCTCTCCCCGTGCTTTCGATGACCATGGGAATCAGAGAAGTAGGAATTTTCGGAGTCATGGCTTACTTCTCCTCCGCTTCCGTGCTTTCGGGTTCTTCTTCCGGCTCCTCTTCGGACTTCTCACCGCTTTCTTCAGCCGGTCCTTCCTTGGCCTCAGGCTTCTCTTCCTCCGGCTCCCCAGCAACCATCTTCAGCCAGCGTTCCAGAGCTTTGCCCACCAGCATGTCCTCGCGAACCATCTCACGGATTTCGTCCTGCTTGTAGAGGCGTCGTGCTTCCTTCGGGTCGGACGAGCTTTCCACAAGCTCCTCGATTCTCTGGTCGAGTTCTTCATCCGAAATCTCAATACCCTCACGCTTTGCAAGCTCTTTCAGCGCCAGCCGCTCTTTCAAGAACCTTTCGGCATCCTCCCTCAGCGATTCTCTGTAGCTGGCCTCATCCTGCCCGGAAATCCGAAGGAATGCATTCCAATCCCAGCCTGCCCTCTTGATTTCCTCTTTTCTCCGATTGAGCAGGACGTCCATCTCTTCTTCGAGAAGTTCCTCCGGGTACTCCACCTCCACATGCTCCAGGAGGGCTTTCATAGCCTCGTCTATAAACTTATCCTCTCGCTGGGATTCGAGCTCGGCTTCAAAAGAATCCCTCAGCTTCTGCTTGAGGTCATCCAGGCTCTCGAACTCCCCGACCTCCTTCGCAAATTCGTCGTCGAGCTCCGGGAGCTCTTTCTTCTTTACCGAAAGAAGCTCGACGCTGAAGGTTGCCTTCTTACCGGCCCACGGAACCTTGGCATCGTCAGGGTACTCGAGCTGGAACTCCTTGCTTTCCCCAACTTTCATCCCTACCAACTGATCGACGAACTCTTGAAGGAAAAGCTCGCCAGGTTCCAGCACGAATTCGAATTCCTCCTGGTTCAACAATTCTTCTCCATCAGCCGACACTTTTAGATTGATGGTCACCCTGTCGCCAGGCTCAGCGCCGGACTCCTCCTGCGGAACCCACTGGGCGCTCTTTTCCCGGAGGTCTTCCAGGGCGTCATCAATCATTTCATCGCTGACTTCGACTTCTTCCTTCTCGATATGAACAGATTTGTACCCATCGTCTAGCTTGACAACCGGGGCCAAAGGAACCTTGAATATGATTTTCATGGGCTTTAGCTCAAGCGCCACCACTTTGCCCATGGCGGACGGCTCGACGTCCCCTTGCTTCAAAACATCCGGATATATCTCTTTGACGAGCTGTTCCGCCAACTCCTCACGGACGGAATTCTCGCCAATGTACCTCAGTATCGCCCGAGCAGGTGCCCTTCCGGGACGGTAACCGGGAATCCGAGCCTTTCTCCCAATCTGTTTGGCGGTCTGGTTTACCCTTTCCTGTATCTGGGATTCGTCGAACTCCACCGTCAGGAGGGCATGCCGACCTTCTTGTTCCTCTTTTGTCACCGTGAAAAATGGCTGCTTTTCCAACTTTCTCTCCTCAAACTTGATGCCGGACTCAGAAGCCCGGCACCTTTATTTTCGAGTAATAAGTCAAGTCCGTGGGGATTATAGCACATAGCTGCTTACGCGTAAAACTTCCGCACCATACCACAGACCAGGAGTCCGTTTTATTTGACAATGCTGAAAGCAAACGGTATATTACAGTCGATGTGAACCAACCTTACAGGCCATCTTTTAGGCCGAGTTGTTACCAGGAGGTACAGATGAAACACAAAGCCCGTTTGTTCTCATTGTTCCTTTTCGCCGTGCCGTTGCTGGCAGGCTTTTCTTCCCCAAGTGCTCAGAAAGACCAGAGCAAAGAATCGCCCTGGTGGGGTTGGGTGGTGCTAATCCTCCTCATCTTGCTCATCGTGCTCTGGATCATGTGGGTGCTCAGCAAAAAGGAGAAGCCCGCCGAGGAGGTAGAGCGTGTTGAGGAGATCCCTCAAGTGCCCGCTCCCGAACCCATCCCAGCAGAAACCGAGGCGAAGTTCGACGATCTAAAAGTAATCGAAGGGATCGGCCCGAAGATCGAAAAACTCCTCCACGAAGCCGGAATTCGCACGTACAAGGACCTGGCCTCGGCCGATATTGATACCCTGAAAGAAGTGCTGGAAAAAGCCGGATCGCGGTTCAGGCTTGCAGACCCGACCACCTGGCCCAGGCAGGCTGCGCTTGCCGCCGAAGGCAAGTGGGAGGAACTCAAAGAACTGCAGGATTCCCTCAAAGGCGGCAGGGAAGTCTGAAGATAGAACGTTCCAAAACCGTCCATCGGCGAGGCGAATGACGAGGTGCCATGGCATTCCGTCATGGAAATTTGACACCCGCGCCTTGCGACGTATAATTTGGGACAGAGCAAATTCTTTGGAAGACAACCGAATATGAGACCTTCGGGGCAGGGTGAGGCTTTTCGGCCAATTCCCGACCGGCGGTAGGGTGCGTAGCACCGAGCCCGCGAGCCCCTGCGGGGGCTGATCTGGTGCGCCGTTCAGGCAAAGCCAGAGCCGACGGTATAGTCCGGATGGGAGAAGGTGAAAGAAAGAGCGGCGTTCTGGCGCGCGCTCGAGGCATCCCGGAGGTTCCCGCTTCCGGGTTTTTTCTTTGCGGGAACTTCCAGGAGCCGCCTGCGCATGTTCTTTCGACCCCGGAGGGAAAGCTCCGGGGTTTTTTAGTTTGTGGAGGGGAAGAAAATGACGCTGAACGACATCGTTTTCAGGGCGGCGGAAAGCTACAGAAACCGAAAGCGCAAGCCACTTGTAAGGTGGCTGGAGAGATACGGGGAATACCTCTCATTCCCGGTTGGATTGCTTCTGTTGCTGCTCCTGTGGCAGGGGATGGTGAGCTTCTACCACTATCCCCCGTTCGTCCTTCCTGCTCCAGCCGACGTGGCCAGGAAGTTCCTCTTGATGCTCCAGGATGGGAGCCTGCTCTACCATACCGTCTTCACGCTGAAAGAGATCGTCCTTGGATTGGCGCTAGGACTTGACACGGCAACCGCCACTGGATACCTGTTGGCAAAATCCAGGCTGCTGGAGCACCTGCTCGCTCCATACATCGTGGCTTCCCAATCCATACCGGTGATCGCCATCGCACCACTCTTCATCATATGGTTTGGATTCGGGAGCACGTCCAAAGTGATAATCTGCGCCCTGACGGTTTTCTTCCCGACTCTGGTGAACACTTTGGTCGGGATAAGATCGGTGGACAGAGACCTGCGGGATTTGATGAGATCGCTGAACGCCTCCCGGTGGCAGACACTGACGATGCTGGAGATTCCCGCTTCGATGCCAGTGCTCCTGGGCGGGTTCAAGGTCAGCGTGACCCTGGCGGTGATAGGCGCAGTCGTGGGAGAGTTCATCGGCGCCGATAGAGGATTGGGGTTCCTGATCAACGTGGCCAAGGGCACGCTGGACACCCCACTGCTTTTCGTCGTGATCTTCACCCTGGTGGTGATAGCTTTGCTGATGTACCTTTCCGTGGTGCTGCTGGAAAGGGTGCTTCTGCGATGGCAGAGGGCAAAATGAAAACAATGGAGGGTCGTTCGATGCACAGAAGGATACTGTTGGTCGCACTTCTGATATCGGCAATGCTTTTCCCTGCGTCATGTGGCGGGAAAAAGCAGCCAAAAGAAACAACCCTGGCAATGGGCTACATACCGAGCGTGCAGTTCGCGCCGTTCTACGTGGCCGTGGAGAAAGGCTACTACGCAAAGGAAGGGATCAAGGTCAACTTCAAGTACGGCATGGAGTCCGACCTGGTCAAGCTCGTAGGAACGAATCAGATACCTTTCATGGTCGGCAGCGGAGAAGAGGTGGTCCTGGGGCGAAGTCAGGGTTTGCCGGTGACTTACGTCATGCAGTGGTACCGGAAATTCCCCGTCGTGGTCTTCTCGCTGAAAGAGAAAGGCATAACCAAACCCAAAGACCTGGAGGGAAAGACACTGGGAATCCCAGGGCTTTACGGTGCCAGCTACATCGGGTGGAAAGCGCTGGTCTATTCGGCGGGAATAGACGAGAGCAAAGTCACGCTCGAGTCCATCGGATACACCCAGGCGACCGCTGTCAGCACGGGGAAAGTCGATGCCGCACTGGACTACTACGTCAGCGGGCCGCTGCGATTGCGGATGGCGGGCAAGAAAGTCAACGTAATCTTCGTTTCCGACTACATCGACCTGCCATCCAACGGAATCATCACCAACGAAACGATGATCCGCAAGCACCCGGATCTGGTCAAGGCGATGGTCCACGCCACTTTGTGTGGTCTGAAGGACACCCTCTCCAACCCGGACGAGGCTTTCAAGATAAGCCTGAAATACGCGCCGGAAGCTGGAAAGGACGAAGAGCAGAAAAAAGTCAACAGGGCGATGTTCGACGAAGTGCTGAAGCTCTGGCGAGTCAAAGGAGGGGAACTCGGCTTATCCGACCCGGCATCGTGGGAAGCAACCACGAAATTCATGGAGAAATCCCATCTCGTGGACAGGCCAGTCGATCCGAAATCCTGTTACACAAACGAGTTCGTCAGATGAAGCAGGAAGATGACAGGATACTGAGCGTGGAGGAAGTCTCCCATTACTTCCTCGACCAGAACGACAACCCGCTGCCGGTGCTGGACGGCATCACGTTTGGGGCGTCGGATGGGGAGTTTCTGGTGATAATAGGCCCTTCAGGATGCGGCAAGAGCACCTTGCTCCGCATCCTCGGGGGGCTGCTCAGGCCGTCAGGGGGGAAAGTTTTGTTCGCCGGAGAAGCAATACACGGCCCCAGGACAGACGTAGGGTTTCTGTTCCAGCAATCCAACCTGATGCCCTGGCGGACGGCATTGAGCAACGTAACCTTGCCGCTCGAGATTCGCGGCGTCCCGAAAGCACGGGCAAGGGAACGGGCTCTGGAGCTCGTCAGGCAGGTGGGGTTGGAGGGGTTCGAACATTCCTATCCGTCGCAACTTTCCGGCGGCATGAAACAACGGGTCGCGCTTGCGCGGGTCATTATCCAGAAGCCGAAGATGTTGCTCCTGGACGAGCCGTTCGCATCGCTGGATGCGATGACGCGGGAGCGGCTCAACATGGAACTCCTCAAACTCTGGAGGCACTACGGACAGACGGTGGTGATGGTGACCCACAGCATCACGGAAGCGGTCATGCTGGCAGATCGGGTATTGATCCTGTCCCCACGTCCCGCCAGGATCATCCGCGAAATTTCGATAGACCTGCCTCGCCCCAGGGGGCTCGACGTGATCGAATCCCCTGGGTTCGTTTCTTACGAAAAGGAGATTCGGAAAGCTGTGGGGATACTGCCGGGAGCATGAGAGATCTACCCGACTATCTCCACGTGGGAACCGGAACGATCTTTCGTGACATCGATCCGCACCTGGAAGAGGTCCCGGAGCTCTTCGATGTGGGTGATCACCAGGATCAGGGCGAAATCATCCTTGATGGCGTTTATCGCCTCAACGAGACGCTGCCTGCCCACGGCATCTTGAGAACCGAACCCCTCGTCGATCACCAGTGTCTGGAGTTGGGCGCCGGCGCGCCGGGCGAGGACTTTGCTCAGCGCAACCCGGAGGGCGAAATCCACCCGGAACGCCTCCCCACCGGAGAAAAGCTCGTACTTCCTCGGCCCGAGTTCGTCGGAGATGATCACGTCCAGCGTCTCCTTAGGCTCCCCCTTTTTGGTCTCCCTTTGGGTTTCCAGCGTGAGGGACATCCGCCCGCCGGTCATCCTCGAAAGGAGCTGATTGGCTTCCGCCTGTATCTCCGGGAGGGCAGACTCGATCACCAGAGCCTGCACGCCTTTCTTCCCAAACGCCACCTGAAGCTCTTTGTAGAGGTCGATTTCTTCACGTAGCTCGTCCCGCTTCATTCGAAGCTCTTCATACCGCTTCTTCTGCTTTTGGATCGTATCCAGTTGCTGGCGCGCTCTGGTCAATTCGTCCCTGGCGGCTATGGTTTCGTTTTCCAACCGCTTCAGCTCCGATTCCTTCCGACGCAACTCGTTTTGCGCCTCAGGAAGCCCTCGCAGCCCCTCTTCCAGGTTCTCTATCTGTTCCTGCAGCGCTTCTATTTCCACCCGCCACCTTGCAGCCTGAGCCTCACGCTGAGTCAACAGCGCAGAATCCCGCTCGAGCCTCTCCTCGGCCATCTTCAGAGCCGCGTACGCATCCTCCACGCCTTTCAGGCTCTCGATCTGCTGCCGAAGGCTGTCGTGCTCCTCCTGACTGTATCCAAGGCTCTCGAGCGAAGCCAAAGCCTTTTGGCGCTCCTTTTGGGCTAACTCAGCGTAAGTCCCTTTCTCCAGTTTCTCCTCCAGGCTAGCAAGCTGCTTCCGGCGTTTCTCGAGCTCCTCAGCGGCCTGGCTCAAACGCTCCAGAGAGACTTCGGCGCCGTTCAGTTTCCGCTGCGCTTTCTCCTTCCGAGACCGTATCTCCGCCTGTAAGGAACGTATCTTTCCAGAGAGGGCTCTGATCTCGTCGTCCAGAGCCTTCATCCGAGACCGGTTCTGACGGTACCTTTCGGATAGCTCCTGCTGCTCTGCCTCGAAATCCTCCAGTATTTTCTGCCTGTGTTCAGGCGTCAATGGGCTGCCGCAAACCGGGCATACCGGCTTTTGGGATTCCTGGAGCAGGCGAGCACGCTCTTTAAGCGACTTTTTCTCCTGCTTTATCTGCGACTCGGCGGCATCCAGAGCGCCCCGCTCTTGCTGTAGCTCCTGCTGGCGGGACAACAGCTCTTCCAGCGATTTCTCCAGCTCCGCCACCCCATCGAGCTCCTTCGCCGCCTCCACCCTCGCCTCCTCGACGGATTCCCTCTTTGCCAGTTCCCCCTCGAGTTCCCCGATTTTGTCGAGCAGGTTCTTTCGGTTGGCCTCCAAAGCTGCTTTGGCCTCGGCGATGGCCTGTTCCTGGCGTGCCAGCGTCCTTTCGAGCCGGGCTTTCTGTTGCAGGAGGGAGTTCATCCGCTCGTACTTCTCTCTCGCCTGGGTAAGGACGGCGTAGCTTTTCTCGATCTCTTCTTTCCCGGATATCACGGACTCCGCCTCGGCAATCCGGGCTTTCAGAGACTCAATCTCCTCCTCGATCTCCGAAAGGTCTTTCCGACGGTTGGAGAGAGTCCGTTTCTGATCGTCCACCAGTTTCTTTCGCTCTTCGAGCACCCTGACCGACTTCTTGAGTACTTCCAGCTCTTTCTCGGCCCTGGTGAGCTCTTTCTTCAGCCTGGAATGAAGCCGACGGGCTTCCTGCTCCTTCTCGGCCCATAAAGGCTCTTTCTCCACCTCTTTTTCGATCGAAAGAAGTTCGCCTTCGATCAGTTGAAGCCTGGCTTTGAGCTCCCCAAGCTCTTCTTTGACGATCTCCTCGTACTCGCTGTAGATGCCGAGGTCGAGGATTTCGCCCAGGATTTCCTTTCGCTTCGCAGGCGATTGTGTGGTGAATTCGTCCGCCCGCCCCTGCAGGATGAACGCCGAATTTATGAACGTGTCGTAATCCATCCGGAGGAGGTTCCTGATGTATTCCTCGGTTTCCCGCACTCCTTCCGAAAGCAGTGAGAATTTCTCTCCATCGTGGCCGTAGACCGCCATGAAACTGTACCCGGTCTTACCCCGCTTCTCCCGCCTTCTGACCACTTTGTAGAGCCGCCGATTTATCTCGAACTCCAGGGCGACCTCCATTTCCGTTTCGCCCATGTGGATCAAATCGTCGTCGCTCCTGGTGCGCGCCTTACCCCAAAGCGCCCAGGTTATGGAATCGAGGAGCGCCGACTTGCCGTTGCCGTTGTCCCCGGAAAGGCAAGCCAGGTGTATCCCCCTGAAATCCACTTCCACAGGTTCGTGGTAGGACATGAAATTTCGCAGGTACAGCTTTCGCGGGATCATGGGTTCCCTCCTGGAAGCCAGACAGTAAGAGAGGATGGAACGATGGAAAACTCCGCCCGAGAGGCCTCGGCGTATTCTCCATCCAGTTCCATCTTCATGGCTCCATCGAGCTCATTCACTTCCACAGAAACGACTTTTTTGGAGGACACTTCCTTCAACCGCAGGTGCTGGCGAGCGTAGAGAAGCGGCAGCGAAAGGAGGGATTTCGCAAATGGCATGTGCCTGATGAGGATTACATCAGCAAGCCCGTCGTCCATTCTGGCGTGCGGGGCAATCGGAATCCCGCGGCCGAAAACCGGGCCGTTGGCCACCGCAAGAGCGAGGATGGCCCCCTCGAACCACTCCCTGCCATCGATCCTCACCGAAATCCGTGCAGGATTGGCTTTCCTGAGGGAATGGACGACCGCCCCGAGGTAAATCCACGGCGGCCGCCTTTCATGTTCCTGCACTTCCGCCACCACATCCCCGCCGAGCCCAACGCTCCCGACGTTTGCCACGTACCTCGTTCCCGAATCGATGTCCACTTTCAGCAGATCGACCTTGTGCGGACGCAGCGCTGGAAGGGCCCGAAGCCTTGCTTCGTACCCAGACGGGAGCCCCAACGAACGGCTCCAATCCCCACCCGTGCCCACCTGGAACGGGAAGATGCTCATCTCCTCGAGCAACCCCAGCTTCACCACGGCGTTTATCGTCCAATGCACCGTACCATCCCCACCGACCGGCACCAGCACCTTGGCTCCTGCCGCGGACGCCTCCTCCACGATCCGCAGGAAATCCTCCTGCGATTTGGTCATCTCATAACGCATATCCGTGAAAAAAGAGCGGAACCTTTCCAGAAGCCCGGGCCACTCCCGGCGCACGCGCCAGTGCCCGGCGTATGGGTTTACGACGAACAAAACGGGGATGTCCCTTTCCATCGTCAGGGCCGTTCCTTTGCAGCAGAGCCTACCACAGGGTGATTCTCCTCTCGTTACCGTGAATCAGGCGATTTATGTTCGGCCTCAACGACCACACAGCGGCTGCCCCGGCTATCGCGCTGAAGTACACCAGCGGGAGATGCACCGAGCCCGGGAAGAGCAGGTACGCTATCGCCGCTACAACGAACCCGCCCGCGGTCACCGTGAGGGTCGCCACGGAAGCGTAATGGCTCAAATAAAGCCCCAGCAAAGCAAGAACGACCACTATTCCCCCGAGGAGCGGGTTCAGCGCCACCAGCGCTGCTCCGGAGGTTATCCCGCCGGCGCCGCCACGAAAATCGAGGAAGATCGACCAATTGTGCCCGATGACGGCAGCGGCTCCCGAAAGTGCGGCTGCCAGCTCCCATCCGAACATCCACTTCACCAACAGCACGGCGAGGAGACCTTTCACGATGTCGCCCACCACGGTGATGAGCGCTGCCCTCAGACCGGCTGCACGCCAGACGTTCGTCCCGCCGGTTCTGCCGCTTGCATGTTGCCTGACATCCACTCCATGGAGCTTCCCTATGATGAACCCCGATGGGATCGAACCCAAGAAATACCCCAACAACACCGATATCACCAGTTGCAAGGGAAAGGAAAGACCCATTCTCGCACGCCTCCAACACAAAATCCCCTCGCCAAAGGCGTAGGGTGATTCGTGGAAAGTATACCAGAATGTCCCAGGCGCACCAAGAAATCCCAACAGAGGTAACAGCCGCATCCACGTTGGCGTCGTACGCTATCTCAAAGCGGGAGAGAGCCGGGGGACGCAGGGAACGCTGCCTTCTCAGCCGCGAAGGGTCGCCACGACTCGCTTCGGGTGAAGCAAGAGGTCCAGGGCTTCAGTCGGCGACCCCGCCACGATGTCGGCCGCCAGCAGCGCTTTTGCAGCAGCGCCTTCCGGCCCAACCACTGCTATCCCGAGCGTCGCTTCACGCAACATTTCCACGTCGTTGACCCCGTTTCCCATCGCCACAGTACTTCCGGCGCCAAGCCGGCGAACGAACTCGCCTTTCTGCTCAGCCCCATTCCGCGGCTCGAGCCTGTGCAATTCCACGCCGAGTTGCCTCGCCACCTCGCTTCCCGTGCCGTGGGTATCCGCCGTCAGGATGTACACCCTGAGCGTTCTCGACACCTTCTGTATCCTGTCTTTCACCCCGGGCAACAGCTCGCCATCCAGCGCAAGAGTCCCGTTCAAATCCAGCACGAGGTATTCCAGCTCCAAAGTTCCTCTTCCCGGGATTTCCACCACCAGCCCCATTTCAACTTCCTCCGCTAAAGGATTCCGAGTTCTTCAAGGCAGCCCTTAGTGCTCTCATAGTTCAGGTGCAGGCAGGGCACCATACCTGCTTCTTCGGCCGCCTTCGTGTTCCTCTCTTTGTCGTCGATGAACAGGATTTCCTCCGGACGAAGCTCCATCTGTTTCGAAACCAGATCGTAGATCCTCGGGTCTGGTTTCCTCAGCCCCACGAGAGCGGAAATCACTACGATCGAGAAGCTGTTCAGGAGGTCCGGCGTCTCCCGAAGCCTGGCTTCCAGCGACGGCAGAGCATTGCTGCACAACCCCACCCTGTATTTCCCGGCAAGACGCTTCACAAGCCCGACCATCTCCGGCACCAGCGACTCCATGGCGAAGGGGTCCTCCTTCAGTTCGGCGAACTCTGGCGGCAGGTACGGCTCGAATTGTTCGCCTGTAAGATGCCAGAATTCTTCCACCGTGATCTTTCCCGTCGACGCCGCCTCCCATGCGGGGCCGCTGAAGAGCATCTCCTGGAGCTTCCCTTCCGGAAGCCCGAGGATTTTCTCGTAATCCGACATCACCTCGATCCTCTTAGTCGGATCGGATAGCACCCCACCGAAATCGAAGACGATCCCCTTGATGGCAGTTTCGTTCATAGCCCCATCACCCACACCGGAACAGGCCTGCCATAGCTCCTGAAGCCAAAGCTCTCGTACAACCTCCTGGCCAGCTCATTGCTCTTCTGCGTGTTCAACAATACGGAAAGCGTACCACTGGAAGCGCACACTTCCATCGCTTCCTGAAGCAACGCACTGCCAATACCCCTGTGCCTGTGGCCTTCCACCACGCCAAGCCTGACGACTTCACACACGTCCCGATGCGGGCTTACGACGACATAGCCAGCCGCGACCCCGTCAACATAAGCGATCAGCGGGACCGCACCGCCCAGCAGAACGACGTGGATGAATTCCCGCTCCGTCATGCCCCACATCGGTTCGAAACACTCCCCGTCCAGCGCCGCCAGCAGTTTTGGATCGTCGGTTCGCCTCACTTTCACCCCCGACACACGCCTTCCAACGAGCGAAACCAGCCTCGCATAGACGATTATCTCGTCGGCTTTCTCGAACCCGCACGCGGGGTAGAAACGGTTCAGCCAATCCTCCTGCGCAAGGCCGAGAACTCGATCCACGCCGCGCTCCCTCAGAGATTCCCGAACCACCGGCATCATCGTCTGTGCAGCGTTCTCGTATCGCCAGCCATCGAGCAGCGCAGCCGCCCGGACGTCGGCCCACCCGTTTTCCCTGTTGATGCACCCAATGACGCCCCAAACGAGCGGGCCGGTCACGGCCACAACGAAAGGGTTCTCCTCCACCACGAGCGTCAGGTCTTCACCGCCGAAGCTGGCATAGGAGCGCCTGCTATGGCGAAGAAGGTGTCGAATTTCTGGCAGGTCCTCCGCCGTGGCAAGCCTTGATTCGATCTCCATCACTCTCCCATTCGAGCGCAGGCGAGCAAGATGTTCGCCACCGTCGCCAACGACTCTATCTCGCCGTCCCAGATCATCTTACGCAGCTCCTCTGGGGAGAAATACTCGATCTCCAACACCTCGGTTTCGTCCAGGTGCGGCTCGGAAACCGGTTCGACGCCTATAGCGAGGAACAGATGAGCGCGAGCATCGCCCCGGTTCGAATTGATGACAAGGCTCGCCAGATGCTCCCACTTGCCACCCCCAAGCCCCGTTTCCTCCTGCAACTCCCTTCGTGCACATTCCAATGGCGATTCGCCTTCTTCCAGGTACCCTGCAGGGAGCTCGTAGAACTCCTTCCCAACGCCATGCTTGTACTGCCTCGTTATAGGGACAAGGCTATCTCCAGTCACGGCGAAGCACATCGAAAAAGATCTGCTTTCGGTGCGGATGTATCCGCGGATCTCCGCACCGTTGGGGAGTACCACATGCTCATCCCACACTCTCATCCACGGGCTACGGTCCAGAACCAGGGTGCTGGAAACCACCTTCCAAACTCCATCGCCGCCATCCTTACATCCCCTTGACATTCTCCACCTTCTTCGTGTATAGTTTTATGGGATTCGAGTATATCATACGCGGAAGCTTTCCTGCACAAACGCAGCGACCGACGAACCGAGGAAAGTCGTCTTCCGGTTTCTCAGAAGTCATCCAGGGGGATATCATGTCCGCAAGCAGAAAGAAATTCGCACTACTGTTGATCACATTGACGCTGCTGGTTTCTATCGCTGCTGGGATTGGATTCACGGGGCACGCAAACGCTGCCACCGGCGGTGTGCACATCGTCAAACCCGGCGAGACGTTGAGCTCAATAGCCGCGCACTACGGAGTGAGCCTCTCCCGGCTCGTAGCAGCGAACCATCTGGCAAATCCGAATTTCATCTGGATAGGCCAAAGGCTGCTGATCCCTGGCTCCAGCAGCGGCGGCTCGACTTCCGGCAGCGTGTACGTCGTGAGGCCAGGGGATACCCTGACGATCATCGCATTGCGGTATCGGGTTTCGATGCTATCACTGGCAGCGGCGAACGGTATCTCGAATCCCAACCTAATCTACGTTGGGCAGAGGCTAAAGATACCGGGGAAGAACGCCTCACCGACGCCATCGAATCCCGGTTCCGGGAGCACTTCCAGGACTTACGTGGTTCGCCCCGGAGACACGCTCGCCTCCATAGCTTACCGGTACGGCTCCACCGTAGCCCGAATTGCATCCGCGAACGGCATCAGAAATCCATCGCTCATTTACGTCGGGCAAGTACTCGTCATACCGGGGAGCCAGACGCAGGTTCCACCTTCACCCTCCGGAGGCGGGAAGAAGATTGTGGTCTCCATCTCCCAGCAGAGGATGTACGTTTACCAGAATGGAAAACTGCTCCACACATGGGTGGTATCCACCGGCAGGTATGGCTACCCAACCCGCACCGGCGTCTTCCACGTACAGAGCAAAGTCCTGAACGCTTACGGTTCCAGGTGGAGGATATGGATGCCCTACTGGCTTGGGATCTACTGGGCCGGTTCCACGGAGAACGGAATACACGGCCAGCCGATCAATCCGGATGGCAGCATCGTTTGGGCGGGGCTTCTGGGCAGGAAGATCACTTTTGGTTGCGTCATGCTGAGAACCGATCATGCTAAAGAGCTGTACTACTGGGCAGACATAGGCACGCCAGTCATCATTCGTCCGTAAGGAAAAATCCGCCCGGATGCTCCGGGCGGATTTTGGATTCTGCTGTCACGCCACCGCTTCTTGTGAGATGGCAGCTTCTTCTTCTCTGGCGACGCGCATTCCCTCGTTTTCGTCCACCAGCGTCAGCAGGTATCCACCTACGACGAAGAAAATGACTATGGAGACTATGCTCAACCTGCTGCTGCCCATGATCTCACCGACCAGCCCAAACAGTAACGGTCCGAAGATCCCCGCGAACTTCGCGCTCACGCTGAAGAACCCGAAGAACTCGGCGGATTGGCTCTTCGGCACCATCTGGCTGAACAGTGATCGGCTCAAAGCCTGAGATCCCCCCTGCACCATAGCAACGGCGAATCCGAGCACCCAGAAATGCCATGCCTGGCTCATAAAATACCCACCGATGGATATCAGCGTGTAAACTCCGAGAGCAAGGTAGATCGCTCTCTTCGTGCCGATTTTTCCTGCCAGCCAACCAAAGAAGAACGAAAACGGTATGCCCACGAACTGGATCATCAGGAGCGCGCCTATCAGGCTATTGGAATTGATCCCTATCTCTGTGCCGTAAATCGTCGCCATCTTGATGATGGTGTTGATGCCATCGTTGTAGATCCAGAACGCCAGGAGGAATTTCCACAGGTCATCGTATTTCCTGACCTTGCTGAACGTACGCGCCAGCCTACTGAACCCGGCCTGAACCGGGTTCATCCCGACTTCATTGGCCAGAACTCGACGCTTCGGCTCGGGCACCCATTTCAGCAAAGGCAACATGAAGACGAACCACCAGATCGCCGTGAGGATGAACGAGAGCCTGGTGTAGAATCCGGTCTTGGACGGCGGAGCGGTCATTATCAGGGCAAGACAGATCGCCAGCAGCAGGCCTCCACCCAGGTATCCCATGGCGTACCCCGCTGCCGAAACCATGTCTCGTTCGTTTTCCGCGGCCACGTGTGGCAAAAGGCCGTCGTAGAACACGTTCGCCGCAGCAAAGCCCACGTTTCCGATGATGAAGAAGATCGACGCTTTCACCCAATCGCCTTCGTAAACTCCATAGAGCAATGCCGAGCCGAAAATTCCGAGCATGGCGAATCCGGCGAGGTATTTCTTCTTGGCGCCGCTGAAATCCGCCATTGCTCCGATGATCGGGCTGATGAGGGCAACTATCAGCAACGCGATAGACGTGGTGTACGCCCAGTACACCGTGGCGCGGTTGCCGGGGAGATGGGCTCCAGCCACTTTGTAGTAATAAATCGGCAGAATTGATGACATCATAATCATGGGGAAGGCCGAGTTCGCCCAGTCGTACATTGTCCAGGCGAAAACCTCTTTGCGTTTGAGCAAACTCCAAAGGCTGGGAGGTTTCTGAAGTTGAGGACTTGTTTCCATCGTCTGCTCCTTTCGAAAATAAATGAATCTGAACGAATTCCGAAAACAACGGGATAAAACGGGAAGCACTAAGCAAGGCAAAATATAGCATGTCTTGGTGATAAGGTCAAGACAGGCTCTGGTATAGGGTGACTTGAGTAACTAAGAATGGCACGTGTTGGCTGGTAACCGGTTTTCTCGGGTGCTTTGACACGAAAAGGGTTTCCGATTATATTAGGGAGGCGGTTTTTCGCCAAAAAGAAGGGGAGGCGCGTTTTGATGAGTGAATCGGGCCTGGGGGATCGGCTTCGCGCAGCGAGAGAAGAGAAAAAGCTTACGTTGGAGCAGGTCTCTGAGGAAATTCGCATCAGACCAAAATACTTGCGGGCGCTGGAGGAGGAGAGGTTCGAAGAGCTCCCAGACTTCGTTACCGCAAAAGGTTTTCTACGTAACTACGCGGGGTTCCTTGGACTCGATGTGAACGAAATGCTGAAAATTTTCAAATCCGCCGCTTCCCCGGGGGAGGAACCAGAAATTCACATCGGCACGGATGAGGAACTCTTCGGAAGGGGCCCTATCGAAGTCCGCCTCCGGGATTCGTTTGGACACGGGTCGCGAGCCGTTACCGCCCTCATAGTGATAATGGCATTGCTTGCTCTGGCCGGGTGGTTTTTGGTCAAGTCAGGCAGGTTCCCTCCACCGGATTTCGGGAATGTTCGCTTGCCTTCCATCCATTTGAAGCCGATTGCTGTTCCCAGGCACCCGACTGCGGCTCCTACCGAAGCTCCCACTCCCACGTTGGCACCCGCCACGGCCACCCCTGTGCCGTCGACCGCTACTCCAAGCCCGACGGCTACCTTTACCAGTACGCCGACGGCTACTCCCAGTCCCATCGTCCTCGAAATAGACATCGTCGGCGATCGTTCGTGGATACAGGTAGTGGCCGACGGAGAAACGAAGCAGGCGAGCACGCTGCCCGACGGGACACACGCGAAGTGGGTCGCGCAGAGAAAGATGGAGCTTGTCGTGGGGAACGCCGGGCACGTCAATGTGAAAGTGGATGGCAGGGAGTACGCTCCTTTTGGAAAGCCGGGCGAGGTAATCCACATGGTGTGGACTCGTCAGGATGGGAAGCTCATCGAAGCCACCGCCACACCCATGCCTCCCACGAGCACGCCGACGATCACCACAACGGTCACTTCTACCGTCACGGTCACGCCGACCCAATGAAAGGGAAGTACTACCTCCACAGCCTGGGTTGCCCCAAGAACCTGGTGGACAGCGAGGCGATGGCGATGCTGTTGGAGCGGTCTGGCTACCGTGGCGTTGCCGACCCCAGCGAAGCCGATGTGCTGATAGTCAACACATGTGGCTTCCTCCAATCGGCTCAAAAGGAAGCGCTCGAGGCCCTCGGCGCGCTATCCTCGATCAAACGTCCTGGGCAGACGCTGGTGGCTGCCGGGTGCATGGTGGAGAGAAATCCCGAGAAAATCGAGTCGGGTGTGCCGGGAGTCGATGTGCTTCTGGGAACTTACCGTTGGTCGGAGCTTCCGAGGATACTCTCCAAACTGCGGGATCGCCGCCATGCTAAGTACGAACTCCTCGGCGAGCCGGATCGGCTTTGGAAAGGCCCTTTCCCCAGGAGCCGCGTCGTCGGTGGCACGGCGTATCTGAAGATCAGCGACGGCTGCAACGCAAACTGCGCTTTCTGCTCGATCCCCAGTTTCAAGGGAAGGCTCAAGAGTCGCCCAATGCCTGACATCGTGCGAGAGGCGATGGAGCTTGTCGGGCTCGGAGCGAAGGAGATCGTGCTTGTGGCCCAGGATACCACCGATTACGGACGCGATCTTGGCATGTCCGATGGCCTCGCCCGCCTGGTGGAGGCGATATTGGAGGCTGTTCCGGAGCTTCGATGGCTCAGGATCATGTATGCTTATCCGTCGCACGTGACCCCTGCTTTGATCGAGACGATGGCAAGGCACGATCAGGTATGTCACTACCTGGACATCCCGCTTCAGCATGGGCACCCGGAGGTGTTGAAGCGGATGAGGCGCCCGAACAGGATCGACGACGTGCTTTTCACCATCGGGAGCCTGAGAGAGGCTATGCCGGACATTGCTTTGCGCTCGACGTTCATCGTTGGATTCCCCGGGGAAACGGAGGAGGAATTCAGTGCGCTGCTGGAGTTTCTCGAGGAGATCAAGTTCGACCACGTGGGCGCGTTCGAGTTCTCCCCGGAGCCCGGCACTCCTGCCGCGGAGATGCCGGATCAGGTTCCGGAAGAGGTCAAGCACGAGCGGTACGGCCGTTTGATGGAGCTTCAGCGGAAGATATCAGCCGAGAGAAACGCCGCTCAGGTCGGGCGAGAGATGGCCGTGCTCGTGGAAGGCGCCGATGAGGAGGGCAGTTTTGGAAGAACTTACAGGGACGCGCCGGAGATAGACGGGCTCGTGTACCTCAACAAGACCATTGCCGCAGGGACCATGGTGAGGGCTAAGGTCCTGGATTCTTCGGAGTACGACCTGTATGGCGAGGTGGTGGATTAATCCATCACGCGCCATTCGCCATCTATCACGTCGCCCTCGTCCTTGCCCCCGGTAGGCCTTTCTCCACGAATCTTCCTCAGGTGCTCCTCGACCACGTACTTTGGCGAGAGCAGAACGAGTAGCTGCGCCGCGAGCACGAGCAGAGCCAGATCATCCATTTCGCCAAGGATCGGGATCACGTCAGGGATTAGGTCTAATGGGAACAGCAGATAGATCACCCATACCAGCGGTATGATGGCTTTGTAAAGGAGCGGCACCCTGCTGTCGAACAGCAAAGAAAGCGCCAGCCGTAGATCCGTCCACAGTTCTCTAAACCAGGATTCATCTTGCTTCGGTGAGGATCGAAATCTTTTCCCGCCCATTTCCGTCCACCTCAATGCTATTGCTACGGTTTTATGATAGCTTCATAGGTGGATTATTGCAATTCTTGCTGTTTTGCTTTGGTAAGATTGTTTAAGACGATCGGAGTATCTTTGGAATTTCCTGCATAGGAGGTCGAATCTTAGGGTACCCGTACGCTTGCTTTCCCCTCGGTAGCTGTTCTATCCCCGGCTTGCTCATGGGCTCAGATGGCGTCTATAATGGGAGCGCAACGGGAGGAAAACAAACGAATGGAAAAACTGGAAAGCATCGTTGAAAGAATTCGGAGCAGGATAGAAGTCCAGAACCAGGCGAGAGATATTGCGCTTCAGCGCTCGAGGGAGCTGATCAGGTTTTGTGCACACACGATCAGGGCTATCCATCGGGAGGAATTCGACAAGGCGGAAGAACTGTTGCGCAAAGCCTCCGAAGCGGCAAAGACCATGACCAGGGACCTGGAGGACCATCCCACCATTTACTACGCCGGATACACCCAGGATTCCCTGAAAGAGCTGGCCGAAGCCTCGATCACCTTTGCCATCGTCAGGGGTGATCCGATACCTACGCCTGAGGATCTCGGGGTGCCGGACGCCACGTACCTGGGCGGGTTGTCGGAGGCTGCTACCGAATTGCGCAGGCACGCGCTGGACCTGGTTCGCAGGGGCAAGCTGGAAAAGGCGGAGGAGATGCTGGACGCCATGGACGATATCTACAGCTACCTGGTGACCATCGATTTCCCCGATGCGATCACCGGCGGGTTGAGGCGGCATACCGATATCCTCCGTTCCGTCATGGAGCGAACCAGAGGCGAGCTGACGGTCATCAGTCAGCAGCAGAAGCTCCGCCAGGCTTTGGCCGAGTTCGAAGAGCGGATGAATGGGCGGAAATAGGCTGATAAGCGCAAGTGAGATCGGCGAATACGTGTACTGCAGGCGCGCGTGGTGGTTTCATCGCGTGCGCGGGATCGACCCGCAGAACTTGGAAGACCTTTCCCGCGGGACAGCGGTCCATCGGGCGCATGGCAAGGCGGTGATGTATGGCGAAATCGCCCGAAAAGCGGCGATGATCTTGATCGCCCTTGCACTGCTGCTCGCCGTGGTCTGGCTGATGGTATCGGTCGGGGCGATATGAAGTCCGTGTCCAGAGTCGGTTGGATCGCTCTCTTGCTCCTCCTGTTGCTGACCTCTTGCACCGGCGGTCGCCGTTTGGGCGGGCCGACTGGTACCCCTGCACCGCTTCCGACAGTCAGCGTCGAAGTTTTGTCTCCTGCGCCTACGGCTACGAGCGCTCCAACGCCGACCCCGTTCCCATCTCCCACGTACGGCGTCCGGGACGAGGATATGCAGTTGTGCCTCGAGAAAGCCAAGGAGTACCGGCTCGACATGAGCGGCAAGTGGGTGGTGGTGTGCCAGAGCCGCCAGGTGATGCTGGTGGGGATCGGCAGGAAGATTTTGAGGGAAATGCCGGTGAGCACCGGAGTCCCCCACGTGAGTGAAACCCCATTCTGGAAAGGCCGCATAGGGAAGTTTTACGGCACGTTCGTGGGCGTCGATGGCTCTTACGCCGACGACGGCTGGCTGCTTTTCGTGAGGCACGGCGGAACGTTCCTCATCCACAGCCTTCCGTACCGCATGGTGAACGGCAAGAAAGTGTACATGGGTGCCGAGTCGCTTGGCCGGGAGCCTGCTTCTCACGGCTGCATAAGGCTCGCCCCCGGGGATGCCAGGTGGTTCAGGGAGTGGAATCCGGAAGGAGCCGCTATCCTCATCACGCCGTGCAACTGCGGGAGGTGAAATGTCTCTGCTGATAGTCCTCGCTTTGGCGATTTTCGCTCTGGGGCTTGCGTTGCTGCGAGTTTCCGCAGGTCAAAGACGACGCAGCGGGCTTCCGGCCGGCCGGATCGTATACGAGGACGTGGGAATGGGGACTCCGCACGGGGCGATCGTGAGTGAACGATACATGCTCGTTGGGAAGCCGGATTACCTGATACAGCGGGGTGGGGTGCTCATCCCGGTGGAGATCAAGAGCCGACGCGCTCCCAGGAAACCTTACCGTGCCCACCGGTTCCAGCTTCTGGCGTACTGCTTGCTGGTGGAGGAGAGTTCGGGACACGCTCCGCCTTACGGCGTGTTGCGCTATCAGGATCGGGAGTTCGAGATCGAGTACGACGAAAAGTCCAGGGACAATCTGCTTAGGCTGCTGGAGGAGATCAGAGAGGCTTCTACGACCGCGGCTCCGCTACCGCAACATTCCAACCCCGCAAAGTGCGCCCATTGCCCGTACAGGGAGATCTGCGACGCCAGGTTGGATTGAGGCGCTGTGCAACTAAAGCCAACGTCGCAGAAGCAATCACCCCGGGGAAATCTCCGCAGGCAGGACCTGGTTCTGAAGTTCCCACATCCGCCGATAGAGCCCGCCCGACCTGAGCAACTCCTTGTGCGTTCCCCGCTCCGCCACCTTGCCGTGGCTTAGCACGATGATTTCGTCCATCGACTCCATGCCCACGAGCCGGTGGGTTATCATCAAAGTCGTCCTGCCCTCCATGAGTTCCCGGATGGCATCCAGCACCTTTCGCTCGGTTACGGCGTCCAGGTTGGCGGTAGCTTCGTCCAGGATGAGGATCGGTGCGTCTTTGAGCAATGCCCTGGCGATAGCGAGCCGCTGGCGCTCGCCGCCGCTCAGCCCAACCCCTTGCTCGCCGATCCATGTGTCATATCCCTTCGGCAGGGAAAGGATGAAATCGTGGATCTGAGCTCGTCTCGCCGCCTCGAAGATTTCTTCCTCGGACGCGTTCGGCCTGGCGAGCAGAAGGTTTTCCCGCACGGTAGCGTTGAAGAGGTAAGTGTTCTGAGAGACCACGCCGATCATCTTCCTCACGTCGTCCTGGCGGTAGGATCGGATGTCTCCGCCGCCGATCTCTATCCGGCCTTCGTGAAATTCCCAGAACCGAAGCAGCAGGTGCACCAGCGTTGACTTTCCTGCACCGCTCGGCCCTACCACCGCTAGCCTGCCTCCATCCCGGACATGGAAGTCGACGCCGTCCAGCGCCAGCCTGTTTGCGTTTGGATATCCGAACCGCAGGCCGGAAACGGAGATGTCGTGCTTTTCCGGAAGGGGAAGCGGGTTCGGTGGATCGACCACCTCCGGCTTTTCGTCGACGACCTCGAACAGCCGCCTTGCAGCTTCGATATTGTTCTCCAGGTATTGCGCGGCCAGTGGAAGCGGCTGGACCGCTTCGAAGCTGGAAAGCGCCGCCAGGGCGATCACCGCCAGATCTACCCCGGTGATGCTTCCGGACGAGACCAGAGGTATCGCCACCACGGAGACCGCAAGCATTCCCAATCCGGCCAGCAGAACGCCCATGCCGTCCTGGAGCGCCGTTACGAACGCCATTTTCTGCTGAGCCGCGATCAGCCTTTTGCTGCTTTCTCTGACGAGCTGTCGTTGCTCGCCGGCGCGGCCGTATGCCAGCAGGTCTGCCAGCCCCTGGATTCCATCGACGATTCCCGTGTTCAGCTTCGCTCTTTCCGTGATCAGCTTTTTCCCCGCTTCCCGGCCGAGAATCCTTGCGAGGATCGGTATTCCGAGCCCGGACAGCGCCAGGAACAGCACGAGCGTATTCGCCACGTTCTTGCCGAACATGGCAAGGAAGAACCAGATCACCACCGTGGTGATCAGCGCCACGGCCGGAGGTGCAATCACCCTCACGAAGAAATTTTCCAGCGTTTCGATGTCGCCGACGATGCGTGACAGCAGGTCACCGCTTCTGTACTCCATCAGCCGGGCTGGTGCCAGCGGTTCCAGCGCCTCGTAGAACCAGACGCGCAGCCGGGCCAGGAGCTTGAAAGTCGTGTTGTGAGATACCAGCCGTTCGGCGTACCTGAACACGCCCCTCGAAATTCCGAAGAACCGCACCCCCACGATGGCGACCTGGAGGTCGCCGATGTTCGGGTGTAGGGCTGCTTTGGCTATGATGAAAGCGGATGTGGACATCAATCCGATGCTGCTGCCAACCGTGGCGAACCCAAGCAGCGCGGAAAGCGCCATCCACCATCGGTAAGGCGAGGCCAGCCGGAGCAGCCGCCAGAGCGTACGTTTCTTCATGCGGCACCTCCGTAGAGAGTCACCATGCGGGCGTAGATTCCACCGTGCGACAGCAGATCCTCGTGCGTTCCGATCTCCCGCACCTTGCCGCCGGAAAGGACGACGATTCTGTCGGCGTCCATCACGGTGCTCAGCCTGTGGGCGATGATCAGCACCGTTCTACCTTCCATCAGTCGCTTCGTTGCTTCCTCTATCAGGGCCTCGTTTTCGGGATCGAGGTTAGACGTGGCTTCGTCCAGGATCAGGAATGGTGCGTCTTTGAGGAACGCTCTTGCGAGCGCGATCCGCTGCGCCTGACCTCCGCTCAATCTTGCTCCCCTTTCACCCACGATGGTGTCGTAGCCTTGCGGCAATTCGGGGATGAACTCGCTCACGTGTGCCAGGGCCGCTGCTCGCTTCACCTCATCCTCGGTTGCGTTTGGCCTGGCGAGCCTGATGTTGTCTGCCACCGTGCCGTGGAAAAGGTAGGGGTTTTGCGGAACCCACGCAACTTTTTCCCGCCATCCTTCCACCGGAAGGTTTCTCAGCGGGATGCCACCGACGAGTATCTCGCCTTCGTCCGGCGATATGAACCTCAGAAGCAGGCTCGCTACGGTGCTCTTCCCAGCGCCACTGGGCCCGACCAGCGCTGTTTTGCTCCCCTCGAGGATCTCGAACGAGACGCCTTTTAGGGCGGGCCGTTTGCCGTCTTCGTAGGCGTAATGCACGTTCGTGAAGCTTACGTCGAACCTGAGATCGGCAGGGACATGCGGCAGAACCGTAGCTGGCGGCTCCGGCACGGGCGTCTCGAGCACCTCGAAAATCCTCCTGGCGGCGGCCACACCTGACATCCCCGCGTGGAATCTTGTTCCGAGGAGCCTCAGCGGCAGGTAGAACTCCGGGGCCAGCAGCAGCACGAAGAAAGCCTGTTCGAATTCCATGTGCCCGTACAGCAACCGCAGCCCGATTTCCACAGCGGCGATTGCCGTGCTTATCGTCGCAACGAGTTCCAGGACCAGCGCCGACAGGAACGCCACCCTGAGCACGCCCAAAGTGGTCCGGCGGAACTTGTCGCTTATTTCGGCGATTACGCGCGTTTGCTCTTTGCTCCTGCCCAATATTTTCAGCGTGGTGAGGCCTTGTAGGACGTCCAGGAAATGCGCGCTCATGCGGCTCAACGTGTTCCATTGCTTGCGCGTGAGCCAGTCGGCTATGCTTCCGATCAGCATCATGAAGATCGGGATCATAGGGGCGGTGACGAGCAGCACGAACGCGGATAGGCGATCCCGGGTCAGCACGAAGATGAATATCGTCAGCGGAATCAGCGCCGCCAGGGCAAGCTGGGGGATGTACTGGCTGAAATACGCGTCCAACGCCTCGATTCCTTCTACAGCGGTGTTGGTCAGCTCGCCGGTTCGTTCACTGTGAGCGTAAGCAGGTCCGAGCTTCAGGATGTGAGAGAACAACCTGTCCCTGAGTTCTTGTTTGACGACTCCGGCCATCCTTGCGGCAGAAACCTCGCTCGCCCACAGGACGATCGATCGGAGCAGTATCACACCGATGATCAGCTCTACCGTTCCCCAGAGAGCGCTAAGCGGTAACTTTCCCAGGAAAGCGCCGTTGACGAGCTTTGCGAAATACCGGGCCTGGAGCACGGTCAGTATGCCGCCGAGGAACCCCAGCGACACGGTCATGGTAAATTCCAACCGAACCCGTGATGCTTCCCGAAGCAGTCTTTTGTCTAAGTTCATTCCGTTGTCCGAATGCTAGGCTCTTCCTCTACGACGAAAAGGGAAGGCGAGAAGCCTTCCCTTTTCATTCTAACCGATGACGATCGATGCTGCAACAGACTCAGTACTCCAGGTGGGTATCCTTGCTGAGCCTCTGCCTGAAGGTGTAGTACGTCCAGGCCTGATACACCAGGACGAACGGTACCAGCAGGAACGCTACGATCGTCATGACTTTCAGCGTGTATGGGCTGGACGATGCGTTGTAGATCGTCAGGCTCCACTTGGGGTTGAGCGTGGACTTCAGCAGGTACGGATAGTTGCCTGCGAAGACCATGATCGTTGCAAAGACGATGGTGAGCGAGCCCATGACGAACGCCCAGCCTGGTTTGTCCTTGATGATGAAGTAATACACCAGGAGCAGGGCGACCGCTGCGATGGCTGCCGAGAGAAGCGCGAGCCAGGCAGCGGGACCTTTGAACAGGTCCGTGCCGACGAAAGCCCATATCACGAGAGCGACGGTCAGAATCACGGTCGGGAACCAAAGCGCCTTCGCCGCATTCTTTGCCCTGCTCATGATTGGATCAGCGGTCTTCAAGGTGAGGAAGTTGGCTCCGTGCATGGCGAACAGGAACACGAACACCAGCCCGGCCAGCAGCGCAAACGGGTTCAGCAAGGGCAGCAGGCCGCCGTAATAGTTCATGTCCTCTTTGATCGCCACGCCCTTGATCAGGTTGCCGACCGCCACGCCCCAGAGCAGCGCCAGGAGGAACCCGGTGACCACGATCACCCAGTCCCAGAGCTTGCGCCAGCCAGGGCTTTCCACCTTGCTTCGGAATTCGAAGGAGACGCCGCGCAGGATCAAGGCGAGCAGCATCAACACCAGGGCGAGATAGAACCCGCTGAAGAGGGTCGCGTAGAACTGCGGGAATGCCGCGAAGGAAGCGCCGCCAGCGGTGATGAGCCAGACTTCGTTCCCGTCCCAGACTGGGCCGATGGTGTTGATGATCACGCGCCTTTCGGCATCATCTTTGCCCAAGAACCCGAGCAACATACCGACGCCATAATCGAATCCTTCCAGGAAGAAGAACCCGATGAACAGCACAGTTACGAGTATGAACCAAAGAGTGTTGAGACTCATCGTTTACCTCCTCAATAAGCCATGGCAGCAGAGGTCTCGCCGGCTACTTCGGCAGGCTCCTCGTGCCCATACTTGAGCAGCAGATACACGTCCGCGATCATCAACAGGCCGTATAGCACGCCGAAAGCGATCAGCGAGAACGCCACGTTCCACGCGGGCACGTTTGGCGAGACTGCATCCTTCACTTTCAGCAATCCGTAGACGATCCAGGGCTGGCGACCGACCTCAGCCATAATCCAGCCGGTGCTTGTGGCGAGGTACGCCAGAAATACCGACCACTCGAGCACTTTCAAGAACCAGGAAGGCTTTTTCTTCCCGATCAATGCCACCGCGTAGAGTGCGAACAGCAGCATCAGGAGCCCTGCGCCCACCATGAGCCTGAAGCTCCAATAGGTGATTGCTACAGGCGGCACGTAGTTTCCGGGACCGTATTTCTGCTCGAATTCTTTCTGGAGATCCTTCAGACCCACGACCTTGCCGCTGAAATTGTTGTACGAAAGGAAGCTCAGAAGGTACGGGATCTTGATGTCCACCGGATTTCTTTGATGGGACTGATCTATGGTAGCGAAAAGCGAGAACGATGCGGGTTTCTCGGTCTCCCAGATGGCTTCTGCGGCGGCCATCTTGGTGGGCTGATGCCGAACCAGGAACTGCCCCTGGAAGTGCCCGACAGCGATCACCATGATGATCCCGATCAGCCCGTAGATGGAAGCCCACTTGAAGGACAGATCGAAGAATTTCTTGTCCTTGCTTCCCCTAAGCATGTGGTAAGCCGTGAACGCCAACACGAAGAACCCTGCTGTGGTCATGCCGGAGAAAAACACATGCGGCCACTGGAAGAGAACGTTGGGGTTGGTGGCTACTTTCACGAAGTTCGTCATGATGGCTTTCCCGTTCTCGAGCTTGTAGCCAAGCGGATGCTGCATGAATGAATTGGCGACGAGAATCCAGATCGCCGAGAGGTTGGAACCGATGGCTACAAGCCAGATCATCGCCGCATGGAGTTTCTTGGAGAGTTTGTCCCATCCAAAGACCCAGACTCCAAGGAAAGTGGACTCCATGTAGAACGCCAGTAAGGCTTCGATCGCCAGCGGTGCGCCGAAGATGTCGCCCATGAACCTGGAGTATCCGGACCAGTTAAGCCCGAATTGGAATTCCTGCACCAGGCCTGTGGCGACGCCCATGGCAAAGTTGATCAAGAAGAGCGTGCCCCAGAACTTTGCCATTCGTTTGTAGGTTTCATCGCCGCTGGAAACGTATTTGGATTCCAGGAGCGCCACGAAGATGGAAAGTCCCAGAGTAAGAGGCACGAAGAAGAAATGGTAGACTGTCGTGATGGCAAACTGCCATCTTGCCAAACCTACTGCACCCATAGTCGATTCCCTCCTTCAGTCAGTTGATGACTTGAGCGATTTCCCAGGGATGTTACCGAAAAACAGAATGCGCTTAAGACCAACACAATCATACGAACGAGAAATCTTCTCTTCTACTTATATTGGGCTTCATCACCTCCTTTCTCGATTGAAAGATTCATGGAAATCCGGACAAAAAGCAAAGGACGAAACGGCGGCTTATTTCAAACCGCGTTCGATACCTCTGCGGGAGGTTTGTGCGCCAAGAGTTCCAGCGCAGCTTTTTCGTCTTCCGCGAGTTTATCGAAGGTATATGATCTGAGCTGTGCTTCCAGGGAAGCTCTTGCTTCCTCGAACGCTTTGTGCACCGGGCAGAAATCGGAAAACGGACAGATCTCAGGGTTTTCGGTGCACTCGTTCAGCACCAGCGGCCCTTCTATCGCCTCGATGACGTCCAGCAGGCTGATTTTTGATGCCGGTCGGGCCAGCTCTATGCCACCCGTCCGGCCTTTTGTAGTCTTCAAGAGGCCGGCGTTGCTCAGTCTGGTGACGATTCGCCTGACGAAGGCAGGCGGTATCAGCTCGTACTTGGCGATGCTCTGAGCAGTAGCACGTTCTTCCGGCTCTTTCGAGGCAAGGTACAGTATCAAGCGTGCTGCGTAGTCGGTCTGTCTGTTTATGCCTATCATGTCGGAACGCTCCAGGAAGTATTTGTACGGCCTTTTAATGATACGCACTTACTATTATAAGCGTTCTTTTCGGATTGTCAAATCTTGTGAATGGTACTCAGGTGGTCTCTTTTGATTCGGGTTGGTTTCGAGCATCTGGTTAAGGAAAGCTGCTCCGTTGCAAAGACTACTTGTAGCAGGCAGAATGAACGGTAGAAGTCTGTCAGAGCGGGCGAGGACTGTGGGGTTTTTCTGGCAGCTTGTGCAGGTGGAAAGCTGCTCCCGGGGAACGTCCAGATGAGCGGTTGCTCATGAGTAAGTGCACAGCGGTTGGCGCTGCTCAAACTGGAAGAAAACCTGTCGGGATAGACTGAAAGGAATGCCAAGACGCAAAAGCTACGTAAGGCGCAAAAATTTCGAGAGGTCTTTGCGCCTTGGGAGTCTTCGCGGCTTTGCGTTGACATAACGCCCCCACGAGTGTTTTCTTAGTAGATTGCTCAAGAACTTTGCCAGGCTATTTGATTGCCTTACCGTGGCTTTGCCGAAGCCCTCAATCTTCGTTTTTAGAATCCCATTTCCGGACTCGGCGCATTTCCAGCACGTCTTCCCTGACTCTTGCGCCAAGCCCTGGCTCCGACGGGGCTTTGATTGTCCCGTCCGGTCCCATTTCCACCTCCGGCTCGATCAAGTCTGGGTGGTAGTACTTCCGGCTTGCCGAAACGTCGCCGGGGAGTTTGAAGTTCGGCAGGGTGGAGAGCGCCACATTGTGGAGCCTCCCGATTCCAGTTTCGTTGAGGCCTCCGCACCAGACCGGCACGCCTTTCATGAATGCCAGGTCATGTACCGCTATTCCCTGGCTTGGTCCCCCCATGCGTGCTGCTTTGATATTGATGACCCGGCAACTACCCAGCTCCAGCGCCTGCCTTGCCATCTCGGCACTGCTCAGGCTTTCGTCCAGACAGATTGGGGTCTGGATTTCACGCTGAAGCCGCGCATGATAGGTCAGGTCTTCGTAGCTCAGGGGCTGTTCGATCATCATCAGGCCGAATTCGTCCAGCTTTTTGAGGTGTTCCATGTCTTCCGGAGTGTAGGCGGCGTTTGCGTCTACCATGAGTGGAATGTCCGGGTACAATCTTCTGA
>JALWAP010000282.1 GCA_027016315.1 Anaerolineae bacterium | reverse complement strand
TCCTGATCCTCATCGTGCCGCTCCCGTGGGAGGGTAGATTCAACCTGAAAGTGGGCGATGTCAGCCCGGTGGACATTCGAGCGCCGAGGAAGCTGAGCTATGTCAGCGAAGTTCTCACGAAAGAGGCTCGGGATCGGGCTGCCGCGTCTGTGCCCAACTACTACCTTCCACCCGACCCGAGCATTTTGCGCAGCCAGATCGCTCTCGCTCAGAATCTCCTCGATTACATTTCTACCGTGCGGGCGGACCCATACGCTTCCATCGACAAGAAGCGGCAGTACCTGAAGTCGATTTCCGTCCTCTCCCTCTCCGACGAAGCGATAAACGACATCCTCAAAATGCCCGATTCGGAATGGCAGCAGACCGGCAAGGAGGTCTTATCGGTTCTTAGCCGCGCCATGAGCAGGGAGATCAGGGAAGATCAGCTCCCGGAAGCTCGCAGGGCGGTGCCCACGTTGATCAGCGCGTACATGAGCGAAGCTCAGGCCCGGGTCGTGGCCGAGATCGTTACCCAACTCCTAAAGCCAAACGCCCTCTACGACAAGGCCAGGACGGAGGCTGAGCGGCAGAAAGCCAGGGAGTCGGTCAAGCCGGTCACGATCACCTACGAAAAAGGGGAGATCATCGTCCGGGCTGGTGACGTGGTCACACCAACGGCCATGGAAGCTCTGGAGAAGTTCGGGATCGTCTCCGGGAAGCGGGATTGGCGGAGGCGCGCCGGAATCGTCCTGCTGATGTTGGTTTTCTCCGCCGTGATGCTGGCCGGGCTATGGGGAGAGGAATCGTACTGGATCGACCCGGTGCAACCGAAGTTGTTGCTGTTCATGTTCGTCCTGTTCGTCGTCCTGGCGAGGCTGATGGTGCCGGGGCACACCGTGTTCGCCTACCTGTACCCGCTGGCCGTGCTCGCCATGGTGACTTCGGCTGTCGTCGGGCTGCAAATAGCCATGTTCGGCGTCATTTTGTTCGGCGTCCTGGCGGGCTACCTTGCGGGCGGTTCGCTTAGCGTCGGGGCGACTCTGGCGCTGAGCTCCATCGTGGCGCCGATTGTGCTTGGGCGCGGCGAGAGGATGAATCGTTTTACGTGGGCTGGCGTCGCTGCCGCTGTTGTGGGCGTTTCGCTCTACGCTGCCATGGTCAGGCTTGGGCTCGACACCAACCTGGCGGACCTGCTCCAGGTGAGCGGGGCTTTGATCACCAACGGCATCCTTTCGATCGCTCTCACCATCCTTTTCTTCTACCTGATGGGAAGTGTGCTGGAGATTACCACCCCGCTGCAACTGATCGAACTTTCCCGGCCTACATCTCCGCTTTTGAGGCAACTGCTGCTCAAAGCCCCGGGAACCTATCACCACAGCCTTGTTGTGGCGAACATGGCGGAGAGGGCTGCCGATGCCATCGGCGCGGATTCGTTCCTGGTGAGAGTCGGGGCTTACTACCACGACGTCGGAAAGCTGAGCGCTCCGTATTTCTTCGCCGAAAACCAGATGGAGGGAATGAACCCGCACGAACGGCTCGACCCCTACACCAGCGCACAGATCATCATCAAGCACGTGACGGAAGGGGTGAAAATGGCGGAGGAGAACAACCTCCCCAGGGAGATCCGGGATTTCATCCCTCAGCACCACGGCACCATGTTGGTCCGGTATTTCTATGCCCAGGCGGTCAAGGAGGCTGGCGATCCCGAAAAGGTCGACGAAAAGCAATTCCGGTACCCGGGGCCAAAGCCTCAGACCAAAGAGGCGGCGATCCTGATGCTGGCCGATGGCGTTGAAGCGGCAGTCAGGGCATCGGCACCGAAGACCCAGGAGGACGTGGACAGGATCTTACGGAAGATATTCGCCGAGAGGATTCTGGATGGGCAGCTCGACGAAAGCCACCTGACCCTGTACGATCTGAACCTGATCAGGCAGGCTTTCCTGGACGTGCTCAAGGGGCTTTATCATCCCCGGGTCAAGTACCCCGAACTGAAGAAGAAAAGCGTTACGAGGAGCGAGAATGGGGAAAAATCTCCAGGTAGAGATTCTGGTGGATCCTCCGTTCCGAAATCTGGTTGACGAGAGATCGCTGGAGAAGGCTGCGCTTGCAGCTTTGGAACACGAAGGCGTGAAAAACGCTCAGGCGACGGTTGTGGTGACCGATGATGAGCGGGTTAGGGAGCTTAACCGAATCTACCGCGGTGTCGACGAGCCGACTGACGTTCTTTCGTTCCAGACGTCCGGCGGGGAGGACTTCGTTGCTGCGCCGGAGGCCGAGGCGTATCTCGGCGACGTGATCATAGCGTATCCGTTCACCGCGGCGCAGGCTCGTGAAGCAGGCAGGCCTATCGAGCACGATTTGCTACTGATGGTTGTGCACGGAATCCTTCACCTTCTGGGGTACGATCACGCCGAGCCCGAGGAGAAAGAGGTGATGTGGAGCAAACAGGATGCCATCCTGGAGGAGCTTGTGAAAGGCGATGAAAAGTGAAAGCCTGCTCCACAGCTTCTTCTACGCTTTCTCCGGCGTCTGGTATACGCTCAAGACGCAGAGGAACATCCGGATACATTCGATCGTTGGGGGGCTTGCCGTGGCTCTGGGGGTGCTGCTGCGGTTCGATGCCATTCGATGGGCGCTTTTGTTCCTGACGATCGGCGCTGTCGTGAGTGCAGAGATGCTCAACACGGCTTTGGAGACCGTCGTAGATGCGCAGGTGGAGGAATTCCACCCGCTGGCGAAAGTAGCGAAAGATGTGGCTGCGGGGGCTGTGATGGTGATGGCGATCGCAGCCGTGTTTGTTGGGATATGCTTGTTCGTCCCGCCGCTGCTGAACGAGTTGAAGATCGTTTTCCCCTGATCGGAGGTGGGTATGCCGTATGAGGAGATATTTGCGGAGGTTGCCGAAGAAGTCGGCGTAGAATTTTGTATCCTGTACGAGATTGCCAGAAAGGAGAGCCAGTTCAACCCGCTGGCCATCGGCGGTTCCGGGGAGTACGGCTTGATGCAGATAATGCCTTCTACCTGGGACGAAGTGGCCGACAGGCTCGACGTATACGATCCTTTCGACCCCTACAGCAACATCAAAGTCGGTGCGAGGTATTTTCATTGGGTCAGCTCGCAACTGCAGAAACTCGGGCGGCCTGAGCTTATCTGGGCGCTTGCAGCGTACAATTGGGGCATCGGGAACGTCACGAGGCTGCTCAAGTCCGGTGGCGGTTGGGACGACGTGAGGGATTTCACCCGGAAGTATGCCACGGACATCGCTGCCGCCGTCGAATCCTGCAGGCTCGCGAGGAATGGCAGATGACCCTGCGCCAGCGAGAAGCCGCCCTTCGGGCATTGCACAGGACGATGGCGACCTGCAGGAAGTGCATCGAGGAGGGGTTCGATGTGACTCCGCGGGCCATATTCTCCGGAAATGCCAGAGCGCGGGTCATGCTTGTGGGACAGGCTCCGGGCAAAGTCGAGACGTTTGGCACGGGAAAGCCGTTCAGCGGCTCGGCAGGGAGGCGCCTCATGAAGTGGCTGGCCGAGGCAGGCTGGACCGAAGAGGAATTCCGCCGGGACGCGTACATAACCGCTGTGATGAAATGCTTCCCTGGCTCCGCCCGCAACGGCAGGGGGGATAGGGCTCCGAGCAGGCGGGAGCTTGCACTTTGCCGCCCTTTCCTCGCGATGGAGCTTTTGTTGGTGAATCCGGATGTGGTCATCCCGGTCGGTCGACTGGCGATAAACTACTTCATCGGCCCGAAGATCTTGCTCAAAGACGCTGTCGGGAAGTCCTTCGAGGTGGACGGCAGGATCGTTGTGCCGCTTCCTCACCCTTCTGGCGCGAGCGCCTGGACTAACGCCGCCGAAAACCAGGCGAAGATAAAGCAGGCGCTTGCTATCCTGCGCGAGCTCAAACCCAGCCGGTCGCCTGAGTGAAGGCTTTCTGCCAGCACGTCGCGAGAATCGGCGTTCTATGCGGTGGCTCTTGGGTGAAATACCATTGTGAATCTGGGCAATCTCGCTGTTTTCCACTCCTCTTTCATCGTTTTGAGTCATGTGGGCGGCGTAGGACAACCTGAGTTTGTGTGATCTTTTTCACAATGTGCAATGTGCACATCCTCGAGGCCTCATTTGTGTTATGCTAGGCCGTTTACTTCTGTCGATCCCCCCGATATACTTGATTCTGGATTACTCGGCTCGCTCCGTCCGGAGTGCGAAACTCCACGGAATCAGGAATTTCTATCGTCCGTGAAAGGGGGTGATGGGTCCGGAGGAAGAAGCAGGCAGAGGGGTTGTTTTTGCGTGTCCTAACCAGACTCGTTCCATTTACAGAGGAGGGAAATGTTATGAAGTACCGCAAGCTGTTCGTTTTGATAGCGATCCTTTTGATCGCTTCCATGTTGGTGACAAGCTGTGCCAAGAAAGCTGCGCCAACGACTGCGCCCACTAAAGCTCCAGCACAGAAAGCGGAACCTACCAAGGCTCCGGCTCAGAAAACAACGAAAGTGATAAAGATCGGCGGCCTGTATCCGCTCACAGGGAACCTCGCAAAGCTCGGTGAGGAAAACAAGAACGGGTTGTTGCTCGCCGTGGAGGAAATCAACAAGGCTGGCGGCATCAAGTCCATGGGCGGCGCCAAGCTCGAGGTCGTGTGGGGCGATACCCAGGGCAAGCCGGATGTGGGCATCTCCGAGGTGGAGCGCCTCGTTCAGCAGGAGAAAGTGCCTGTGATCATCGGAGCTTATCAGTCCTCCGTCACCATACCGGCCACGCAGGCTGCCGAAAGGCTCAAGACCCCGTTCGTGGTTTCCATGGCTGTGGCCGACAAGATCACCGAGCGTGGGTTCAAGTACACTTTTCGCTTGTGCCCTAAGGCTTCCTGGTATGCCAAGGATCAGGTGCAGTTCCTCAAAGACCTGAAGAAACTGGCCGGTCTTGACGTCAAGCGGGTCGCTTTGCTCCATGAGGACACAGATTTCGGCGAGTCCACCGCTGCCGGACAGAAGAAGTACCTCAAGGAGGCAGGGATGGACATGGTCATTGAGGTCAAATACCCTGCCAATGCTCCTGATCTCACCACGCAGGTTTCAAAGGTCAAAGCAGCAAAGCCGGATGCTGTGCTCACCGTCACCTACCTGAACGACGCAGTCCTCATCACGCAAGCACGCCAGAAGCTCGGCATGACCAACATTCCGTTTGTCGACGCCGCAGGCGGCACCGTGGACCCGGAGTTCATCCACAGGCTTGGCAAAGCCGCTGAGGGAATCCTGACCGAGATCGAATACACCAAGTACGCTCCTGGCGCAAAGGACCTCAACGAGAAATATAAGGCCAGGTTTGGCACCGACATCACTGGCAACGGCGCCTACGCCTATCAGGCCGGATACGTCGTGGCCGACGCCCTCGAGAGGGCAGGTAAAGCCGATCCGGAGGCCTTGCGGGAAGCCCTTGCGAAGACCGACTTCCGGAAAGGAAAGAACGTCATAGTTCTGCCCACCGATCACATCTACTTCGACAAAAACGGGCAGAATCCCAACGCACCGCTCTTCATCGTGCAGGTTCAGAACGGCGTACTCGTACCCGTCTGGCCTGCAGACTACGCCGTAGCCAAGGTGAAGTTGGGCAAGTGACGTTCTTTTCCTGATACGAAGGGGGGCAGAGCGACCTCTGCCCCTCTTTGCTAACTGGACGTTCGAGCGGAATGGAGGGAAAAGGTGACCACAGGTCTTTTTCTGCAAGCCCTGGTCAGCGGAATCCTGGTAGGCGGGGTGTTCGCGTTGATCTCGATAGGCCTTACCTTGGTGTGGGGCGTGTTGAAGATCATCAACTTCGCTCACGGGGAATTCCTGATGATAGGGATGTATGTGGTGTATTTCCTGGTGGCTAAGCTTGGGTGGGACCCTTACCTGACTTTGATCGTTTCTGTGCCTGCCCTTTTCCTGGTCGGAGCCGGGATATTCGAACTGACCATCAAGCCGATACTCGATTACCCAGCCATGAACCAGATCATGCTCAC
>JALWAP010000281.1 GCA_027016315.1 Anaerolineae bacterium | reverse complement strand
GAGGAGGGCCTGCTCTCGCTCTACCCTGAGAGGCGCAAATCCTGAGACGACCGGATGGTTCAGGGGGCAGTGGGGCGTCCAATGGCTCTCGAGCCTCTAAGCCCCGGCTCCTCCGAACCTGATGCTTGGCGCCGATGGCAATCGGCAACCGACATGCATATCTTGTGGCAGGAGGACTCATGGCATACAAACCTTTGGACGAAAAAACCGTCATCGATTACATCAAGTCCAGGCCGAAGGTCTGGGGAGTTCTGTTCGACAAGGACGCAGAACTGGAGGTCAAGGAGGTTGGAGACGGCAATCTGAACCTCGTGTTCATTGTGACCAATCGCAAGAATCCCGAGCAAACGGTGGTGCTGAAGCAGGCGCTTCCGTACCTCCGTGTGGCCGGCGATTCCTGGCCTTTGACCAGGGAACGGATGCGGTATGAAACCCAGGCGTTGCTCAAGTACAACGAGCTCGCCCCGGGGCTTGTGCCGAAAGTGTACGACCACGACGAAGAGATGTCCCTGGTCATCATGGAGAACTTGAAGGAACACGAGATCATGAGGAAAGGGTTGGTGGCCCGGAAGCGGTATCCCTACTTCGTGGATCACATAACCACGTTTCTGGTCAATTCCCTTTTCTACACTTCCGATCTCTACCTGACCGGGCCGGAGAAGAAGCTCCTACAGGCCAAGTTCGTCAACGAGCAACTCCGGAAGCTCCAGGAGGATTTCGTTTACACAAATCCGTACATGGACTCCCCGGAGAACAACTGGAACCCCCTGGTGGACGACGAAGTGCAGGCAGTCCGGTCGGACGGCGAGCTAAAGATGGCGATCGCGGAGATGAAGGACGCGTACATGAACCATTCCGAGGCTCTGATCCACGCCGATCTGCACACCGGCAGCATCATGCTGAACGAGCGCGATACCAGGGTCATCGATCCGGAGTTCGCTTTCTTCGGGCCTATGGGATACGACGTTGGCGCCGTGTTACAGAACCTGGTGCTCAACTACCTTTCCCACTACGGGCACACGGAAGACCCGGAGGTACGGGAGGAGTATCAGGAGTACGTCCTGAGCATGGTTCGGGACATCTGGAACGAGTTTGCCCGCAAGTTCGACGAGACATGGAAGAACAACAACCGTGGCGAACTTGTGCCGAACAAATACTGGGACTTCCCCGGCGGCGAGGAGGCGTTTGCAGAGTTCCGCAAGCGCTACATCCACAGAATCTTGCAGGATACCGCAGGGCACGGCGGCACCAAGTTCCTCCGCAGGATGATGGGGATCGTCAGTGTGTGGGACATCACCAGCATCGAAGACCCGGAGAAACGCGCCGTGGCCGAGCGTGCCGCCATCCACATCGGGAGACGTTGGGTTCTCGAGCGGAAGAGCGTGGATAGCATCGACGATCTCGTCGAGATCGTTCGTGAGGAGTACAAAAAAGTTGCCGGGTGACCTTATGCCCGGCATTCATCCGAAACAAAGGAGGTTGCTGAGTATGGATTGGGGAATGGAAAACAGATTTTCGAGGCTTTTCGACCAGGAGAGCGGCCGCACGGTTCTCTTTGCAGTCGACCACGGCTACTTTATGGGTCCCACGACGGGACTGGAGAACCTGAGCAAGGTGGTCGACCCGCTTTTGCCTTACGTCGATGCATTGATGCTCACCCGAGGAGCCCTGCGCAACTACGTCAAGCCGAACGTGGACGTGCCGATCATCCTGCGCGTCTCCGGTGGCACCAGCATCC
>JALWAP010000280.1 GCA_027016315.1 Anaerolineae bacterium | reverse complement strand
GCTCGATCCCTCCCGATGTCTCGATGTTAACATCAAGAACCCTGTCTGTGCGGCGTGCGTGCAGGTATGCCCGGTGGAAGCGATCGCGCTCACCGGGGACGTACATGTGCCGGTTTCTCTGGACGGGGAGAAATGCGTCCGGTGCGGGGCGTGCGTTTCCGCCTGCCCCACTGGTGCGTTCACGCAGCCGAGGCTCGAGGAAGAGCAGAACAACGTTTCAAAGACGCTCCAGAGCCTTCAGGGAGCAGCGGTGGAGCTCACGTGTCCACAACATCCCGGCGACGACGAAAGCCTGGCTCCGGTGGAAGCGGTGGTGGACGTGGGGCGATGCCTTGGGTCGCTTTCCGTTTCCAGGTTGCTGAGCTGGACGAAGACACTCGAAAGCGACATCTGGCTCAACGACAGACTCTGCGCGGATTGCCCAATCGGCGAGGTAGGCAGGCACATTTCCGTTTTGGCGGACTATGCCAACCGGTTCCTCGAAGCCTGGGGCAGGAAAGAGAGGGTTCGGTTGGTGAGCCAAATTTCGGGAGACGCCAAACCGCGGAAAGCCGATTTCTACGACGGTCAGCAGCCAGCACTTTCCCGCCGTGATTTCTTTTCGGCGCTCGGAAGGATGGCGCTGAAAACCGCAAGCGTCCTGATCGAAGAATCCCTCCCAGTGCCGCTTTCCGGATCTGACAAAGAGGTGCCGGAGGAGCGGATGCGCTTGCGGGCTGTCCTGGAGTCCTTTGGCGAACCGGCGAAAGAGGAAATGGATGTCAGCTACATGCCGTTCGCGGACGTGGTGGTAAACGATCTGTGCAGTGGGTGCGACATCTGCTCCAAGGTATGCCCGACCGACGCCCTGACGTACAAAGTGGACGAAAGCGGGGAGTATTTTCTGCTGAATTTCCTGGACGCAGATTGCGTGGGATGCAATCGCTGCGCTATAGTATGTCCGGAGCAGGCCATTCGTCTGGAGAAAATGGTCAAGACCAGGCGGCTTGTGGCCTCGGAGCCGCGCCCGGTGATGAGCGGCAAACTCGTGCCTTGCAGCATCTGCGGCAAGCCAACGAGGAAAAGGCCTGACGACGAAGAGCCGATATGCTACGTTTGCCGGGCCAAGCAAAAGAACAAAATAGACTGGAAAGACGAGATAAGGAAGCTGAGCTCCGACAATTAGCGGGTCTTGGTCGCTGGTTTCGCTCAGCGAAATCTGGTGGAGGTAGAAATGGACATCGGAATTCCCGAACTGATCATCATCCTGGTGATAGTGATGCTCCTGTTCGGAGTGGGGCGCCTGCCCGAGATCGGCGGTGCCCTGGGAAAGAGTATCCGCAACTTCAAGCAGGAGATGGAAGGGAAAGAAAAGCCGTCCGTCGCGGAGAAAAAAGAAGAAAAAGAGTGAGACACCCTACCGCTGACGGTGTTTCGTAAATTCGAGCAGCCTTGGCAGCGCTGCAAGGGGCTTTGTATTCGTCAGGCGTGCTTCAACGTCCGCATCAACGCCGCTGACTCGAGGTGCGTTCCTTTTGTAGAGGCGAGCCGTCTGGCTCACCACAGAGCAACTTCCTCGATTCCGACCTGGTCGAACCAGACGGTTCGACCTACGCATTCTTATCGCGGCGAGCCGCCTGGCTCGCCTCAGAGCGGCTCCCTCGATCCCGACTTGGTCAAACCAGATGGTTCGACCTGTGCATTTTCTGTAGTGGCGAGCCGTCTGGCTCGCCGCAGAGCGACTTTCTCGATCCCGACCCGGTC
>JALWAP010000279.1 GCA_027016315.1 Anaerolineae bacterium | reverse complement strand
ACAAACTCGCCTCCGTCCGGGACAAAGCAAAGGCAACGGAAGACAAGCTCTACAGCGGAAAGGTGAGGAACCCCCGGGAGATAGAATCGATGCAGGAGCTCCTCACCTCGCTGAAGAAGCGCCGTTCCGAACTGGAGGACTCTCTCCTGGAGCTGATGATGGAAATCGAGGAACTGGATGCAATTGCGAAGGAACGGAATGCACGCCTGGAAGACCTGCGTTCCGCATGGGAGGTCTCTCAAAGCCAGATCAAAGCAATGCTGGAAGAAGAGAAGGCCGATCTGGCCGACCTGGAGGATCGGCAATCCAGGCTCCGGAGTTCTATCCCGCAAGCACTGCTCGAGGAATACGACTACCTCGTACCGCGGAAAGGCGGGATGGCAATAGCGAAAGTCGTAAACGGCACATGCGGCGTCTGCGGCACTATCCTCCCCCCTGCCGTCGTATCGAAGCTAAGGGCGGGAGAAATCGTGCACTGCGGAGGGTGTGGGAGGTTGCTTCTGCTTGCCTGAATACCACCAGCGTGAAATCGACCTTATCCCGCCGTGCAGCCGATAGGGGTGAGCCTCGGGAACTGCCTTCGTCTGGTGAAAGCCCTGAAGCCAAGCCACAGGAACTTGGGCTGGGCAAGCAGCAACCTCCATGCCAAGCCAACCGCCTCGTCCCGGTTCCTGCTCCTCAACAGCTCGAGGACGCGGGGGTTCATGTATCGGACGAGGGCATCGTAGCCACTGTTGTCGAGCCGCTCGAGGAATTCCCGTATCCACCAGTGGATGTCCAGCTCCCGTTTGAGCGCCTTGAGTTCGTCCCTGTACCGCGTCCCGTTCAGAACCGCCCTGGCGGCGGCTTGAGCGCCAGCAAGTCCCGTGACGCTACCACCGACCGTAGTCACTTTCACCTGCCCCGCGGCATCCCCGACGAGCAACACCGCAACCCCATCCGCTTCCTTCCACGGCCTCAGCTTCGGGTGGTGCATCGCTACTTTGGCGCCCTGGAACCCGGTGGCTTTCCAGCCGTGATGCTCCAGGAAACTGTCCAGAAGCGAGCGCAGATGCCCCCGCTCGTCCCCAACGAGGCCGACAACCGCCCGGGTCGACGACTCCGGGATCAGCCAGTAGAAATACCGCGTGTCCTCCACGTCGAACCAGACTTTCGTGACCGAAGGATCCCAACCGGATGGAAGATCGATTTCCGCCTGCAGGATGGGCACGGAAGGCGAGCGCGGTATGCCGAACGCCCTGGCGACGCTGCTATCAACCCCGTCGGCGCCGATAACCACGGGCGCTTCCGCTTCTACAATCCCGTCCCTGGTGGCAAACCTCAGAACGCCACCACCAGCGGATCGAAACTCATATCCCGGGAAGAAAAATACCCCAGCTTTTTCGGCCTCGATCAGCAGGTAAAGGATGAAAGCCGAGCGTTCGATGATCAAATCCGGCGGGTCCAGCACCACATCCACTGCCGAGGAAAGCGTTTCCACTGACATCACGTCTATGGAATGCAATACAACATTTTCAGGCCGCTTTCCCAGAACCTCATCCCACTTGCTGGTGACTATCATCGTGCGCCTGGCAGGCGACAACGGATCCTGCCGATCGAACACAGCCACCCTCTTGCCTGCTTCCGACAAAAGCTTTGCAGCATGGAGACCGGCACTCGAGGCCCCGATCACTATTATGTCGAATTGCATCTAAAAACGTCCCTCCAAAGAAGCTTCGGAGACAAAGTTCCCCTCGTTACGGTTGC
>JALWAP010000278.1 GCA_027016315.1 Anaerolineae bacterium | reverse complement strand
CCACAAGGGCTTTGTCTGGTAAATGTCGAATATCCACCGGAGCTTGCTTTTGCTTCGGTAGGAAAGGAGGAGTGGTAGGAGTGCGTACATACACACCTAAACCTGAAGATATAGAGCGTCGATGGTATGTGGTGGATGCTCAAGGGAAAACGTTGGGGAGGCTTGCGTCGGAAATCGCAAGGATCTTGCGCGGCAAGCATAAGCCGATTTTCTCTCCGCATATGGATACCGGCGATTTCGTCATCGTGATCAATGCGGAGAAGGTTCACGTGACCGGCAGGAAGCTCACCCAAAAGTTCTATTACAGGCATTCCGGCTACCCGGGCGGGTTGAAGGCGATCTCTTTGAGGGATCAGCTAAAGAAGCACCCCGAAAGGGTCATTCAGCACGCCGTCCGCGGGATGCTTCCAAAGAACCGCCTGGGCAGGAAGATGATCAAGAAGCTCAAGGTGTATGCGGGGCCTGAGCATCCGCACAAGGCTCAAAAACCTGAGCCGCTGGATCTGTAGTCTTCCGGCGGTGAACTCACACTTAGTATCGGAGGAGTGTTGATGGCGACTCGTTTTTATTACGCTGTTGGGAGAAGGAAGACCGCCAGCGCGCAGGTGCGCATTTACCCCGGCGAGGGCAAGATAGTTATCAACAACAAGCCCCTGGAGGAGTACTTTACCCGGCCGGTGGACCTGGTGACGGTGATGGCTCCGCTCAAGGCTGCGGGGATGGAAGACAAAGTGAACATCACCGTAGTCGTGAAAGGCGGGGGAATCTCTGGCCAGGCAGGCGCGGTAGCACATGGCATCGCCAGGGCGCTTTCTGTCATGGACGAGGACCTGAGGCCTGTCATGCGGAAGGGCGGGTTCCTGACCAGGGACGCCCGCATGAAAGAGCGGAAGAAGTACGGCCTCAAGCGTGCCCGTAAGGCGCCGCAGTACACGAAACGTTGATCCGTTTTTGCCGTTGTTGGCGGTATCAGGCTGGTAAAAGCCCCGTTTGCACGCGGGGCTTTTTAGTACCCATGCCAAAGCCCGTCGGGTTCTGGAGGTTGAGATGAGAGTCGGAGTTCTGACTGTGAGTGATCGATCTGCAAGGGGCGAGCGGGAGGACAAATCCGGCCCTCTTCTGGCCGAGTTGGTCAAAGAACGCCTTGGGGCTGAAGTGGTGCGGATGGACGTGGTGCCGGACGAGCGGGAGGAGATAGCGGCTGTGCTGAAGGATTGGGCTGACCGTCTCCGGCTCGATTTGGTTTTGACCACGGGCGGCACCGGCTTCGCTCCGCGGGATGTGACACCGGAGGCCACCAGGGACGTGATAGAGAAAGAAGCCCCAGGCCTGGCCGAAGCCATGCGCGCCGAAAGCCTGAAAGTGAGCCCGCACGCCATGCTGAGCCGAGGTGTGGCAGGGATCAGAGGCAACACTTTGATCGTGAACCTGCCGGGCAGCCCCAAAGCCGTTCGGGAGAACCTGGAAGTGATCCTGCCCGTTCTTCCACACGCTGTGGAACTGCTGAACGAGAACCCCGAAGCCGAGCAGCATCACCGCCGATAGAACTTGCTCCTGCTGCATTAGGCTGAGACCACCACCATCGTGTTGATTTCGAGGCTTCCTCTTTGGAATCCGGTTTGTTGGTAAGGTATAATTTGTTCGTAGTCTTCTATCGCGTCGGCTGCTTTCGGGCAGTGTATAACAAACCATGACTGCAGGAGAAAAAATATGGAGAGAAAGGATTTGAATCCCTTTGGATCCCGCGC
>JALWAP010000277.1 GCA_027016315.1 Anaerolineae bacterium | reverse complement strand
GGCTTTGGAGCGATACCGGCATGAGCCGCTTCCGTGAAGTCAGGATCCTCGGGGTGAAAGTCCACGCGGTGACGAAATCGCAGGCGCTGGAAGCGATGGCCGATTTCGTCCGTTCCGGCGAGCCACACCAGGTAGCGACGGTCAACCCGGAGTTCGTGATGACCGCCAGGAAGAACCGGGAGTTCATGCAGGTGCTGAACGCCGCCGATCTTTCGATCCCGGACGGCATCGGCCTGGTGTGGGGAAGTAGGCTGCTCGGCGATCCGATCCCGGAGCGGGTGGCTGGATCGGACCTGGTGCCGGAACTTGCCAAACTCTCCGCCAGAAACGGTTGGAGCATTTTCTTCCTCGGCGCTGCTCCAGGCGTGGCGGAGAAAGCGGCGGGAATCCTTTCGTCCAGGTTCCCAGGGCTCCGGGTGGCCGGGACTTACGCAGGCTCGCCCAGGCCGGAGGACGAAGCGGTGATCGTGCCGATGGTGAAATCGGCGCACCCGGACATCCTGTTCGTGGCGTATGGCGCCCCGGCGCAAGACCTGTGGATCGCCAGGAACCAGCCCAGGCTGGGCGTTCCGCTGGCGATGGGGGTCGGCGGGGCGCTGGACTTCGTCGCAGGCGTGAAGAAACGGGCCCCACGGTGGGTTCAGCGCATCGGGATGGAATGGTTCTACAGGCTGGCGCAGGAGCCGTGGAGGTGGCGAAGGCAGCTCGCCCTACCGAGGTTCGTCCTCCTCCTGCTCTACGAGATGGCGAAAGGCAGAGGTGTGGAATGAAAGAAAAGCTCGAGCAAGCCATAGAGGCATGGCAGGGGAAGAAGATCGTCGTCCTCGGAGACGTGATCCTGGACGAGTACCTCCTGGGGAAAGCGACCAGGCTGAGCCGGGAAGCGCCGGTGCCGGTGCTGGAATACACCCACGGCTTCCTTCGGTTGGGCGGCGCGGCGAACCCGGCCAACAACGTGGTAGGGCTCGGGGGCAAGGCGGTTCTGGTGGGAGTTGTCGGCCGGGACGAAACCGGGCGTGAACTGCGGGAAGAAGCGGAGAAAGCCGGGGTCGAAGCCAGGCTCGTGGAAGAGCCGGGCAGACCTACCACCAGGAAGACCAGGATCGTGGCAGAGGGCGGACTTATCTTCGCCCAGCACCTCGCCCGGATCGACAGGCTGAGCCACCAGCCGATCCCAGCCGACGCTGCCGAGAAGCTGCTGGAAGCGTTGAGCGCCGAACTGCCGGACAGCGAGGCGCTGCTCATTTCTGATTACAGGAACGGCATTATGTCGGCCGACGTGATCTCCGGCGCAATGGAAATCGCGTGGAGAAACCGCGTGCCAGTGGTGGTGGATGCCCAGGGAGACCTCATGCGGTACCGCGGAGCGCATCTTCTGAAGTGCAACCGCCACGAAGCTGAAGCGGAACTGGGGACGAAACTCTCCACGGATGCGGATTTCGAGAAAGCTGCCGGGGAACTGAAAGCATCCCTGGGGGCGGAGTGTGTGGTCATCACCAGGGGCGACAAGGGGATGACGGTGGCGTGGGGTGGAAGTGCGGAACACCTGGCGCCGGTCAACAGAAGCGAGGTGTTCGATGTCACGGGCGCCGGGGACACGGTGGTGGCAGTGCTGGCGCTTTCCGTCGCTGCCGGGGCGCCCTTCCTGGTCGGCGCAACGCTGGCGAACCTGGCTGCGGGAGTGGCTGTCAGCCGCCTTGGGAACGTGGTGGTCGAGCGCGACGAGCTACATCGGCTCGTGGAAGAGCAT
>JALWAP010000276.1 GCA_027016315.1 Anaerolineae bacterium | reverse complement strand
GCGGGCGATAATGACGACCGACACCGTGCCGAAGTTCGCTTCGGCGGAGGTACGGCTGGGCGATGCGAAAGCCTCCATCGTCGGGATCGCGAAGGGCGCGGGGATGATCCACCCCAACATGGCCACGATGCTTTCCGTGATAACCACCGACGCGGCAGTGGAGCCGGACGCTCTGGGGCGGGTTCTCCGATGGGCTGTCGCACGGAGCTTCAACGCCGTGACGGTGGACGGCGATACCTCCACCAACGACACGGTTCTGGTGATGGCGAACGGGGCTTCCGGCGCGCCTCTGCTCCAGGAGGGGACCGATGCTTTCCTGGCGTTTGCCGATGCGCTCCTCTCCGTCGCAAAGTCGCTTGCCAAGCAGATCGCCCGTGACGGCGAAGGAGCCACCAAGATGGCCACGGTTTGCGTGCGCGGGGCTTTGAGCCGGGACGATGCAATGAAAGCGGCGAAAGCCATTGCCAATTCTCCCCTGGTAAAGACGGCGCTTTTCGGCGGAGACCCGAACTGGGGGCGCATAATCGCGGCGATCGGGTATTCCGGGGCGGTGGTGGAGCCGGAGAAAGTGAGCCTGCGCACCGCCATCGGGGACGAAGAATCCCACGGCGAGCTCTTGTTGCTTGCCTCCGGCGGCCGGCCTGCTCCGTTCGACGCAAAAGCTGCTGCGGACATCTTTTCCGCAAAAGAGGTGCTGATAGAAGTCGACCTGGGGCTCGGCATGGAAGAAGCGACCGTCTGGACGTGCGACTTGAGCCACGGGTATGTGGACATAAACGGGTACTATCACACGTAGCGGAAGTCGAAAGTTCCCGAAGGACGAGGCAACCGAGATGGGGCTGTTTTTCTACTACGAAGGAGATTCCTTCATCCACAGGCTGAACCCGAGCATCAAATTGCTGGCGGTGTTCCTGGTGGTGATGGTTCTGACGCTGGCGCAAGACCCGTACACGCCAGGGATATTCCTTCTTCTCACCATCGTGACGCTTTGGGCCGTCGGCAGGATCCCGCTGAAAGTGATACTCAAATCCACGTGGCCGCTGCTCATATTGACGATGCCGTTCTTCATTTTCAACACACTCTACTTCGACGTGAGCAAAGTGCCGCACCCGCATGTCTGGTTCCGGTTGGGGCCGTGGCTCGTGGCAAGGGAAGGGGCGACCTCTGGTCTGGCACTCTCACTCCGGATACTGGCGTTCATCGCCTGTTCGCTTTTCTTCGTGGTGACCACCGATCCTTCGGATTTCGCCCTGAGCCTGATCCAGCAAGCCCGCATCCCGTACCGGTTCGGCTACGCGATCCTGGTGGCGTACCGATTCATCCCACTCTGGACGGAGGAACTGGAGACGATCCGGGCGGCGCACAAGGTCCGGGGCGTGGGAAAGCGAGGCGGGCTGAGGGGGCAACTCCGGGAGTGGCAGCGGTACGCGATCCCGCTCCTGGCCAGCGCCATTAGGAAATCGGAGCGGGTTGCCATCGCCATGGACAGCAGGGCTTTCGGTTCGACGCCAAACCGCACTTACTACCGGGAGTTGCACGTTCGCAGGGCGGATTGGGCGTTCCTGGCGGCAGTGCTGGCTTTGCTGGCGGCGATCTTCCTCGCGCTGAACTCCCTTGGGCTGACCACTGGCTTTGGAGCGATACCGGCATGAGCCGCTTCCGTGAAGTCAGGATCCTCGGGGTGAAAGTCCACGCGGTGACGAAATCGCAGGCGCTGGAAGCGATGGCCGATTTCGTCCGTTCCGGCGAGCCACA
>JALWAP010000275.1 GCA_027016315.1 Anaerolineae bacterium | reverse complement strand
AGGAGAAAGGTGTACCCGGTTATCGCTGCTTTGATCCTACGTCCTCGCTTGCCGGAGAGAAAGCCGGGCTTCCTTTCGGGAATGGTTGTCTGATCCAACGTTGGCTCCTCCGCAAAGTGCTTTTGTGCAGGAAGACCTCAGCAAACTGTTCTAAGTACCGAATTCACTTCGCATTATATCAGGCACTTTTCTTCAGGTCAATTATCGGATGCTTCGGTCGTTGCCCAGAGTTGGCTGAACAATTTGCTGATTGTCTATTGACAAATCGCAAATAGTTCTGTATAATATGAGTTGGAGGGATGGAGATGAGAAACCGCGGCGGTAGAGGGTGGAGACGGGGGCGCACCGCGAAGATGCTGGTGCCCGTGCTGTTGCTTCTCCTCAAGCGAGGAGATGCACACGGATACACGTTGCTGGAGAAGTTGCCCGATTTCGGGTTTCCTCCTGGGTCGGTGGATCCAAGCATCGTGTACCGTGCGCTCAGGAACATGGAAGAAGATGGCCTGGTGACTTCCTACCAGGGGGATTATAGCCAGGGACCGCCGCGGAGGGTCTACCGGATCACCGCTGCCGGTGAAGCGGCTTTGGACATTATGGCCGCTGATCTGGCCAGCACGGCAGAGGCGATCGAGAAGTTCTTGAGAGAATACAGGTCCTACCGCCACGGATCCGGCGGCAGGCCATCTTGAACGGAGTTCCCTTCGGCAAGAAGGGAGGAAAGACGGAGACGATGGATGGAGGTGATTGGATCATGAAGGTACTGGTAATGGCTGATGGGAATACGTTGGACTCGCCGGTGAGCGCAGTATTCGCCCGCGCTCCCTACTACCTGATCGTCGACACCGACACGTGGGAGGTGGAGGCGACGTTGAATCCGGCGGTTGGCGCTGCCGGTGGAGCAGGGGTACAGGCAGCTCAGTTCGCTGCCAGTAAGGGCGTGCAGGCGGTCATCGCTGGCCGCGTAGGCCCTAACGCCCTTGGCGCGCTGCAGGCCGCGAACATCCCGGTGTACGTTACCGGGCCGACAACCGTGAAAGAGGCGGTGCAGGCTTTCGTGGATGGAAAGCTCACGCAGTACACAGCCGTTGCTCCGCAGCCGCCTGCCTATGGATGGGGCTACGGAGCAGGGTTCGGATACGGCCGCGGAGGCTATGGCCCGGGATACGGCCCCGGTTACGGCATGGGCTACGGGCGCGGCGGCAGAGGCCGCGGAAGGCGTGGCCGGGGAGGCAGAGGTGGCTGGTGGTGAGCAGAGCAGGGAGATAGTCCCTGCTGCGCCAGCACGAATGCCTGCATCAAGGCCTTCCGGCGTTCCGGCCATCGTCCCGGTGCTGGGTGGGCTTGCGTTGTGGACAGGTGTGGGGCTGCTACGGAGGCTCCTGCGGGGCGTTCGGGTAGCAGGCTCGCCTGCAGGGACGCAAGGGATCGTTCGCGGTTCTACCGCAGCTGCCGACTGCCGGAAGAGGGTTCGGAGGAGGTTGCGCAGGCGCTGAGGCTACGGCTTCGAAAGCAGCAATCGACCGGTCCACGGAGTGCCAATAGAGCGTTCCGTGGACTGAGTTTTCTCTGGTGGATGCGAAAAAGTTCCCCTGGATTTGCCGGGGAGCTTCCACCGGGTTAAGATTGTGATAGAAAGCGCAATAAGGTGGAGGGGGCCGTGAAGCGAAATCCCTTCGAACAAATCGAAATGGCCTCGGTCTACGAAAAGTGGTACGAGGAAGCCGGGAAGAAAGCCGTCGCCCAGGAAAAGTCCTTGCTCCTGAAGCTTTTGCGGGAGTTCCCGGACGCGAAGTCCATTTTGGAAGTCGGCTCCGGGACCGGGTATTTCACCAGGTGGTTCTCGGAGCAGGGCTTTTGGAGCGTCGGAGTGGACAACTCGGAGGCCATGCTTTTGGAGGCGAGGAAGAGGGGGGATGAGCCGTACGTACTTGCCGAAGCCTGTGGGCTGCCTTTCGAAAGCGAAAGCGTGGACGTGGTGGCGTTCATCACTTCCCTGGAGTTCATGGATGAAATCATCTCCGCCCTCGATGAGGGAATAAGGGTGGCGAGGCAGGGTCTCTTGCTGGGAATCTTGAACAAATCGAGCCATCTGGGAGTGTGGAGGAAGGCGCTGTCGATCATCAAGGAGACTCCCTACGCCAGCGCCCGGTTCTTCACCCTGGGCGAGATAAAGACCGTGCTCGAGGACCTGTTCGCGCCGGAAAGACCTCAGATTACCTGGGAAAGCACTTTGTTCCCGCTGATCAACGTCAATGCAAAGCTGCCCTGGGGCGGGTTCCTTGGGGTGGCCGTCAGGAAACCAAAGGAGATTCGAGGAGGACAGAATGAAAGTAGCAGTTACCGCTGTAGCACCTGACATAAACGCACAACAGGAGCCCAGGTTTGGGCGAGCGCCTTATTTCGTGATAGTGGACACCGAATCGATGGAATGGGAGGGCCTGGAAAATCCGGGCGCCAGCGCCACCGGCGGGGCTGCCATCGAGGCGGTGCAGTTCCTGTCCCGGCACGGAGTCGATGCAGTGGTGTGCGCCGGGAACTACGGCCCCAACGCTTTCGATTCCCTGAAAGCAGCGGGGATCAGGATGTACGCAAATCCCCACGGAGGATCGATTGCGTCGGTGGTGGAATCATTCAAGGCCGGGAAGCTTGCCGAGGTCACCACTCCCGGCAGGGAGGGGATGGGCGGAGGCCACGGCCACGGTCATGGTCGCGGTCGTGGCTGGAGGTAAGCCATGATCATCACCGTAGCCAGCGGCAAGGGTGGCACGGGCAAGACCACCGTGGCCGTATCGCTGGCGATGGCCCTGGCCGAGGAAGTCCCGGAAAAAGTGATGTTGGTCGACGCGGACGTGGAGGAGCCGAACGATCACCTGTTTCTCGATCTGAAAATCGAGAGGCAAGAGACCTTCGGCTTGTTGATTCCCCACGTGGATGACGAGAAATGCACTTACTGCGGGGAGTGCGCCAGGGTCTGCCAGTTCCATGCCATAGCGGTTCTCGGCCAAAACGTGATGGTCTTCCCGGAGCTGTGCCACGGATGTGGAAGCTGCGCCCTTGTCTGCCCTGAAAAAGCGATCACCGAAGAACTCAGCCCGACAGGTGTGATCGAATTCGGCCGGGTCGAGGAACCTCCGATGGATTTCATGCGGGGCATACTCAATGTCGGAGAGGCTTCCGCCACTCCCATGATCAGGGAGCTTAAGCACAGACTGAGGCGTGAGGGGATCACCGTGATCGATGCCCCTCCCGGGAACTCGTGCCCGGTGGTGGAATCCATGCGGAAGAGCGATTTCGTCCTGCTTGTGACAGAACCTACCCCCTTTGGCCTGCACGATCTGAAAGCAGCCGCCACCATCGCCAGGGAGGAGATGGGGCTGCCGGTAGGCGTGATCATCAACCGGGACGGCATAGGCGACGAGGGAGTGGAACGGTTTTGCGATGAGGAGGGGATACCGATCCTCATGCGCATTCCCATGGATAGGCGCATCGCCGAGGCCTATTCCGAAGGGATACCTCTGGTGAAGGCGGTGCCTGGGTACCGGAAAGCATTCGTCGCCCTGTACCGCTCCATCCGGCAGGAGGTGGCGGCATGAGGCAGATAGTGCTTTTGAGCGGGAAAGGGGGCACCGGTAAGACCACCATCACCGCGGCTTTCGTCCACCTCGCTGCCAAAGATCACAGGATCGTAATCGCCGATGTGGACGTGGACGCATCGAACCTCGACCTCGTGCTCTCCCCGGAGGTGCTGGAAACGCACGACTTCGCCAGCGGCGTCATCGCACAAGTCGATCCGGAAAGCTGCATTTCCTGCGACATTTGTCGCCAGGTTTGCAGGTTCGATGCAATCGACATAATCGATGATGTGTACACCGTGGACAGGATCGCATGCGACGGCTGCGCTGCTTGCTACTACCAGTGCCCCGTCGGGGCTATCTCGCTGGAAGAGCCGGTGGTAGGGCGATGGTTCAAATCGAAGACCAGATTCGGCCCCATGGTTCACGCCTACCTGTTCGCCGGGCAGGAGAACTCCGGCAAGCTGGTGACCTTGGTCAAGCAAGAGGCCAGGCTCATCGCCCTGGACGAGAAGCGGGACTACGTGATAATCGACGGCCCGCCCGGGATCGGATGCCCTGTGATTTCGGCTGTGTCCGGAGCCCACGCTGCGCTGATCGTCGTGGAGCCGACGGTTTCCGGTATCCATGATCTGGAGCGGGCGCTGGAAACCACGGAGCATTTCCGCGTGCCCTCTGCCGTGGCGATCAATAAATTCGACATAAACGAGAAGCGTGCTCGGGAGATCGAGGATTTTTGCTCCCGGAACGACATCCCGATGCTGGGCAGGCTTCCTTTCGATACGATCGTCACGGAGGCGATGGTTCACCGTATGCCCGTGACTGAATACGCGCCCGATCGGGCTATTTCGTCCCAGATCGAAGGGCTTTGGAGAGAAATCAAGGCGTTTGCGGATTCCGTTCCGGAGGAGTACATATGAGCGATCAGAATCCAGAGGTCTTTCGGGACGAAGGGGAAGGGCAGGTCGATCCAGAGCAGTTGAAGGAGGCCATCCTCTGGCGGCTGAAGATGGTGATCGACCCGGAAACTGGTGCCGATGTGGTGCGCATGAGGTTGATCGAGGACTTGAAAGTCGATCCCGATGGCACGGTGCACTACAAGTTCCGTCCGTCTTCTCCTGTGTGCCCCGTGGCGGTGCCGCTGATCGTCGACATCCGACAGGCGGTGAGCGAAGTGAAAGGCGTCAGGAAACAGGACATCCTGGTAGTCGGGTACGTGCAGGAGAAGAAGCTGAACCAGTTGCTTCGGGAGGGGAAGATATGATCTTTTCGCTGGTTGGGCTGTCGGCTCGACCGGGGTGAGCTGAGCGTTTTGTGTCAGAATTGTGGGGCGAGTCAGACGACTCGCCCTACGGGTTTTCCGCGGTAACGAATTTACTCGGCGCTGGGATCCTGGGCAGGGTTTTCCCCTTCTTCGCTCTTTGGTTCCTGCGTAGTCTGCGTGGGAGCCTCCTCCTCGGTGGAAGTCGGCGTGGGTTGCTGTGCCGTCGGTTGCTCTGCCGGTGGCATCGCCGGCTTTGCAGGCTCTTCCGGCGGTTCCCACGTGATCAGAGGCTCTTTGACCTCCGGCTGCAAGGCCAGCGCTATCCTCCAGAGCGTTACCAGAGCGCCGAGCATGACGAAGATCAAAGGCCAGAACTTCGTGATCTTCCCACGCTCCCATCCTTCCAGGGAAAGGAGTAGGAATCCGAGGGTGATGAAAAGCACGGCCAGCAGTGCTGCAGGCCATCCTTCTTTTTTGTGCCTTCTAACGAAGTAGAGCAGCACAGCGACAATGCCCAGGGAGATGAAAAAGAATCCTGGGAGTTCGCCACTGGATAACTTCGGCGATACGCCGGTAAGTATGCCGATTGTCCAGAGGATGCCCCACGGTATCAACGCCCACCAGTTGGCCGGGTCCAGTAGATAAGCTACCAGGAATCCAAGCCCCACGCCCAGGGCAAGTATGGCCAGGAGCCACGCCATGCTGAGCAGGTTTTGGCTGCCCAAATACACCACGCCAGCCAGGGTCAGCAAAGTGGTTGCTGGGGTCCACAGCCACCACTGTTTCTTGTCCCTGAAATACGCAACCAGGAAGAACAACCCACCCAGGACTCCGATCCCGATGACGGCGAGGATGATGTAGAATTTCCACTGATCGAATTCGCCCATGTTCGCCAGGAGAAGAATTGCTCCCCCAAACAGCAGCACGATCCCCCAGTAAAAAGTATGTCCGAGCCTTTTCATTTCGAGCCTCCGGCCTTTCGCAAGTGGTGGGCGTAAGATATACCCGTGTTTTTACTTTCCAATGTGGAAATGGCGCAAAGGCAGCGGGGAGTGCCCGCGCCTTTGCGTTAGATCTCAGGATTTGCTCTTGATGGCTTTCAGCACCCTTTCGGGCGTCATAGGCAGCTCTCGGAGCCTTACTCCAACGGCGTTGGCTATGGCGTTAGCGACCGCGGGTGCGGGCCCATCGATGGGAAGTTCGGCGGTGGATTTTGCGCCGAACGG
>JALWAP010000274.1 GCA_027016315.1 Anaerolineae bacterium | reverse complement strand
CTCGATTGGAAGATAATGGTACCCGAGAACAAAACGGCAGTGAAAGGCAAAGAATGGGGGATGGACTGCTGATAGAAAATCAAAGAGACCTGAACCGGCTCGTAGACAAGCTGTTGCGCGAGCCGGAGATCGGAGTGGACACGGAGGAGGATAGCCTCTACAGTTACTATTACAAGGTGTGTTTGATTCAGGTATCCACCAGGGAAGAAGATTTCCTGATAGACACGATTTCGATCAAAGACCTGTCCCCTTTAGGGCTCGTGATGGCTTCTCCTGATGTGCAGAAGATATTCCACGCGGCCGTAAACGATATCCTTTCCATGAAACGGGATTTCGACTTCGATTTCACCAACATCTTCGATACCCAAATCGCCGCAAGGCTGATCGGATGGGAGTACACGAGCCTTTCTTTTCTTTTGGAGCAAAAATTCGGCGTGGTGCTGAACAAGAAGTTCCAGAAAGCCAACTGGGGGAAACGGCCCCTTTCCCCGGAGCTAATCGAGTACGCCCGTATGGATACACATTACCTGATACCGCTGAAGGAGAGGCTCGAGCGTGATCTGAAGCGTTCCAGGATGTACAACGCAGCACGCAAAGAATTCCGGAAGCTGGAGTCGATCGAGCCTGGGAAGCGTCGGTTCGACCCGTATGGCTACTGGAAGATCAAAGGAGCGAAGTCGTTGACCAGGAGGCAGCGGCGACTGCTGGAAATGCTGTACAATTTTCGGGAAAGGGAAGCCCGCAGGCTCGACAGGCCGCCGTTCAAAGTGCTTTCCAACGAAGGGATGATCAACATCTGCAAGGCATTGCCCTCCACATTGGAGGAACTGAGGGAACTCCCCGGCGTAGGGGACTGGCACGTGAGAAAATTCGGCAAGGCATTGCTGAAGATGGTCTCCACAGTAGTGGAAGAAAGGAGTCTACGATGAAGCTAACTTTTTACGGAGCCACGAGAGAGGTTACCGGCTCCATGCACCTGCTGGAGATAAATGGTTCTCGAATCCTGCTGGACTGCGGGCTTTACCAGGGACATCGGGCTGACACGTACGAACGCAACCTGAACTTCCCATTCAACCCAGCGTCAATCGACGCGTTGGTCTTGTCCCACGCACATATCGACCATTCCGGTAACATCCCGAATCTGGTCAAAAAAGGGTTCAACGGCCCGATTTGGGCAACGGCCGCTACCAGAAGCCTTTGTACAGCGATGCTCAGGGACAGCGGGCACATTCAGGAAGACGATGCCGAGTATCTGAACAAGAAAAGGAAGCGCAAGGGGCTTCCTCCCATCGAGCCGCTCTACACCATCGAGGATGCCGTCCGATCGCTGGAGAATTTCATCGGTGTGCCGTTCCACCGGCCGATCCCGGTTGCGCCTGGCGTGAAGCTGACCTTCGTGAACGCGGGCCATATCCTCGGCGCATCCCACGTGGTGTTGGACCTGGAGGAGAAAGGGCGAAAGCTGAAGCTGGTCTTTTCCGGCGACATCGGCAGACCCCACCAGCCGATCATCAAGCCCCCGGAGCCGCCACAAGGAGCGGATGTGCTGATCTCCGAAAGCACTTATGGCGATCGTATTCATGAGAAGCCGGACGACGCCAAGCGGAAGCTTCGAAGGACGATTTTGGAGACGTACCACCGCGGCGGGAAGGTGATCATTCCATCTTTTGCCGTAGGCAGGACACAGGAGATCGTCTACGCACTCCACCAGCTCATGGAGGCGAAGAAAATCCCGCAGATTCCGATCTTCGTGGACAGCCC
>JALWAP010000273.1 GCA_027016315.1 Anaerolineae bacterium | reverse complement strand
GGCTTCATCGCTGGAGGGATGTCCCCTTTGCTGACGTTCACCAGAGCCACGGTCCCGGAGAACGGCGCTGTGATTCTCAGCCCGTCGAGCACGCTCTTTGCCTGCTCCAGGGCGATTTCCGCTTGCTTCACCTGCGCTTTGGCGGCTTCAATGTCCTCTTTGGATGGCGTGTTCTGGAGCCTTGCAAGCTGGGATTCCGCCTGCACGATCTGGGCGCGTGCCTGTGCAAGCCTGGCTGCGTCCGCCGGGGCTACGGTCTGGCGGTAGTTTGCGAGCGCTGCTTCGTAGTTTATCGTCGCCTGCTCGAGCTGGAGGGACTGGGGTAACATGCCGACGTTCGGCATGGAGGCGACTCTGTCGTACGCCGCCTGCGCCTGCTTGAGCCGGGCTTTTGCCAGCTCGACCTGTGCTTTCGCCGCTTTTATCTGGTCGGCGGTGGGGCCTTCCAGCAGCTTGCGGTAAGCTTGCTTCGCACTTTCTACCGCCGCTTTGGCCGCTGCGATTTCCTCCGGCAATGGGCCTTTCTTCACTTTTTCGAGCTGCGCTTTTGCCGCTTCCAGCGAAGCTTCGGCTCTCTCGACTGAGAGCTTCTGTTGCTCGTCCTCCAGCGAGGCGATGACCTCTCCTTTGTGGACGGCATCTCCTTCTTGCGCGGCGACGAAAGCGACCCTACCCGTTCCTTTGAAGTACAGGTTCGCTTCTTTCACGGCTTTGATCGTGCCAGTGGCATCGACCTTTTCCTGAATGTTGCCCCGCTTGACCGTGTATTTCTCGAGTTTGTTGATGTCGCCAACCTGGCCGCTGGTTTTCCCTTTGGATTTGAACCAGAATACGCCGGCCGCCACAGCGATGATCACGATAATTACCAGCAGTATTCGCTTTCGCATGATGCTGCACCTCTCTCCGAAATCTCTTTACACATGAGTAAACGGTTGCAGGGAAGATTTTATTCGCACTACTCGGCGACCTGCTGCTTTGCCCCGGAAAGTTGCATCAATCGGATAACCGTTGAATAATTTACCCGAATCTCGAGCACGCCGGAGTCTATCCATGACGGGACAAGAAGGGTATCTCCGCCCCCTTTCCTTCTCGAAAGACCTGTGGCAGGTTGCCGATCTGATCGGGGAGGCTTTCGCCGAGGAGATCGAAGCCCGTGGAAGCAGAGTCGTGGAGGAGATCAGGACGCTTGCCAGGACGGCATCTGTTTTCGGTTCGATCCCCGGGTGGGAACGCGCCATTTTCGGGAACATGCGCGGTTTCGTTTGGGAGGTCGACGGCCGGATCGTTGGGACTGTGACGATCCAGAGGGGGCCGAAATCTCTCCTGGTGTGGCAGGTGGCAAATGTGGCCGTTTCGGAGGATTTCAGGGGGCGTGGGATCGGCCAGAAGCTGGTCGAAAGGGCGCTGGAGGAAATCGTTCGGCTTGGAGGGGTGGATGCCGTGCTCCAGGTTCGATCGGACAATGAGGTAGCCATCCACATCTACGAGAAACTCGGATTCTACGCCATCGGGCGCGAGGTATGGTGGAAAGGCATGATACCCTATGACCTGAAAGCGCCGCCCATGCCAGGCCCGATCATTCCCATTCGGGCGGAGCACGAAAGCCAGGTGTACCGGATAGCGAGGAATGTGACGGAGGGCACGCTTGCAAGGGCTGCCCGCACCGATATGAAGGCGCTTTTCCCGTCCGCATGGGAGAGGGCCTGGGAGAGGGTGCGGGGTCTAATCGACGGCCGCCGGACGTGGAGGCTGGGGGTGTGGAGCTGTG
>JALWAP010000272.1 GCA_027016315.1 Anaerolineae bacterium | reverse complement strand
CCATAGTAATCCACTTCCAGCCTTTCGACGAGCAGCGGGGAAGCCCGGCCTGTCCTGATGCCCTGTAGCTCGTACTGGTAGATTTCCACGGCCTTTTTCATCCTTGATTCGGCGTCTTTCATGACCTCTTTGTACATTTCGACCCTCCTCCTGAGAAACGAGAGTTGTGCTCAGTGATAGATGAGCGTCCCTACCGGTTCCCCTTTCGCCACCCTTTCGAGGGAATCCGGCTCCCATAAGTTTACCACATAAATCGGCATATCGTTATCCATGCACAAGGTCAGAGCCGTGCTGTCCATCACCTGGACGCCGATGTTCAGCGCTTCCAGGAATGTTATTTTATCAAACTTTCTTGCATTTGGGTTCTTTTGCGGGTCTTCTTCGTAGACCCCATCCACTTTCGTGGCTTTGACCAGCACTTCCGCATCGAGTTCCATGGCGCGCAAGGCGGCTGCTGTGTCCGTGGTGAAGTAGGGATTGCCTGTTCCGGCTCCAAGTATCACCACGCGCCCCTTTTCCAGGTGCCTGATAGCCCTCCCTCTGATGTACGGCTCCGCGATCGCGCGCATCTCGATCGCCGTCTGCACCCTGGTATCGACTCCCTGTCGTTCAAGTGCATCCCGGAGCGCCAGGGCGTTCATGACCGTGGCGAGCATGCCCATATGGTCGGCTGTAGAACGATCCATCCCGTGTTCCAGGCCGTAACGCCCGCGCCACAGGTTGCCGGCGCCTATGACCACCGCCACCTCCACGCCAAGCGCCTTGAGGTTCGCCACCCGTTTTGCGATCTCTTCCGCTCTGTCCATATCGATCCCGAGGCCGTGTGGCCCGGCCAGAGATTCCCCTCCCAGTTTCAGGAGCATCCTGTGGTACTTGAGAGCCATCTTTTCCTCCGTAGACAGGCTTTTGGAGGGTGTCTGGGCTGAAGAAGAGCCGAAAGCAGGACGTTCTCGATGTTACTTGCACCCTCACTTGCTGAAAAGTCTTTCCGTTCGACGTCGGGGCGGGGCGGTAATGCGCCACTCCCTCCGCCATCATATGAGAACGCCCCCAACCCGTACCGGCGTCAGGGGCGTTAGTAAGCTGCAGGTTCAGCCGCCTAACTCGAATCTCGCAAACCTGCGGACTACGATGTTCTCGCCGAGCCTTGCGATATTCTCTTTGATCAGGTCTTTGACTTTCACGTCTGGATCGCGCACGAATGGCTGCTCCAGAAGGCAGACTTCCTCGTAATATTTCGCCATTTTGCCTTCCACGATCCGTTCAACCACGTTTTCGGGTTTCCCAGCTTCCCGGGCCTCTTTGGCGAACTTCTCCTTGGTTGCTTCGATTTCCTCGGCTGGGATTTCGTCGGGGGAAACGTACATCGGCTTTGCCGCTACCACGTGCATCGCCAGCTCCCGAGCAAGGTTCTGGAATTCGTCGGTGCGGGCTACGAAGTCGGTCTCGCAATTCAGCTCCAGCATTGCAGCCGTCTTCTTGTCGTGGTGTACGTACACGCCGATGATCCCTTCTTTGGCCTCTCGCCCGGCTTTCTTGGCGGCGATGGCCATGCCCTTTTCTTTAAGCCATTCCACGGCTTTCTTGATATCACCGTTTGACGCCGCAAGCGCCTTCCGGCAATCGAGAACGCCTGCACCGGTCAATGCACGCAGCTCTTTGATCTGTTCCACACTGATATCCACTTTTACCACCTCGTTGATTCGATTTTGTGTTTTGTAAGGTTATTCTTCTGGTTCTTCGACTGCTCCAGCAGCCTCTTCGGGCTCTGCGAC
>JALWAP010000271.1 GCA_027016315.1 Anaerolineae bacterium | reverse complement strand
CCTCTAAAGGAATCTGGTATAATGGGTGCGTCGGAACCTGAATCATCTTTGGCCTTCTCGCCACAAATTTTAAGGAGGTACTATTGTGCAAACCTTGAAGCGAATCGGACTTGGATCGGCGTTCAAAATCGGAGCTGTGTTGAGCGGCCTGCTCTTTGCAATCGTCGGGCTACCTCTCGTTCTTATCGGAACCGCCGGGCCGCTTGGGCAAATGCTTTCCGCTCAGACCGGAGGCATGTTCTCCGGTGGGATCGGCCTGGTGTTCGGCCTGGTGCTCTACATCCTGGGGATTTTCATCTACGCAATTGTCGGAGGCATTGGATTCTTCATCGACGCTCTGATTTACAACATCGTGGCCTCGATCGCCGGAGGGCTGGAAATCGAGCTCGAGTGATCTGTTGCCTGCTTTCAAACGAAAAACTCCCGCCGAGAGTCGGCGGGAGTTTTCTTTTCTCGTTGCCGGTCGGAATCAGTACATTCCGCCCATGCCCATGTCGCCAGCACCAGCGCCGGGCATCGGCTTCTCCGGCTCAGGGATATCGGTGATCAGCGCCTCGGTGGTCAGGATCATCCCGGCGATGCTCACGGCGTTCTCCAGCCCGCCGCGGGTCACCTTGACCGGATCGATGATCCCGGCCTTGATCATGTCGACGAACTCCTCGGAAATGACGTCGTAGCCGATATGCTTGTTGTTCTCTTCCTTCTGCTTGCTCCGCACCATCTCCACGATCACGGCACCATCTTTTCCTGCGTTCTCCGCGATCATCCTCATCGGCTCCTCGAGCGCCCTGCGCAGGATGTCCAGCGCCACTTCCTCGTCCCTGTTCTCCGGCTTCACTTCATCCAGAGCCGGGATGGCATTCAGCAAAGCCACGCCGCCTCCGGGGACGATGCCTTCTTCCACTGCCGCCCTGGTGGCGCTGAGCGCATCCTCGACCCGATGCTTCTTCTCCTTCAGCTCGGTCTCGGTGGCAGCACCGACGCGGATGATCGCCACGCCGCCAGCCAGCTTGGCGAGCCGCTCCTGCAGCTTCTCACGATCGTAGTCGCTGGTGGATTTTTCGATCTCGGCGCGGATCTGCTCGATCCTCGCTTTGATCTGTTTGTCGTCCCCCTTGCCGCCGACGATGGTGGTCTCATCCTTGGTGGAGATGACCTTGTCGGCGCGGCCGAGATCGGAAATCTGGACGCTATCCAGCTTGCGCCCCAATTCCTCGGTGATGACCTGTCCGCCGGTCAGAATGGCGATGTCCTCAAGCATCCTCTTGCGGCGATCGCCGAAGCCGGGAGCTTTCACAGCCAGCACGTTGAAAGTCCCCCGCAGTTTGTTGAGCACCAGCGTCGCCAGCGCTTCGCCGTCCACGTCCTCGGCGATGATTACCAGATCACGCTTGCCGACCTGCACCAGTTTCTCCAGGATCGGGATGATGTCCTGGGCTGCGGAGATCTTCTTGTCGTGGATCAGGATGTACGGATCCTCGATCACGGCTTCCATGCGATCGGGATTGGTGATGAAGTAAGGGCTGATGTAGCCGCGGTCGAACTGCATACCCTCGACGTACTCGGTCTCGAACTCGAGCCCTTTGGATTCCTCCACGGTGATGACGCCGTCTTTGCCGACTTTGTCCATCACCTCGGCGATCAGCTCTCCGATCTGCTTGTCCTGAGCGGAAATAGAAGCGACCTGCGCGATTTCCTCTTTAGAAGTGATCTCGATCGCCTGATCCTTGACGGCCTTGGCGAGTGCCTGGACGCCCTTTTCGAGCCCACGCTTGAGCAGCA
>JALWAP010000270.1 GCA_027016315.1 Anaerolineae bacterium | reverse complement strand
TGTTCGACCTCAAGATCGAGGCAAGAGGAGACCTTCAGGTCGATTGCCACCACACCGTGGAGGATGTGGCTATAGTGCTCGGAGAGGCGATTGACGAAGCACTGGGCACGCGGGAGAGCATCGTGCGCATTGCCCACGCTTTCGTGCCGATGGACGAGGCGCTCGCGCGGGTGGCGGTAGACCTGGGTGGGCGCAGGTATGCCGTGTTCCAGGCCGAGTGGAACGGCACGAGGCTCGGCGCCATGGACGTGGACATGGTGAGGCATTTCTTCGAAACGCTGGCCGCCAACGCCAGGGCGAACATCCACGCGCAGGTTCTCTACGGGAAGAACGATCACCACAAAGCAGAAGCCCTCTTCAAAGCGCTGGCCCGTGCGCTGAGCACTGCAACCCGGATCGGCCCGAGGCGAGAAGGGATCCCATCGAGCAAAGGGGTGATTTGAAATGGGATCTCCGACGGTGGCAATCGTCGATTACGGCATGGCGAACTTGCGAAGCGTGCAAAAAGCGCTGGAGCTGGTCGGTGCAAACGCAGTGATCACCTCCAGGCCGGAGACGGTGCTGAACTCGGACGCCGTGGTGTTCCCCGGGCAGGGAGCGTTTGGGGATTCGATGAAGAACCTGCGTTCCACAGGGCTGGACGAGGCGTTGCTGGAGTTCATTTCCTCGGGCAAGCCGTTCCTCGGGATCTGCTTGGGGCTTCAGTTGCTCTTCGAGGAAAGCGAGGAGATGGGGCATCACCGGGGGCTTGGGGTCTGGCCCGGCCGGGTCAGGCGGTTCCCGAGCAACCTGGAAATCACCATGCCAGACGGCGAAACGCGAAAACTGAAAGTTCCCCACATCGGCTGGAATCAGGTATGGCACGACGGCAACAATCCGCTGCTGAAAGGCGTGCCGAACGGCGCGTACGCTTATTTCGTCCATTCCTACTACGTGGTTCCGAAAGAAGAAAGCCTCGTCATGTGCCGGACGGACTACGGGATCGAGTTCGTGTCCGGTTGCTGGCGAGACAACGTGTGGGGCATCCAGTTCCATCCCGAGAAAAGCCAGGCGGTGGGCAGGAAAGTGCTCACCAATTTCATCGACATAATCATCGGAGGAAGCAGTTGAGCGCATTCACGATTTTCCCCGCGATCGATCTGAAGAGCGGGTGGTGTGTCAGGCTCAGGCAAGGCGATCCAAACGAAAGCACGGTCTACAGCAAATCGCCAGCGGGGATCGCAAGGAAGTGGGAATCACAAGGGGCCGAATGGCTGCACGTGGTCAACCTCGACGGCGCCATGGACCAGGACGCCAGCTATCTCAACAAAAGGGCGTTGCGTGAAATCAGGGAAGCGGTCGGCCTGCCGATCCAGTTCGGCGGAGGCATCCGCAGCCTGAAGGACATCCTGCAGGCCATCGAGCTGGGAGCGTCCAGGGTCGTCCTCGGCACCCTTGCAGTCGAAAAGCCGGAAGAGGTTCGAGAAGCGATCGACTACTTCGGCGCTGACAAGATCGTCGTCGGGATCGACGCCAGAGACGGGATGGTTGCGATCCACGGCTGGCAGGAGACCACGGAAGTCCCCGCGATCGAGCTGGCGAAGCAGATGGCAGAAATCGGGGTGGAGAGGATCGTCTACACCGACATCGCCAGGGACGGGATGCTTTCCGGGATCAACGTGGACGCAACTGAGCGCATCGCCAGAGAAAGCGGTCTGAAGGTGATTGCCAGCGGCGGGGTTGCCGGGATCGCCGACATCGAAAAACTGCTGCGGATCAGGGAAAGCGGCGTGGAAGGAGTGATCATCGGG
>JALWAP010000269.1 GCA_027016315.1 Anaerolineae bacterium | reverse complement strand
GCCCGAAGAAGTCAATTTCATCCTCGGACACACCCATTTCATCAAATCCACCGAGGACCTGTACGAAGCAGTCGTCAACTCCGTTCCTGGCGTCAAATTTGGCTTGGCGTTCTGCGAAGCCTCCTCCGCGAGGAAAATCCGGGTGGAAGGAACCGACGAGGAAATGAAAGAACTCGCCGTGAAGAACGCCCAGGCAATCGGAGCCGGGCACAGTTTCATCATCTTTTTGAAGAACGCATTCCCAATCAATGTGCTCAACGCCATCAAGAACGTGCCAGAGGTCACGCGGATTTTCTGCGCCACGGCCAATCCCACGGAAGTCATAGTGGCCGAATCAGACCTGGGGCGCGGAATCCTGGGGGTGATAGACGGTCAGACTCCGGTGGGCGTGGAAAGCGAAGAAGATTTCGCCTGGAGGAAGAAGTTCCTCCGCGACATCGGATACAAGCTATGAGCTCCTTCACCCGACGTACTCCGCCCGGGCTCCCGTGACGATGCCATGAAGCTGAAGAAAAGCACCATAGCGACGCTGGTCTTCCTGATAGCGGTGGCGGCTTCCTGGCCGCTGGTGCTTCATCGATGGTTAGTCACAGACGACGGGCTTTTCCACCTCTATCGGCTTGCCTCGCTGGGCAAGCACTGGCGTTCAGGGTATCTGTATCCTCGATGGTTCGCCGATTTCGCCTTTGGGTACGGGCACCCGGTGTTGAACTACTACGCACCTCTGGCATACTACCTGGCCCTTCCGTGGCACCTCGTACTCAAGAACGCCGCATTTTCCATGGGCATCGTCATTTCCCTGGGGTTCTGGATCGGGGCGATCGGGATGTTCAGGCTCGTGGACGAGACGTTCGAATCGCCAGCCGCCGGGTTGCTCGCTGCCGCGGCGTACACCTTCTTCCCCTACCACCTCACCGATTTCTACACCAGGGGAGCGATCCCCGAAGGACTCGCCTTCGTGTGGGCACCGTGGGTGCTATGGGCATGGCGCAAAGCGATCCGCCAGGAGCGTGGCGACAGCTATGCCATCGTCGGCGGGCTGGCTTACGCTGCTCTGGTGCTGACCCACAACCTTTCCGCCTACATCTTCACGCCATTCCTGATCCTGTGGGTTCTCATGGCGGCGTGGAGCGAGGGAAAGTGGAGGGGGCTCGTCCGGAAAGTGATCCCCGCGTGGCTGCTCGCGCTGGCGAGCACGGCGTTCTACTGGCTGCCTGCCCTGGCGGAGCTAAAATGGGTGCAACTCGGTGCGATGGCGCCGGGAACAGGTTACAGGCACCACTTTTCGTCCATTTACCATTTGCTCCAGCCGACGTTCTTTCACCATTACGTGCCTGCAGGGCACCCAGCCGTGCGCTCGATTCCGTTCGTGATAGCGATCCTGGCCATCCCTGGAGCAATTGCCGGATTGCGGAACCGGAAGTGGAGGGCAGAATCGGCCTGGTTCCTGGTCGCAGCCCTGGTCGGCGGTGCGCTGATTTCCAGCTCTTCCGATCCCGTCTGGGGCGCAATGGGAAGGTGGCTCGCCGTGCTTCAGTACCCGTGGCGGTTCCTGTTCCTTGTTGCGCTTGGGCTTTCACCGCTGGCCGGAGCGTCCGTTCTGCTGATCAGCGGGAAACTCCACAAGGACGACCCGCAGTTCGATCCCGAACCGAGATGGATTGCGGCACTGGCGCTCGGGTTAGTCGTGTTCGCTGCGAGCGCAAGGCTGCCAATCAAACCGATGGCCGACCCTCCAACTGACGCTTCGGCCATGTGGCAGACGGACTATCGCAACCGCCAGATCGCGGC
>JALWAP010000268.1 GCA_027016315.1 Anaerolineae bacterium | reverse complement strand
TATCGGGTAGCCGACAAGGTCTCCAGAGTTGCACGGGGACTGGTGGACCTGGGGATTCAGGACGAGGAAGTGGAAGGGCTCATCGCCGACCTGTACTCCGTTGCCAAGAATCTCGCGGAGGCCCAGGAGCAGATATCTTCCATGATAGGGAACCCAAACCTGGGCGAGGTCTACTGGGCGGAGGTGACGGTTCCCGAGCACGGAGAGGTGGTCTCTTTCCATTCCGCCCCGCTGCATGTCGGTCCGCTGGTGGAAGAGTACCTGATAAACGAGAAAGACACGGTGGTGATGACCTCGGCGACGCTCCAGACGGCGGGCAGTTTCGAGTACCTCCAGGACAGACTCAACGCCTGGGAGATGAACACGCTGGCGCTGGAGTCACCATTCGACTACGAATCCTCCACGTTGCTCTACCTCCCGACCGACATGCCGGAGCCGAACTCGCCGGGGTATCAGCACGCCGTGGAACAGGCCATCCTGAAGCTTGCGCAGGCGACCGACGGGCGGATGCTGGTGTTGTTTACCTCGTACGCTCACCTCAGGAGGACGTACGATGCGCTGTACGCTCCGTTTTCCGAAATCGGCATCACGGTCTACACCCAGGGGAACGGTGCTTCCAGGTCACAGCTCCTCGAGAACTTCCGCACCACCGAAAAGGCTGTGCTTTTCGGCACGCGCAGCTTTTGGGAGGGGGTCGACATTGTTGGCCCGTCGCTGAGTGTGCTCGTCATCGTGCGGCTTCCGTTCGATGTGCCGAACGATCCCATCGTCTCTGCCAGGAGCGAGACGTTCGAGCAGCCGTTCCTGGAATACGCCGTCCCGGAGGCAATTTTGCGGTTTCGGCAGGGGTTCGGCAGGCTCATCCGCAGCCGCACCGACCGGGGCGTCGTCGTGGTGCTCGACAAGCGCATCGTAAGCAAGCGATACGGCAAGCTTTTCCTGGAGTCGTTGCCCAGTTGTACGCTGCACAAAGGGCCGCTGGCCGACCTGCCCGCCAGGGCTTCGAGGTGGCTCGAGGGGCGATGACGTGCGTGGCTCTCTCTCGGAGAAGCTATAAAAAGCAGCTTGCCGGGTTGTTAAGCATAATTCGGTGGGGCAAGCGAAGGCACTGCCTTCGCTTACCCATTGCAACTTTTCGTCATTCTGAGTAAATCCACAGCCCGCGACGCTGCTCAAGCGGGAAGAAAACCTGTCGGGAGAGACCGAAAAAGAACGCCAGGACGCAAGGCCGCGTAAGGCGCAAAGAATTTCAAAAAGTCTTTGCGTCTCGCTCATCTTCGCGGCTTTGCGTTGACATAACACTCCTCCCCACGAGTGTTTTCTTAGTAGTAGCGGAGCGACGAAGAATCTTGAGCGCCCTCTTTCCGTGCTTCTATGGTTTGCCCAGAATGTCGCAAGAGCCTTAGCCTCGGGATTGGGCTCATCTCTAACAAAACTTTAACGTTCCTCTATCGTTTTTCTAACGCAACGGCCGTATTTTATGAAGCGAGAAAAACGAAAGGTGAAGCTGACCCGCCGGGTTTCAGGCGGGACACTTCCCGGGGAGAAAGGAGGTGAACGAAAATGACCGAACTGGTACGCTGGCAGGATCCGTTCCGCGATCTGGTGTCTCTGAGGGATGCGATGGATCGGCTGTTTGAAGAGAGCTTCGTGCGACCCTGGGGCTGGGGCAGCACTGTAGAAGTCGTAATGCCGATGGACATCATCGAGACCGATGACGATCTGATCATCAAGGCCGTGATCCCGGGCGTGAAGCCTGAGGATGTGGAAGTCACAATCGAGGGAGATCGCCTGCGAATCGAGGGAGAGATCAAAGAGGATGAGGAACTGAAGAAAGGCAAAGTTCATCTGAAAGAACGCAGGTACGGTAAGTTCAGCCGGGTGGTCTTCCTGCCGACCGAGGTCCAGACCGACAAGGCCAAGGCTGAATTCAAGGACGGCGTTCTGACGCTGACGCTGCCCAAGTCCGAGGAACTGAAGCCGAAGAAGATCAAGATCCATACCAACGGCAAGTAAGTCCGTTGTTCCCGAGGATGCCCCTCCTTGGTAGAAAAGAAAAGCCGCCTAAAGTGGCGGCTTTTCTTTTCCACTATTGCCTGCGCTCCTCATTCCTCTGGGATCGGCGCGGCAAGTCGCTATCTCCACGTCCTGGCTTTTTCCAGCAAATACATTCCCCTGGGTGGATTCCCGCGAGTGTAGATGTAATCGGTGCATTCGTATCCCCTGCGGAAGGCTTCCTGAAACAGGGTGCGGGTATGCATACGCCAGGCCCTGGCAAGCTCCATGTCCTGTGCTTTCAGGGCGAGGAAGTCGGTCGGTATTTCGATCAGGAGCGGCTGTTCCGGTGCCTCCGGCAGCTCGACGTTTTCCGCTGGGTAAGGCATTCCATCTTTCCACGCAATCGGATTTGCCACAGTGACGCCGTCGTTTAGAAGCTGGGCGAGGGACGGGGGCTTTTCCACTCCCGCGATCCTCTTCTCCACGCGCTCGCTGGTTAGCCACCAATCGACCCTGAACCGGTCGGTCGGCAGGCCTGCGTTGATGCCGGTCAGTTCCCCGTATGCGTTTTCGATGTACGTGTGGGTCACGCAGCCCAGTTTTGCAATGTTCAAATGTGCGTTCTTGCTCAGTAGAGGGTCGTAGGTCCACACGACCCAGTCGAGGCCAAGGGAGAGTGCGTACCGACGTTGTGCCAGCTTGAGCCTGTAGCCTATGCCCCCGCTCTGGAACGGCGGAACGACCCCCATCATGTCCGAGTAGAACCGAACCAGGAGCCGGTCTCCGGATTCCTCCGCGGGAACAAGCACCGGATACCCGAAGAGCCACCCCACGAGGGTTTCGTTTTGCTCTGGGATGTAGGTGCTCTCGAACTGGTTCCCTTCGACGAACGCTCCGTAGAGCATTGCCGAACCTTCGCTCAGGATACTGAGGAGGAAATGGGTCGGGACGATTTCACGCTCGGTGAATTTCCACACCGATTTTTGCAACTCCTCGCAGGCCAGATATTCCCTTCTACCGTTCAGCGGTCTGATTTCCACTTGCGCCTCCACCCGTGCCAGGAATCACAACCCCGTCGGCAAGTCGATGAAAGTCGTGGTGAGGTCGAAGCGTTCCTCCAGGTACTTCTGCAGCGCTTTCAGCCCCACGGTCTCCGTGGCGTAATGGCCGGCATAGATGACGTTGATCCCGTAGTCCATCGGTGCGTAGTAGTGGGCATGGCTTCGCTCTCCCGTGATGAAAGTGTCGCACCCGGCTGCGGCCGCTTCTCCGACCCAACTCGCCGCCAGGCCGGAAACGATGCAGACTTTCTCCGATTTCTCAGGCCCGTAAGGCATCAGCGCCGGGCTCGAGTTGAGGGCGTTGGCGAGTTTCTCCACCAGTTTCTCCCGTTCGACAGGCGCGATGGTGCCCTTGACCCCCAGCAATCGACCTTTCTCCTGTCCCCACCATCCTTCCACTTCCATTCCGATGAGCCTGGCGAGTTGAACGTTGTTGCCAACCTCCGGATGGGCGTCCAGCGGCAGGTGCGCGGCGTAGAGGGAAAGGCCGTGGAGCATCATCACGCGGATTTTCCTGGCCATCGGCCCGCGCAGGAGCTCCACCTTTCCCCAGAACAGCCCATGGTGCACGATCAGCATCTGTGCGCCACGCTCTATCGCTTCGTCGATGGCGGGTTTCGCCGCATCCACGGCGAACGCAACCCTGCTGATCTGCCCGACGCCTTCGACTTGCAGTCCGTTGTTGCTGTAGTCGTCGAACGACGGGATTTCGAGGAATTCGTCCAGGTACGAGACCAACGCGTCTCTGGTGACCATATTGCGCCTCCTCTATCCGAGAATCTCTTTCTTGCTCGCCCTGCGGTAGAGCCAGTAGTTCAGAAGCAGCACGAACGCCAGGGAGTATCCGATCCAACCCATCACGGTGGGAATGCCGACGGCGTCGGCCAGTCCGCCTATGACGAGCATGGGAATTGCGCTGACGACGCTGCCCATGACGAACTGGATCGAGAACACCCTCCCGCGCATGTCCGGGGGGGTGGCTTCCTGGAGGTTGGTCTGCCCGACGATGTTCAGGGTGGTCATGGTAACGCCCAGGATGAAGCTCAGCACGATCACGGAGGTGGTGACATTGAGGAAGGCTTCCGGTTCGAAATGGAACAGCGGCATGTGGAACCTGTTGTAACCTTTGCTCACCGCGTACAATCCCCAAAAGCCGAATGCGGTTCCTGCGATGGCTCCATGGGCGAGGATTCGCCTGGAGATGTTGTGCCCATGCACTCCGAGCACGACTGTCGTCGCAATCATGCCGATCCCGGCCGGGGCGAACATGATGTACGAATCTTCGGCCGAGAGCCCGAGCACCCGTGAAGCAAATCCCGGCCCTATCATCCCGATCACCATCAGGAGCGTGCTGACCAGGGTCAGGTACCCCAATGACAGGTAGATCTTCGGGTGGCGGATCACGAAGCTCCACCCTTCTTTGATCTGTGAGAGCATTGTGAGCCATCTGTCTTCGACCGATTCCGCCACGTGCACGAATTCGTGGGCTTCTTCCTGCATGTCGATCTTGTACACGAGCACCGTAGCTATGGCGTAGAACGCCGCCATGATGGCGAAAGCGGCTTCCACGCCGAACAGTTTCAAGATCAGCGGGGCGAGGATCACCCACCCGAATGCCTGCGCGCCGGCCAGGGTGAAGTTGAACAGCGAGTTCGCGGCCATGAGCGCTTCTTCCCCAACGATCATGGGGATGGCTGCTGTCTCCGCCGGAGCGAAGAACTGCCCTATGCTCGATGTCACCAGGGTGAGTGCGTAGATCGTCAGCACTTTTGCCCATCTCCCTGGAATGAAATGGAGCACCGGTACGAAACTCAGCACCAAAAGCACCCTGAGGAAGTTGGAGAGGGTCAGAATCCATTTTTTGGGCCATCTATCGACGAACACGCCTGCCACAGGGCCAAGCACGGCGCCGGGAAGGGTGAAAGCCAGGATTATGAACCCCAGGTGCATGGTGGAGCCGGTCAGCTTTTCGATGAGGATGATCAGTATGAACCTGTAGGCGTTTTGGGCTGTTTGAGCCAGAGCCTGGGCGCTCCATAGCAACCGGAACGGTCTTATCGCGAGCACTTCCTGTATCGGCGAGCGAGATTGCACGCTCATAGGCCGTATCCTACCACCACTGAGGTTGCCAGCAGTTCCAGGAGAAGGTAGAGGTGCGCCCTTTCGTCCATCCCTTCCATTGCGACCAAAGGCAGGGCGGAGAGCAGCACCAATACGCCGCCGAAGACGGAATGCAGCCACAGGAGGTAGACGCCGGTTAGAACGGCGGGCACCGTTAGCAGAAAGCGTTTCCACCCGCCATAGCCAAAGTTCGTGGATGCAACGTACACTGGGAGCCACGGTATAGCCAGCGCTGCCACGATCTTCGTGGGTCGGCCGAGGGTGCACGCTGCAAGGCAGAACGGAGCGATGAAGAACACCAGCCCGGAGATCGTCGCGAGCCATGGCCTGGATCGTTTGCGGATGGCGGCTGCTGCGCTGAGGGCCAACACCGCCAGCGTGGCAGCCACAGCCCACTTCCCAACGGCGAGCGAGATGACCAAAGCGAAGGCAAGCGCAATCGCCAGCGATTCGAGGATCCCGGAAGCGTAGGCTTCGGGAATTTGCAGGCTTCGGGCAGCGTGAGCCACGCGTTCGGCTGGAGAGCCGCTCGCCCGATACGGCAGAGACCATCTGCTCCAGAAGGGACGTCGTTCACCGTTGGCGTTCCCAGGCCATCCGACGAGCAGCGCCCACAAGCTTCCCCACAGCGGGTCGGTAAGCAAGATCAGCACCAGCAATTGCAGCAGAGAGCGGGAGTCGGATTTGACGCCTACGGCGAATGCACCGGCCACGGTTGCCCACGCAGGGCTCAACCTCAAGGCCTTTCGCTTGAGGGAAACCGTGATGTCGATCAAAGAATGGGAATCGCCAAAAGAAGCGAACATTTAGGGTATGCGTCTCCAGGGATCGTTGACGAGAACCGGTGCCGACGCCCCGGTTGACTCTTGCAGATCTCTATCGACCATTGCTTTGTCTCCTTCAACGAATGGGTTACCGAGTGGATTATACCACAGTGCTTCTGCATCGCGTACTTTTCCGAGGGCTAAGCAATAGAAAAAAA
>JALWAP010000267.1 GCA_027016315.1 Anaerolineae bacterium | reverse complement strand
GCTACATGCGGTACAACCCGGAGTTGGAAGAATTCCTCGACAAGAGCCTGCTGGGCGAGGACCTGGCGGCAGAGCCGACCATTCCTGCAAAGTCGAAAATGAAGCCCGTGGAGGAAGAAATCGCCGCGGCCGGTTGACCACGCGGCTACGACGTCAAATGCCCCGCATTCTCCCCAGGTAAGCTATGCCGACTTCTATCCCGGGACGTCCTGGAAGGTTCTTCATCGCTGGTACCCCTACTAATGACAGATTCGGTAGGGGCGCAGCGTGCTGCGCCCCCGCCGGACGAAAATGGAAATCTGTCATTCCCGTTTGAGAGGGTAGGCGAAGGCAGTGCCTTCGCCTACTCCAACGAATGAAGTATGCTCGACAACCCGGTAGCAATCTAAACCCATGTCTGAACTTCGAGAACGAATTTTGACACTCTGCCCTCGAATGTGATAGCATTTTTGTGCTTTTTACAATCTATTTCTGGACACTCATCCAGAGGAGGGGAGGGACCGGCCCTGTGAACCTCCGGCAACCAGGAGCATGGACAGCTCCCAGGTGCCAATTCCGGCAGGCAGACTTGCCTGAAAGATGAGTATATCATCTTCGGTTGAAAGCGCCTGTCAGGCGCTTTTTTGATGCGCCCGAAAAGGTTCGGGCAGATTCGGGAGGACATCTTGAGCATTGTGATCTCAGGCTCCATAGCCTACGACTACCTGATGCGGTTCCCGGGCAGGTTCCGGGAGCACATCCTGATGGACCACGTCAACAGAATCAGCCTTAGCTTCCTCGTGGATTCGATGAAACGCCAGCGCGGCGGCGTTGCACCGAACATCGCCTACTCCCTCAAGCTCCTGGGCTGCGATCCCCTGATCCTCGGAACGGCAGGACAGGATTTCGGGGACTACCAAAAGTGGCTTTCGGAGCAAGGCTTGAGACTCGACGGCGTAAGAATCATCGAGGACGAGTACACCGCTTCTTTCTTCGTGAACACCGACCTGGACAACAACCAAATCGCCACGTTTTATGCCGGAGCGATGCGGAAAGCATCCGATCTCTCGCTGAAAGACCTGCCCAAAGACCAGATCAACATGGTCGTAGTTTCGCCGAACTCACCAGAAGCCATGAAGCGTCACGCCCGAGAGGCAAAGGAGCTCGGCATCCCTTTGATGTACGATCCAAGCCAGCAGGTGGTGCGGCTTAGCAAAGAGGACCTGATAGAAGGGATCGACGGAGCGAAAATCCTCATCGTGAACGACTACGAACACGCCCTGATCCTGGAAAAGACAGGGCTGACCGATGACGACTTGCTTCGCATGGTCGAAGTGATCGTGGTCACGAAGGAAGAGGACGGCTCCGAGATCACAACCAGGGACGGAAAGATCCACATTCCTCCCGCAAAGCCCCACCGCATAGCAGAGCCCACGGGCGTCGGAGATGCTTACAGAGCTGGATTGCTGGCGGGTTATTTCCGAGGGCTCCCGTGGGATGTCTGCGGCAGGCTCGGCAGCGTGGCCGCGATTTTCGTCCTGGAACACGAAGGAACCCAGGAGCACCACTACACCATCGACGAGTTCCTGGATCGGTACAGGGAGAACTTCGGGGACGACCAAAGACTGGAAAAGTTGAAGGAAAAGCCGATCCTGAACCGCTGACTCAAGCATTCAAATACATGGAGGATTTCGACAGATGGGAATTTCTTACGATGTGAAAGATCTATCGCTGGCGGAAGAAGGCCAGCTCAGGATGGAATGGGCAGAAAAGGAAATGCCCGTCCTGCGGCTCATCAGAGCCAGATTCGAAAA
>JALWAP010000266.1 GCA_027016315.1 Anaerolineae bacterium | reverse complement strand
TCAGTTGTATGGAAACCAGGTCCCGTCCCATGGTTCTTGCCACTGCCATCCCGAACACGAAAGGCCCGGTGAACTCGGCTATCGCTATGAGCATGAGGGCGTGTCTTGGGAGCAGCGCCCTGGACGATATTATCGTTGCGACGATGTTTCCACTGTCGTGGAATCCGTTGATGAACGCGAACACCAATGCAACGGCTATGGTAAGCGTCAACGGCGAGACTATGTTGAAATTCATCAACCTCTCCTCATATCTGTCCTCCGACTTTTCGGTTAAAAAATCAACCTGTAACGGTCACTTCCAGCGGCTCACCGTTCAGATCCACATGTTCGAGCCATTCGTCGGGGAGATGCAAAGTTTCATTTGGAACAAGTCGCCTGAAGGAGCGGGTGTACAGGGTCTTTCCACCTTGTTTGACCTGTACCGCCGCCCCGTCTACAAATCTATCCACCCGAAAAGCCAGTCTGCCACGTGGTAGCCTCGAATCGGAATTCGAGATGCTGTTAGGGTAAACCCAGAGGATTGGGCTGCTTACATGCACGGGAAGCCTTACCTCCGGCCAGACGCCGTCTTCCAAGAACCTGGCGATCTGGTGTGCTGCCATCCGTCCCTCCATCGCGCTGGTGGCAGCCGTCTCCGCACCATGTAGCAAGTTTCCGGCGGCGAATATTCCGATTCTCGATGCCCGGAATCCACCATCCACCTGTGGCCCCAGAGTCCCGCGATCCATCACAATGTCCCCACTGCGAGCAACCTCGTTTTCCGGTATCCAGTCGCCAGTGAATACGACCGTATCACAGGGTATTACCTCGGTGCGTCCAGTGTCTTCGTGAACCACCTCCACCCCCTCGACCCGGCGCAGCCCCAAAATCCTACGTACTCTTGTCGAAGTGAGGATCGGGGTGCGGTTCAGCAAGTCGACCAACCACAGCTTGGCCAACGAGTACGGGAAGTACATCTGATGGCGGGGATGTTTGGTCGTGATGGCTGCAACCTCCAGCCCAGCCTCCCGCAGGGTCATGAACGCCGAAAGGCTGACTTCTTCTGCCCCGACGATCACTGCGCGCTTGCCAACTGGCAGACGACGCTCGTAGACGAATCGCTGAAGCGATCCTGTGGTATAGACACCATGAGGCCTGGTTCCTGGTACCAGCCGAGCCGGACGAGGGCGCTCCCGCACGCCTGTGGCAAGCAAAACGGCATTGCCGGAAATGACGCCGACCCCGCTGGGGCTCGTGTAAGTGAGCGCTCTGGCGTCGTCCCAACCGATGATGACGGTCGAGGTGAGTATCTCTACGCCGCTGACCTTTGCCAGTTCCACATAACGGCGGGCATACCGAGGCCCTGAAAGAAGCCGATGAAAGTCCCATATCCCAAATCCGGTGTGATGACACATGCGGGGCATTCCCCCAGCTTCCGGCTCGCGATCTACCACCGTAATCCTATCCACGCCCAGACGTTTCATCTCTATAGCGCTGGCGAGCCCGGCAGGACCAGCCCCTACCACCAGCACATTGGTTTCCCTGGTCATTCCGATTCCCCTCCTTGCAGCACTCGCGCTCGAGCGTTGACTCTACCGGTTTCAATATCATCCAGCGCCAGCAGGAACTTCGGGTCCTGGCCGGTCTCCCGCGCCAGGATATCCACGATATGCGCCCTGCAATTGAACCCCTGACAACGGCCCTGCATCGCCCTGGTCCTCCGGCGAAGACCGTCGAGCGTGCGTGCAGGCACAGGGCTATGGATCGCGTCCATGATCTCGCCGAGGCTGACCTTCTCACAGTAGCAGACTATCTTCCCGTAATCGGGATTCTTGGCGATCAGTTCAGGCCGTTGATAAGGTCTGGGGCCAGCATTGCCGATGTAGGGCATCTTCACTGGTTTGAATTCCGGCTTTGGCGTCAACTCCAGCCCAGCATCCGCGAGCAAACCTCGAACGTATTCGGCAATCCCCATGGAAGCGGAGACTCCGGTGGAACGGATGCCACCCACACAGACATAGCCCTGGTCCGCGTGCAGGCGGATCTGGTAGTCCGAGTGCTCCGTCGCAGCGCGAAGCCCGGCATATGTCGCCGTTACTTCCTCTTCCAGCAACGCTGGCAAGATCGCACGTCCCTTTTCCAGGAGGGCTTGCAACCCGGCTTCACTGGTGGCAGTGTTGGTCTTGTCGTCCAGATCCTCGGCGGTCGGTCCCAGCAACACGTTGCCATAAACCGTTGGGCTGATCAGAACCCCCTTCGTCCTTGGAGTCGGCACCGGCAGTATCACATGGTTGATCAACGACCGGGAAAATTTGTCGAAGACGATCAACTCGCCACGCCGCGGGGTCACGGTGAAGTCGTAGTGGCCGAGCATGTGGTCTATCTCGTCGGAATAGAGACCTGCGGCATTCACGAGATACCTGCACCTCACGCTTTCGCCGGGCCCTTCGAGCACTTTAGTCCCATCGCTCTCCAAATGCACGCTCTGAACGGGGAAATTCACCCGCAGCTCCACGTCGTTCTGCACCGCCTGCGTGGCGAAGGCAATCGGGATGGTAAACGGGCAGAGAATTGCCTCCCCTGGGACGTACAGCCCGCCCCATGCGCCATCGTTCAGGTTAGGTTCCATCCGGTAGACTTCTTCCGGCGAGAGGATACGCACGTCGGTGACCCCGTTCTTGAAAGCACGCTCCTGCAAAGAAGGGAGGATGTCTTTTTGCTCCTCGCTCCACGCCACCAGCAAGCCGCCGATCATCTCCACAGGAATCCCGGCCTCTGGAATGAACTTTTCCATCAAGACGCGGGATCGACGCATCAGCTTCGCTTCCAGCGTGCCATTCTTGGCATCGAAGCCCGTATGCCAGATCGCCGTGTTAGCCTTCGTAGTTCCCTGCCCCACGTCGGCATTGGCTTCCAGCAACACAGCGGAAAGCTGGAAGCGGGACAATTCCCTGGCTATAGCCGTTCCCACGGCTCCTGCCCCGATAATTGCAACGTCGTAGATGTGATTTGTCAACGATTCCTCCTCTATTCGGCATACTTCTGAGCAAAGTTGCAGCCTCTTACGCCGTTTCTAATGGAGGCTACACGAGAACGAACAAGCGCGCGTATCAGCATGCGAAAAACGGAGTTTTTGCAGCTCTGCATTGATGCGGCTTGTGTTTTCGCAAAAATTCTGTCGCCCAGAAGTTCCTTTCCAGATTTAAGAGCAAGGGTGCAGATTCCCCAAAGCCTCTCTCCACACCTGCCTTGGTGAGGAGCCGCCTTCTGTCACAGTCCGCGCAGTGAACAGAATGCGATCTCCTCGGTAGATGTCGTATGCGTATTCGAAAGGAACTTCATCCGACGTCATAGCGCACCGCCGGATTTCCAACGTGGGAAGCCCAGCCGGTACTTCCATGATCTCCGCCCACTCTGCATCGAGCAGGGATATCTCCAGTTCCTGAAACGATTTGAACGGCTCGACAGAAAAGTACTTGCGCAAAATACCGTAAATCGAATCCGTCAGGTTGAAATCGAGCAGGTCCGGGAAAAGCGCGGTCGGAAAGTAGGAATTTTCAAGCGCTATCGGTTCCCCATTCGCCGTTCGTAAGCGGACGATGTGGTAAGCCTGGTCGTTCTCACCCAGGTTCAGTTTCCGGACTACCTGCTGATCGAGTTTTGAAGAAGGGAGAATCTCGGAAACGACCAACCTCGCTCCGGGCTTGACGCCAGCTTTCTGCAACTGGTCGTGCAGACCTCCAGGGGAGCTGAGATCGAATCTGTATTTCGGCTGTGCCACATATGCACCGGAACGGCTGCGTCTGGCAATCAAGCCGCGCTGCATCAGCACATTTATCGCCGCCCGAGCCGTCATACGTGAGATGTGGAATCTCTCCGCCAGTTCACGTTCCGAGGGCAACCTGGAATTGGCAGGGCGTTTCCCTGACTTGATTTCTTCTGCTATTTGCTCAGCTACCTGGCGGTAAACCGGCAAAGTTACTGACTTCCGATCGAACATCCCTTACTCTCCTCGATTCTGATCCACGAGTTATTCGCGCTGCTCGACAGCATGAATCCCAACGCTCGACAAGAATGTTGCCAAAATGAGCCTCAATAATCAAATGGATAGGAACGGGTTCCTTCCCGAACCCGGACGGTATATGTGACCAAGCGCCGTTCAGGAGTCCAGTAGTGAAGCTGATAGCTCGGTTCGTCCAGGAAGAACCTGGAAGGCTTTTGGGAACCCAGATAGAGGGTGAGCCGCATCCCGACGCTTGGGGCCGTGCTAACCACGGTCCCGCGCCACCTGGTCAACGCTGAGAGATGAATATGCCCCGCCAGTATGCGCTCGACCTGCGGGTGCTTCTCTATCACCTCTCCGATCTTTTCCCTCCCTTCGAACCCATCCAGGTCAGTCTCTGGAACGCCGAACCTGACCGGTGGGTGGTGCATGAAGATCACCGTGGGGCGGTCTCGTCCTTCGCTGAGCCGTTGGTCCAGCCACGTCGCCCTGCGCTCGCATATCTCGCCGCCGGGGGCTCCCGGCTTCGTGCTATCTACTGCGATGAGTCGCAAGTCCTGGCTTTCGATCACGTACTGTATGAACTCCTCGGATTCCGTAGGACAGGAATCCGGGCCAAAGACACGAACCATGGTAGCGCGATCGTCGTGATTGCCGGGGATCACGTAAAAGGGAGGTTGAAGTCCATGCAGGATGTCAGCCGCCCGTTCCATCTCCTCCTCAAGCCCATTGTTCGCTATATCTCCGGTCACCAGGACTAGATCCGGCTGCATCTCGAGCCTGTTGATATGCTCGACGCACTCAGCCAGGTTCTCTGCCATGGGGGCCACCCCGAAGGTTTTCTTACCCCACCCGGCGATGTGCGGATCGCTGATCTGAGCGATTAGCATCGTCATTCTCCGTTCACGCTTTATCTTTTTCGCTGGTCAGCCCAAACCCTATGATCCCTAGTATACCTGTGGAAACCATGAGCACCACGCTGATGGCGTTGATCTCTGGGGATATCCCAAAACGCAGCCGTGAGTAAAGCAGAATCGGGACGGTTGGGTTTGGCCCACTCAGGAAGTAGGTGGTGTTGAAGTTCTCAAACGAGAACAGGAACGCGATGATCGCCGCACCCACCACCGCCGGAGCCAGGAATTTCATGGTCACATTCATCACCGCCGAGACCTTGCTTGCGCCCAGGTCCATGGCGGCCTCCTCGAGGGAGATGTCGAATTTCTTGAGCCGGGCCGTGATCACCAAAGTGGTCGTGGTGGCGATGAAGCTGACCTGTCCCAGCACCACCAGGAAAAATCCCGGGCGGAGAAACGTTCCGGCCCCCGCTCCTAACGCTTTGTCAAGCGCGTTGGCTATGGAATAGGAAAACGCCAGGATCGACGTTCCAAGCACCACACCGGGGATTACCAGCGGGCCAAGCATCAGCATGTAGAAAATGCCCTTCCCAACGAATTTCTCCCTTACGAAGAGAAAAGCATTATTGATACCAAGCAAGATAGAGATGAACGTGACCACGACAGCCACCTCAAGGCTGGAGGCGATTGCCGCCATCATGCGACGATCGTCGAAAAGTCCAACCCGATCCGGCGTGTGGGATTTGAACCAGTCCAACGTGAAACCCTGCCACGGGAAAGACGCTGTAGGGTTCTTGTTGAACGCCAAAATCGTGACGATGACCAGCGGTCCCAGGGTGTAGAGCAGGACCAGCGCGATGTAGCCGTATCCCAACAACATGCTGAGTGTTTTGGATTTACCACTTCTCGCGAACATTCACATAGCCTCCGACATATCTTGCCCTGTAATTTTCAAAAGAGCCCACACGAAAATGACAGAGAAAGCAAGCAAAACCACGCTGAAAGCCGATCCCTGATGCTGGTTGAACCGGACGATGAACTGGTCGTAAATGTTCTCGGTGAACCACATGCTGTTCTTCCCACCCAGAAGGGTCACCGTCACATAGTTGCCCAGATCCAGCATGAATACCATGATGCTTCCCACCATGATCCCGGGCATCGAGTGAGGGATGACAATCTCCTTCATGGTGGTCCAGAAATTCCCTCCCAGATCGTAGGATGCCTCGATGAGGCTATCATCCAGCGTCTCCAGGGAATTGATGATCGGGATGGTCATGAAAAGCAGCGAGGTATAAACAAGCCCCACGATCATGGTCCAGTTGTGATACAGGAATTCGATGCTGTGATGCGTGATGCCGAGCGCTTGCAAAGTGTAGCTGATGATGCCGGTTTCCCGGAACAACACCATCCACGTGAAGACCTGGATCAACTCCGATACCCAATACGGCAGTACGATTGCCAGCAGGACGATCGCTTTCGTCCTTTCCCCAAGTACTTTCGTCACCAAAAACGCTGCCGGGAACGAGATTGCAAGGGTCAGCAATGTGGTCAGTATCGAATACTCCACCGTGTGGACAAAGACCCCTCGGTAAAGAGAGTTGTTGAAAAAATTGGCATAGTTCGCCAAAGTAAAATGCCCGCTGCGGTCTTCAAAGGAAAGCACGAACAGCTTGATGTGGGGAAAGACGAACAACAAGCAGATCCACAACAGCATCGGCAACAAGAGCAGCCACAACCCTAACGATTTCCTCAATCTGCTTGACATAAGCATGCCTCCTTCAAGATGCCTGCTGCGCTACATGTCGGAACGCGTTGGCCGCTTTCCAATCCCAAGAAAGGGTGACGGTATCACCAACGCGTAGATCCGGGGCGTTTTCAGTGTGCTGAATCTTCACGTTGATGGTGACGGGCTTTGCACTTTCCAACAGCTGCACCACGACCAACGAATGGGAACCGTCGAAATGGATTTCCGCAACCTTCCCGAGAATGCCGGATTCGTGCTTTCCGGGCTGGACGAGGATCATTTCGGGGCGGACGAACAAGTCCACGGCATCTCCGGGGGAAAGGCTTTCGGCGTTCCTTCCCACCATCCGAACCCCACTGACGTCGACCTCGCAAACCTCCTCGTCCAGGAGCCTTACGACCTTTCCTCCGGGAAGCATGTTGTTTTCTCCGACGAAAGACGCCACGAAATGGGTCGCCGGTCTGCGGTAGAGCTCCTCAGGTGAGGCAATCTGTTCGATTCTTCCGTGATTGATCACGGCTATGGTGTCGGACATGGAAATGGCAATGGTTTGATCGTGGGTTATGTAAAGAAACGTGGTCCCCATGTTGGCCTGGAGATGCTTCAACTCGAGTTTCATGGCCTGGCGCAGCTTCAGGTCGAGGGAACCCAGAGGCTCGTCCAGCAACAACACCGTCGGATTGAGTACCAGACTGCGGGCAAGCGCCACACGCTGCTGCTGTCCTCCGGAGAGCTGATTGATCCGACGCTTTCCCAATCCCGTCAGGCCAACCCGCGCCAAAGCGTCATTAGCCCTCCGTTCCATTTCCTGCTTACTCATACCACCATGCCTGCGCAGGCCAAACATCACATTGTCCAACACGTTCATCATGGGGAACAACGCCAGCCGCTGGAAGACCATATTGCAAGGGCGCTTGTTGGGTGGAACGTCGTTCACCCTCTTGCCACCGATGAAGATGTCACCAGCAGTCGGGGTTTCAAACCCGGCGATCATCCGCAGGATTGTGGTTTTGCCGCTACCGGATGGCCCCAAAATGGAGAAAAAGCTCCCCTTTGGGACTTCGAAGCTGACGTTATCGACGGCCACCATATCGCCGAATTTCTTGGTAACATTAACGAGAGCTACATCTATTTCCTGGGTCATGACGGCTATCTCCGCTTCTCCTTGTGGTCAGTGCGGTTAAAACATCCGCGTCCTATTTTAACACTTTCGGTTAACCGATCGAAGAACTATTATTCCCATTAGAGCAGAGCATCCAGGACGATACAACCCGCAATGCGGCTGCTCCCCGGAAAGACAAAGCATCAAGGCTGCGGCAGCCGGGGCTAAACCGGCTGCCGCAGGTAAGCTTTCTGCCGCTACTTAGACTTGGCAGCCTTGACTTGCTCCAGAACGCTCGCCTGGATGTCCCGCGCATACGGCGGCAGCGGGAAATACCAGTGAATGTTCGCCATCTTCTCAGGCGGTAGACTCTCCTTCACCAGCTTGGCGAGCTTCGGATTTGCCAGCTCGGCAGCTCCCTCGGAAGCGGTCTGATACCCGGTCTTGTTGATGATGACAGCAGCGTTCTCCGGTTTCATGACGAAGTTGATCCATTTGTAGGCTTCGTCGATGTTCTTCGCCCCTGCAGAAAGAGCAAATGTATCGTACCAGCCAACTGCCCCTTCCTTCGGGACGACGTACTTGAACTTGGGATCCTTCTGGCTCAAAGTCCATGCAATGGCATCCCAGCTCGTCGCCACCCACACCTCATCCTTGGTGAGCAACTCCTCAAGCTGCTGCCGGGAATCCCAATATGTCCGGACTATCGGCTTGCATTCGATCATCTTATCGCGAACCTTCTCCATGACCTTCCTGTACTCATCTTCGTTCTTTACCGCTTTGGCTGGATCGAGACCAAGGGCATACGCGAACATGTACAGAGTATCGTACTTGGCACGGTAGCTCACCCTGCCTTTGTACTTGGGATTGCACAAATCTAAGTAGGTCTTGCCCGCATCCGGAGCCTTCTCCGTGTTGACCACCAGTGCCGTAGTCCCCCAGACGAACGGAAGGGCATACGGTTTCCCGTCGATCATGGTCTGCTCCGTGATGGATTTCAGGTAGGTCTGGTTGAACAGCTTAGTGTTTACCCTGGAAAGATCGATCGGCTGGTATATCCCGAACTCTTTCTGAGCGTTGACCACGTAGTTCAACGTGGGGGAAACCAGGTCGAACCCTACGCCCTTGGTGGCAGCCATTTTGGCGATCAGCTCATTGTTGTCGCCAATGTAGGTTATCTCGACCTTGATACCGGTTTCCTTCGTAAATTTGTCGACCAGCTCTTCAGGAGCGTAACCTTCCCAGGTTAGCATCCTCAGCACCCCACCTTTCTTCGCAGGCGCTTTGGTCGGAGCCGGAGCTTTGGTCGGGGCTGGCGCTTTGGTCGGTGCCGGAGCCTTGGTCGGGGCTGGCGCCTTGGTGGCAGCCCCGCCGCAGGCGCTCAACAGCATACTGAATACCAACATCACCATCAAGAAGGCCGTAAATCTTCGTTTCATTTTCCTCTCCTTTTCATTTGATACACGAGGTTACGCGACGAAAAGACGTTTTTGAGCCGCGGCGGCTCGAGGATTTGTGGTTTCTTCCTATCACCCCCTTTCACTCCTGAAAAGCTTTCCAACGCAAACGGTGTACAAGCGGAAGTCCCGCACTCTACCAACCAAGCACTACTCGATCCGGTTTCGTACCTTCCTACCGAGTTTTGTGCACTATACCATCTGCGACTGGTATAGTCAAATCTCGAAACCGATATTTCGATGAGGGCTTGTGTGCCTACACTAATCGGGCGGTATAATGTTGAGGAGAAAAAGGTGGTTGATTCATTATCTTGGAAGGGAGGTTAGAAGATGGATCCTGAGATCGTCGTCGTAGGCAGTCTGAACATGGACCTCATCGTCAGAGCACCGCGTTTCCCTGCGCCAGGCGAAACCGTCATCGGCGTAGGTTTCAGCATGGCACTCGGCGGAAAAGGCGCGAATCAAGCGGTTGCCGCAGCAAGGCTCGGCGGGAACGTTGGCATGGTCGGCATGGTGGGCGACGATGGGTACGGCAAAGCTCATCTTCAAGCACTTTCCAACGAAGGAATCGTGACCTTCGTGGGCGTTTCCAGGGAGGCTCACACAGGGGTTGCGCTGATTGTGGTGGACGATTCGGGGCAGAACAGCATTGTGGTGAGTCCGGGAGCAAACCACGTGCTCTCCGCCGGAGACATTCACCGGGCTGAGGCCACATTGAAGCATGCGAAGATGCTCGTGGTTCAACTGGAGATACCCCAGGACGCCGTAAAGGAAGCCATCGAGATAGCATGGGAATCTGGAGTGCCGGTGCTCCTGAACCCCGCCCCGGCGCGAAAGCTCGGCAAAGACATCCTGTCCAGGGTCGATTACCTGATACTGAACGAGACCGAGGCGGCGATGATGACCGGGATGGAAGTGAGCGGGATAAATGATGCACACGAGGCGGCAAGGCGCTTACGGGAATCCGGAGTCGATGCCGTGGTGGTCACCCTGGGCGCACGGGGCGCTTACGTCATGAGCGACGACACTTCTTTCCACATGCCCGCATTCAAGGTCAGGCCTGTGGACACCACAGCCGCCGGAGATGCTTTCGTCGGCGGATTTGCGGTTGCAATGGCTTCTGGGATGTCGTTGCACGATGCGGCGAGGTTCGCTTCTGCTGCCGGGGCGCTGGCAACAACTAAAATGGGCGCCCAGCCATCCTTACCGACGGCGGAGCAAGTGAGGAAACTCCTACAAAGGGCCTGATGTGGCCGCGGACGTCAATAGGTTAAAGCCGACGCACTTCCCTCACGGCCTCGTAAAGCGCCAGAACTTTCTGCGCCGCTTGGTCGTCGGTGATGAGCACATTCACGTACCTGCCCAGCAAGGCGCCAAGGATGGCCTGCCCTTTGCGCGAAGATCCTGCGACTCCAATTATAGTGTTAATGCCCTTTAGCGTATCCACGTCCACCCCGACAACCCGGTGATTTATATCAATGTCCAGCCACTCGCCAGTTACTGAATAGTGCTGGGCGCAAACGTCGCCCACCGCACCGCTTTCGCGTATCCTTTGGGCTTCTTCTTCCGTAACGTAACCAGCCCTCAGGAGACTGTACAGATCCGGGCGCGTTGAACCGATCCCCACCAAAGCCACATCTGCGTACTTGGCCCTCTCCAAAGTCTCCCTGATGCTCCGCTCCTGCAGCAAAGCCTCACGCCCCGCCCTGCTGTCCACGATCAATGGGGCGTGCAGGTTCCAGCATTTGCATCCGAGCCTTCGGCATAGAAGCTGGGCAAGAATTGGGCCGTTGGTGGGCACGTTTTCGGCTCCCGTGGCGCCTATGAGCTGGACGACCTCCGCCTGCCCTAGGTTCCTGGGGCGGAACGCCCGAATCATCTGATACAAGGCCGTTCCCCACGAAATGCCGATGACCATCCCGTCCTGCAGTATGCCATTGAAATACTCTGCCGCCAGCACGCCCAGTCCCTGGACCATCTCCTCGTAGGACTTATTTTCCCGAACCAACACACGTACGGCTTTCAATCCGAAGGTTTTCAGCAAGGCTTCTTCGAGCTCCGGGGAGGTTTTCCAGGGGTAATGGACGATGATTTCTACGATTCCTTTCTCACGTGCTTCCGACAACAACCGAGAGACCGCTGACCGTGTGATCCCGATCTCTCCAGCTATTTCCTGCTGGGTTTTACCATGATCATAGTAGAGAGAAGCTACCCTGGCCAAGAGTGTAGTGCGGGCATAGTCGATATTATCCATGTAAAACTCCATCGGTATCAAGTTTTAGCAAGTCACAAATGCGCATAATCAGCACATCTGTTCATTCAGTCTTCCGTTAATAGTATACATCATCGAAGCTCTTTTGTCAACAGCTTTTGCTTAAAATGCTTAGGGCAATTTGGATGATCAACTTGTTTTTTCAGGAAGTTACTTAGAAGTTCGACTACCGCAGGACGCGAGGGGGAATTCTTACGTCAATACCATGCGCCGCTAAACTCCGGTAGTGCTACACCTGCGACGGTCAATCGTGGGCCGCAGCCGAACACAGACCTAAGCGTCTAACCTAGCTGTTGTCCGGGAAGCCAGCTCGATCATCACCCTGAAGAGCAAATCCCCAGAAAAACCTGAGGGCGGCTATTGACATGAGGTGAATTTTGTGATATAATGATGTGCAGATGTGATGCAAGCTCACGTCTGTGCACATCAAATACAGGAGGCGTCCTAAATTGCAGGGAAAGACAGACCGGTCGGATGGCACGCTTACCTTAACTGATTCATCTGTTCCTTTGGTTCAGATGTCTTCCATCTGGAAAGTGTTCGACGGCGTTCCAGTGTTGCAAGGGATAGACGTAGACCTCCGCTCAGGAGAAGTCCACGCGCTCTTCGGTGGCAATGGGTCGGGAAAATCCACCACAATGAAAATCCTCTCTGGAGTCTACAAAGCCGATAGTGGTGAGATATTCGTAAATGGAAAGAAAGTGTACATCGAGAGCCCCACCGATGCACACAAAATCGGGATCTACATGGTTCCACAGGAACCACACATCTTCCCGCACCTTTCCGTGGAAGAAAATCTCCTGACCGGCCTGAACGGGCCGAAGAGTGAACTCAGGGAACGGGTTCGGCAGATGGCCGAGGAGATGGAATTCAAAGTTTCCCTCAGCAGTTCGGCCGGTTCCCTGAGCATAGCAAACCAGCAGTTGCTCGAAATCATCAGAGGTTTGCTCAGAGACGTGAACGTGCTGATCCTCGACGAGCCCACCTCAGCCCTCACGTTCAGGGAGGTCGAACGGCTTTTCGACAAAATCAGGGTCCTCAAGGCACGCGGGATAGGCATCTTCTTCATCTCCCATCGACTGGGCGAGATACTGGAGATCTCCCAGCGGGTGACGGCGCTCAGGAACGGTGTGGTCGTGCTAAACGAGCTCACAGAGAACCTGTCCCCAAACGAGCTGGTAAAAGCCGTTTTCCCGGAAAGAAGCGAAGCGGAGGAGAAATCCAGACACGTAGTGCAGGAACCGGAAAGGAAGCTATCATCCGATACAGGGGAGCCTGTGCTGAAAGTGGAGGAGCTGAGCAGCGAGGCCTTCGACAAAGTCAGCCTGTCGGTGAATGCCGGAGAAGTGGTTGGACTGGCGGGTCTGGTGGGAGCAGGCAGAACCGAGCTGGCGGAAGCCATCGTGGGGATCGACGAACACGCAGAAGGCAAGGTCTACATAGACGGTCACCTCGTAAAGAACAGGTCGCCCAGGGCTTGTCAGAACCTTGGGCTGGTCTACGTTCCGGAAGACCGTCACGCACACGGAATTTTCCTCGATCTTCCGCACCTGTACACCACGACCGCCTCCATCCTTCCAGACCTGGGGAAGATTTTCATCTCCTCCTCCAAGGAACGGGCGATTGGGGAAAACTACATGAACCGCCTGAAGATAAAAGCCAACAGCCTGTACCAGCTTGCCAGAACACTGTCCGGCGGGAACCAGCAGAAAGTGGTGCTCTCGAAAGCCCTCGCCAGCAATCCGAAGTGCATCATCCTGGACGAACCAACCCGGGGGGTCGATACCAGAGCGAGGGAAGATGTGTACGAGTTGATCGGTAAGCTGAAAGCTCAGGGAGTCGGGATATTGCTGATCTCCTCCGAGATGGAAGAGATCGTCGAATTCAGCGACCGGGTGGTCGTGATGTACCAAGGGATGATCATCAAGAGGTTCAGCGAAGAGGAAATAACCCTGGAGCGGGTTATGGAAGCATCATTCGGTATGGTAGGTGAGCAAACATTATGAACCGCATACTTCGTGATCGTGAACTGCTCGTTTTCTTGCTCCTGGTGGTGATAATCATTCTCGTGGGACTGGTGAGCCCGAATTTTCTCACGTTCAAGTCCCTCGCAGGCGTGCTCAACAGCAGCCTGATCCTGATCCTGGTGTCCATCGGCGAAATGTTCGTGGTGCTCACCAGGGGGTTGGATGTGTCGGTCGGCGCCACTATGGGCTTGAGCGCCGTGGCGCTGGGGCTGGCGCTAAACGCGGGCTGGTCGTTGCCAGCGTGCATAATCCTTGCCCTGGTGGTGGGAGTGCTGGCTGGGACCGTGAACTCCATCGGCGTTGCCATCTTCCGGGTTCCGCCCATCATTATGACGCTGGGAACGCTTGGAATGTACCGCGGCACGATGCGAATCCTCACAGGAGGGAGCTGGATAGAAACCATACCAGCAAACATCAAAGACCTAGGCAAGATGACTTTTCTTGGCTTCCACGTTTTTGTGTGGATCACGCTCCTGATCGTAGCGATCGTAGCCATCGTGCTGAAACGGTCCAGGCAGGCGCGATACTTCTACCTCGTGGGCGACAACGAAAACGGATCCCTCTTCCTCGGCGTTCCCATCCGGAAGACGGTCTTCCTGGCGTACATCCTCGCCGGGCTGTTCGCCGCCATGGGGGCGGTCATATTCGTGGCGCAGGTGGGGTTCGTCCCAATGCAAACCGGAAACGGGGAAGAACTGAAAGCGCTTGCTGCCCTGGTCATCGGAGGCGTCAGCCTTACCGGCGGGGTCGGAACGCCCATATCAGCCCTGGTTGGAGCGCTTTTCCTGAAATCGGTCGATAGCATGCTCATCTTCCTGAAAGTGCCAGGGTACTGGAGCAACGCCGTTGGTGGCTTCATCCTCCTGATCGCCGTCTACTTCGACTTCCGCCTGCGGAAGACCATCAGCTTCCAGCAATTGCTGGCGCGCAGGAAGATTAGAATGGAAAACATCCAGAAAGCCCGCTCGAGTGTAGCCGAGAGCCAAGACAATACGCACGAGGAGCCTTGAGACCATGAAGAAAGCAACCAAATGGCTGAAAAGCTGGGAATTTTCTCTAACCATTTTGCTTGTGGTGGAGATATTCGTCCTTGGCGCCATCAACCCGGCGTTCTTGAACGTGGAGAACCTCCTGTACTCCACCAACGATTTCATGCACATACTCTTCGCTGCACTCGCCATGACCCTTACCATCATCACCGGAGGGATCGACATCTCGAGTACGTCGGTCATGGGGCTTGCCTCCATTGTGATCGGCCTGGCATGGGTGGCAGGGATGAATATTGTAGCCGCGGTTGCCCTGGCGCTCTTGATAGGAGTGCTCGCCGGAGCATTCAACGGAGTGTTCGTAGCCTATACGGACATCCACCCGCTGGTCATCACCCTGGGCACGTTGTTCATGTTTGGTGGGATAGCGGCAGGACTTCCGGGAGTTCTCGACTTCCTTGGGTTCAAGGCTTACGGCGCCAAAGGTTTCTCCGCATACATGTACGAAGGGATCACCGGGTTCCCTGATAGCTTCGGGAATTTCACCCAAAACAGCATCAAAGGGATTCCCGTGCCGATAATCCTTGTTCTCCTGTTTGCTCTGCTGCTGGGCCTGCTGCTGCACAGGACCAGGTTCGGAAGGTATCTGTACCTCATAGGTGTGAATCAGGAAGCGGCTGAGTACACCGGCGTTCCGGTCAAGAAGGCACTGATACTCGCTTACGTGCTGAGCGGCCTGGGCGCTGCCATTTCCGGGGCAATGCTGACTTCGTACTTCACTTCGGCCAGGGCAGACCTGGGCAGCAAAGACCTGTTGCCGATCCTCACGGCAGTGGTGCTTGGCGGAACGGACATAATGGGGGGAAGCGGGACCATCGTTGGAACCCTTATCGCTGGGATTTTTATCGGGTATTTGAGGCAAGGCTTGCTGGCGTTGGGGGTTACCAGCGATGTGGTGCCGGTAGTCACGGGTTTCTTGCTGGTCGTGGTGGTGGCTGCAAAACTTTTGATTTCCAGGTTCAACGAGGGTCGCATCAACCGACGAGCTTTGAGATCCGGGGTAATGAATCTTTTGGAAAGGAGGTGAGCCAAAGGCAGGAAAAAACTTTCACCTGTAATGAGTCGAGAAAAGCGTTCTGTTGGAATCCGAGAAAATTCGATTTTACGAAAAGGAGGAATTTGTTATGTACCGCAGTAAGAAAAGCATCGTTTTAGTAGCCCTTTTGGTCCTGGCTATGGTAATCTCGGCGTGTGGATCGAAAGCCACGCCCACTAAGGCACCAGCGCCCACCAAAGCGCCGGCAGCCACCAAGGCACCAGCAGCGACAAAGGCACCGGCTCCTACCAAGGCGCCAGCGCCGACCAAAGCACCCGCGAAGAAGCCTGCCAAAAAGAACATCAAGATCGCCTTCATACCGAAGCTGACGGGTGTGGGATTCTTCGAATCCGGTGGCAAGGGTGCTATGGAGATGGGGAAGAAGCTCGGCATCCAGGTCAAGTACGACGGCCCCAGTGAACCGAGCGTAAGTGCCCAGGTGGAGTTCATCAACAACTTCGTGAACCAGGGATACGATGCGATCGCCATCTCTGCGCTCTCCCCTGATGGCCTCTGCCCGGCTCTGAAGCGCGCAATGAAGAAAGGCGTCAAGGTCATCACGTGGGACTCCGATGTGGATCCGAGATGCCGCCAGTACTACATCGATCAGGGGACCCCGGAGATGCTCGGTCGGATGCTGGTCGAAATGGCTGCAAGCCAGATGAAGGACGCCAAGACCGCTCCGAAGAAGGTCGCGTTCCACTACTCCAGCTCCACCGTTACCGACCAGAACCAGTGGGTGACCGTTGCCAAGAGGATCATCAAAGAGGAGTATCCGAACTGGAAGATTGTGGCGACCGTGTTCAGCCACGAGAACGCACAGAAGGCAGTGCAGGTCCCGACGGATCTCTTCCGCACCTATCCTGACCTGGACGCGGTGATCTGCCCCGACGCCAACGCCCTGCCCGGCACTGCCCAGGCAGCCGAGAACCTCGGCATCGCTGGCAAGGTCATCATCGTCGGCTTCTCCACCCCCAACGTCATGCGCCAGTACGTCAAGGACGGCACGGTGAAGAAGTTCGGGCTTTGGGACGTGGTCAAGCAGGGTAAGCTGGCGATCTACGTTGCCAACCTCCTTGCTCAGGGCAAGACCCTGAAGGTCGGCGATACCTTCGACGTGCCCGATGTCGGAACCGTGAAAGTGTCACCCAACTCCGTGCAGGGGTACAAGTACGAAGCTCCCAACAACGGCATCATCCTTCTGCCGGAGCGTGTGATCTTCACCAAAGACAACATCGACAACTACGACTTCTAAACCGCACGCCGGGCGCTTCGGGGCACTCCCGAAGCGCCCGGTCCAGTGACCTCGGGAGTGAAGGACAATGAAACATTTACTTGCCCTGGACGCGGGAACCGGCAGCGGCAGAGCCGTTCTCTTCGACGAACAAGGGAATCAACTGGCGGTGTCAGGAAGGGAATGGGAGCACCGCAGCGAACCGGAATACCCGGGATCGATGACCTTCGACAGGGATCACAATTGGGATTTGCTGACCCAGTGCATCCGAGACGTGCTCGACCAGGTTCCTGATGCCAACGTCGCGGCTGTCTCCACGACCAGCATGAGAGAAGGAATCGCTCTTTACGACGATCGAGGCCGGGAATTATGGGCCTGTGCCAACGTGGATGCCAGGGCGATAGAGGAAGTGAAAGAGCTCAGGGCCAAATCCCAAGATCTGGAATATGAGCTGTACCTGAAATCAGGCCAGACATTTGCCCTGGGCGCAGCGCCGCGCCTCCTCTGGATCAAAAAGCACCTCCCCGAGGTCTACGAAAAGACCGCATACGTGGTAATGCTGAGCGACTGGGTCGCGACACGGCTCGGCGCGCCGCCGACGGTCGACCCATCCAACGGCGGCACGACGGGGCTGTTCAACCTCAAAACGCGCAAATGGGACGAAACCATCGCAGAGGCATGCGGCATCCGCAAAGATCTCCTGCGAGCCCCAGTTGCCGAAGCGGGCACGGTTATCGGAGAAGTTTCGTCGAAAGCTGCCAGAGAGACAGGGCTCAAACCCGGGACGCCTATTGTCATGGGCGGCGGAGACGCCCAACTGGGAACGATTGGAGTCGGCGCCGTCAGGCCAGGGCAGGCGTCGGTTTTCGGAGGTTCGTTCTGGCAGCAAGAGGTCAACCTGGACAAGCCCCTCTCCGATCCATCCGGCAGAATCCGGATGAATTTTCACGCCGTTCCATCCCAGTGGCAGGCGGAGGCCATCGTCTTCTTCCCAGGGATCGCCGTGCGGTGGTTCCGGGATACATTTGCTCCAGACGTCAAAGCCGATGCGCTCGCCCGCGGGATCGATCCTTACTCCGCTTTGGAGAAAATGGCAAAAGAGGTACCTGCCGGATCATATGGAATAATCCCTATTTTTTCCGATGCCATGGATTACATGCACTGGAAGCACGCGGCACCTTCGTTCCTGAACCTGCCATTGGACTCCGATGTCCCCCTCAGGGCAGCGCTTTTCAGATCACTCGAAGAGAACGCAGCCATTGTTACCCTTGCAAACCTCCGGCGTATTTCGGAAGTGACTGGAGAATTCCCCGATCACGTGATATTTGCGGGAGGTGCATCCAAAGGACCTTTGTGGTGTCAGATACTGGCTGACGTTCTGCAAGTGCCCGTGCATACCAGAGTCGTGAAAGAAGCCACCGCGTTGGGTGCAGCTATTTGCGCAGGCACCGGGGTCGGGATCTACCCTGACATCGCCACAGCAGCAGAACATATCGTTCAGCCAGGAAAGGTGTACGAACCGAATCCTTCCCTGGCCGATATCTATGAGGAGGCCTTCCGCCGATGGTCGGAAGCTTACAAGCCCCAGTTGGAACTTGCAGACAGAGGCATCACCACTTCTATGTGGAGAGCGCCGGGAGAATAAATTGAATCAGGAGATGAAATGAAACCCTTCAAGATCAACGAAAGCAGTGTACAGTACCGTTTCAACGGGATCTCGGGGCCCAAGTATCTAATGCGTGGCCCACGATCGGATTTCGGCTTGGTGGTGTTGATGCCGGGAGAGGATTTCCAGACACACTATCACAATCATATAGAAGAGAACTTCTATACTCTGGAAGGACAGGCTGATATTTACGTCAACGGTGAGAAGATTACCCTTACTCCGGGCGATCTTTGCCACGTGCCGCCTAAGCACCCGCATTATCTGATCAACAGAGGGGATGTGCCCTGGAAAGCAGTGTTCGTGAAAGCTCCCTACGATCCAAAGGACAAGGTCAACGTCCAATGGCTCCCAGGCGACCCCCTGCCGAAAATAGAGTAAACAGAACAATTTACCAGGAGGTCTTTGCTGATGGATTGGGGAATGGAAAACAGATTTTCGAGGCTTTTCGACCAGGAGAGCGGCCGTACGGTGCTCTTCGCAGTCGATCACGGTTACTTCATGGGTCCCACGACGGGACTGGAGAACCTGACTAAGGTGGTCGACCCGCTTTTGCCTTACGTCGATGCATTGATGCTCACCCGAGGAGCCCTGCGCAACTACGTCAAGCCGAACGTGGACGTGCCGATCATCCTGCGCGTCTCCGGTGGCACCAGCATCC
>JALWAP010000265.1 GCA_027016315.1 Anaerolineae bacterium | reverse complement strand
ACCAAGGCACAAGAAAAACCAACGCCTACGAAGAAGCCACCAGCTAAAACAATTACCCTTCGCGTGTGGACCCACCAAAACGAATCCTTCAACAACGCGTATCACGCGCTGGCCAAAGCTTACATGGCCAAGCACCCAAACGTGAAAATCAAGTTTGAAACCTTTGACTACGATACCTACATCCAAACTCTGCAGACAGCTATTCCCGCTGGCACAGAAGCAGACGTCCTTCAGATGTTCGGCTCATGGGTCTGCAGTTACGCGAAGGGCGGCAACCTGGCCGAGGTCCCAGCCGACATGTTGACCGTGGACAAGGCCCAGGAGATGTTCTTCGCACCGCCCATCGGTGGCTACATCTGCGACAGCAAACTCTACGGCGTGCCGGAGGAGTTCAACATCGAGTACGGTGCTGCAATGGTGAACACAAAACTGGCCGATCAGGTCGGTGCCACCAACTACAAGCAGGGATGGAAAACCTGGGACGATCTCATCTCCGACGCCAAAAAGCTGACGGTCTTCAAGGATGGCGCCATGACACGCGCTGGATTCATGTTCACCCACGCCGACGGCATTTCCACCATGTTCTACTCTCTCATCCTACAATACGGCGGGCAGTACCTGGAAGGCAATACTTTCAAAGTGAATACTCCTGAGGGGAAGAAAGCGCTTTCGCTGATGAAGCGCTTCGTCGACGAAAAAGTGGTCGATCCGGTACTGTTCAACGACGATGAAAACTGGGTCGGAGATGCTTATTTCGATCAGATGGTCGGCATCGCCGTTGTAGGTCCATGGGTCATTCCAGAATACAAATCCGATTACCCCGATGTAGTCAAAGTAACGAAGTACGTCAAACTCCCGTACGAAGGGGACAAACCGGTCTTCGCGGCAGCGTCCGGCTGGGGTCTGACAGTCTCAAATCATAGCAAAGCCAAAGATGCAGCGTGGGATTTCGTAAAATTCGTTACGCTGAACGCCGACAACGCATTGCTGTGGAATATGGAAACAGGCACTCTGCCCGCAATGAAAGATAACGCCAAAGGAGCAAGTAGGGAAAAGCTGGTAAAGAAATTCCCCTACTTCGAACCGTTCCTGGAAATACTACCTTACGGCAAATACGAAGGAGCATTCCCGGACAGAGACTATGTCTGGTACGAGGTTACCTATCCGGAGATCCTCAATTTCCTGCAGGGCAATCAGACAATGGAAAAAACTTTGGAGGACATCCAAAAAGCAGTGCAGGATAGTTTCAAGTAAATGAAAACTTGCGGCACCCGCTCGATTGGCACCTCTCCATTGTGCGGGTGCCGCATTCGATAGGAGACAGGAATGTCCTTACGCGAAACGCTTAGGTTCAAAGGCATCAACGCTGCCCAAAAGAAATTCATAGCCATAACGGTCATACCATTGGTGCTGTACATGGCGTTCTGGACTCTGTTCCCGCTGGTGTGGGGATTCGCGCTTGCGTTCTTCCGCTATAGCGCCAGGAGAGCTGGGGGCCCGTTTCTGGGACTCGGAGGGAACAATCCGTTCGTTGGACTTGCACATTTCCGCGCGATGCTCGATTTCTCTCCAAACGCCCCACTGAACGTTCGCACATTTCACATTGGCGTGAAAGTAACGCTCCTGTTCGCGGCTTTGGTGGTGCCAATGAACCTGAGCATCACGCTCCCCATGGCGGTACTCATCGAATCTGTACACAAGCGTGCACGCCCGTTCTTCCGTACAGCGTTTTTCCTGCCAGTGCTCGCTCCGTCGGTAGGCGTGGCCATCATGTGGGGCTACATCTATCACCCGCAACGAGGTCTCCTAAACGCCATCCTGGGCAAACTTATGGGGCACATGGTGGTCGTCAACTGGCTTGGAGACCCCCGGCTGAAGGTATGGGGTGTGCCGGTTGCACTCTTCGCTCTCATCATCTCGTATCTATGGCAGGACATGGGATACAACCTGGTGATCTTCATCGCCGCGCTGCAAAGCATCCCAGATTACCTAAAAGACGCAGCGAAAATCGACGGCGTGAATTCATGGCAGATGTTCACCAAGATCACTCTCCCCTTGCTCATGCCGACCATCCAACTGACAGCAATCCTGACCATGATTTCTGCGTTTCAAGTGTTCGACCTGGTACAAGTGATGACCAACGGAGGTCCCAAATACGAGACTCAGGTACTGCTCCTGCACATCTACAACTACGCATTCCGATTTCAGAGAATGGGTTGGTCGGCAGCCGTTTCGGTCGTTCTGTTCCTGATGATTTTGACGATTTCGCTGATCCAGTCCCATTTCCTGCGCGCCCAGTGGGAATATTGAGATGACACTACCATCGCTACAGACGAAACAACCAGTTGGAGAGGGTGCTCTATGACCGCACAAGCCGTTCGTCCTCAAAAGCGCATACTGCGACGGTACTTCAGGATGGCTTATATCATCCTGGTACCTCTGAGCTTAATTGCGTTTTTACCATTCATCTGGATGATATTCGGAGCGTTCAAAACCGGGGCGGAGATACGCCAGATACCCCCCACCTTCTTTCCACGACACTTCACGTTGGACAACTTTCGGACGGTACTGCACGATCCACACCTTCCTCTCCTCCTCTTCTACCGAAACTCGGCCATAATCGCCATCGCGAACGTAGTCCAGGTATTGTTCACGAGCTCGCTCTTCGGCTATATCTTCGCCAAGTTCCGCTTTAAAGGCAGCAACGTGCTTTTCTGGTTCATCCTCGCCACCATGATGATTCCATCCCAGCTAACCATGATCCCAGGCTACCTGGTTCTCGCCAAGCTACACCTGCTCAACAACCTGCTCGGGCTGATTATACCGGCAGCCATAGACCCATTCGGGATCTTCCTTTTCCGCCAGTTCGCGTATTCTATCCCAACAGATCTCCTCGACGCTGCTCGGGTCGATGGAGCGGGTGAATTCCAGATATACCGACGCATCGTGCTCCCGCAAATGGGGCCTGCTCTGGCCACTTTCGGCTTGCTAACCTTCATGTTCAACTGGAACGCTTATCTCTGGCCCTTGATCGTGTTGACTGAACAAAAAGTTCGCACGCTGCCGATCATCCTGACCTGGTACTCAACCAGGATGGGAAACAAATACAACCTAACCATGGCCGCCGCTGTTTTGGTGGTGATGCCAGTACTGATACTGTTCATGTTCGTTCAGCGCTGGATCGTCGAAGGAATTACAATGACAGGATTGAAAACATGAACGAGCATAACAGATCACGATCAAACGAAGAATCAGGGGGTAAACGCCATGACTTATAAAATAGCCTTCATCGGTGCCGGAAGTTTCGAGTTCACACGGGAGTTGGTGCGCGATATTCTCACGTTCCCCCGGCTGCGGGGAGTGACGTTTAGCCTCATGGATATCGATGAGGAGCGGCTGGAATTTTCCCGTCGCGCGGTGGAGAAACTAGTGAGCGCGTTCGACACGCCGGCCCGGGTGGAGGCGACTCTGAACCGCCAGGAGGCCCTGGAGGGTGCGGACGTGGTCCTCACCACCATCCTGGTTGGGGACACCAGCGTCTGGAGGCACGACATCGAGATACCCAAAAAATACAGCATCGATACGTGCGTAGGGGACACCCGAGGGCCTTCCGGCATCTTCCGTTTCCTTCGGACACTCCCCCCTATGCTGGAAATCGCCCGTGACATGGAGCGACTATGTCCCAACGCAACGATGCTAAACTATACAAATCCCATGGCCATGCTGGTGGGAGCACTCAACCGCCTCTCGAGCATACGGGTCACAGGGCTTTGTCACTCAGTGCAGGGAACAGCGCAAATGCTAGCGCGCTGGATCGGTGCACCTGTGGAAGAGATCGACTACGTGTGCGCGGGAATCAATCACCAAGCGTGGTTCCTCGACTTCCGATGGAACGGAGTGGACGTTTACCCACTCATCCGCAAAACCGTGCTGGAGAATCAAGACATTTACAACGAGGAGATCGTACGCAACGAGATGTTCCTCCACCTCGGATACTACCCCACCGAATCCAGCGGCCACAACTCTGAGTACAACTGGTGGTTCCGCAAACGTCCAGACGTCATCGAGAGAATCCAGAAAGGCACAGGATGGAATCCCGGCGAGTATGCATACGTCCTCAAGGAGTACCAGCAGCGGGAACACACGTGGAAGGATGAAATCAAGGCCGACCTGGAACGTCCCCTCACCGAGGAGGGCTTGCAGCGGGGGGAGGAGTACGCGGCCTACATCATCAACGCGCTCGCGGGTGGGGAGCCCTACCGCTTCAACGGCAACGTGCCCAACACGCAATTGGTGACGAACCTGCCCCAGGGCGCGTGCGTGGAGGTACCGGTGGTCGTGGACAAGGCGGGCATCCACCCTATCCACGTGGGGGAACTGCCGCCGCCTGTGGCCATGCTCACCTACCTGAACAGCAGCATCGAGGAACTGGCCATCGAAGGTGCCATCGAGGGCGACCCGATCAAGGTCTTCCAGGCCATCGCCCACGACCCCCTCACCGCGGCCGTCCTCACCCTGGACGAGATCCGAGACATGGTCAACGAACTCTTCGCTGTCCATGCGCCTTACTTGCCCTACTTCAAAAAGCACCGCGTTGACCTGACGGACATTGGACGCTACCGCCGCCGCTGGCCGAAAGTAGATCACAGAGCTCTTTGGGAGTAACACCGATGCGCCTTGAAGAGTACCGTCCCAAATCGCAGCTCGTTATCAGGACAACTACGGTAGACAAGCCGCGCTATCCGGTCATTGACGCTCACAATCACCTGACTGATCCGTTTGGTGGCAGTTGGGACCGAAAGCCTCTTCATCAACTCATCGACGTGCTGGACGAAGCAAGAATCGTGCATTATGTCGATTTAGACGGAGGATGGAGTGAAAGCATCCTTCAGCTTCACCTGGATCTCTTCAAAGCAAAAGCACCGGATCGCTTCAGCGTCTTCGGAGGCATAGATTGGGGAAAATGGGCCGAACTTGGGAACAGGTTTCCAGAGTGGGCAGCGCATCGTCTCCGAATGCAAAAGTCGTGGGGTGCCGATGGGATTAAAATATGGAAGAATTTCGGGTTAACAGTCAGGGATCACAAAAGGAAACTTGTCCCGGTAAACGACCCTCGCCTTACTCCTCTCTGGGAGACAGCAGCGGAGCTGGCGATGCCTGTGCTCATCCACGTCGCAGACCCGGTAGCTTTCTTTGAGCCGATAGATGAACGCAATGAGCGTTGGGAAGAACTGAACCGACACCCGGAATGGTCTTTCTACGGGCCACAATATCCGGCTTTCCACAAAATCATCCACGACTTCCACGACTTGGTCAAGTCACACCCAAACACGATATTCGTTGGAGCGCACGTGGGAGGCTACGCAGAAAACCTCGATTGGGTGGGAAAAATGTTGGACGATTGCCCCAACTATTACGTGGACATCGCTGCACGCATCGGCGAACTCGGGCGTCAACCTTATTCGGCAAGACGGTTTTTCATACAATACCAGGACCGGGTACTTTTCGGTTCGGATTTCGGACCAGAAATCTCAATGTATCGCACTATGTACCGATTTCTGGAAACAGATGACGAGTACTTCGACTACGGCTCAGGAGAAACTCCTGAGCAAGGACGGTGGCGCATTTATGGAATCTACTTACCAGATGAAGTATTGAAAAAAGTCTACTATGAAAACGCCGCAAGAGTGATCCTGAATAGATCCATATACCTCAGTGTCGACGGAACAAAAACTTTGGAACGTGGGAGGACGAAGTGAAACTCATCGCACTGATCGCCGCCGTTTCGGCAGGCGTGGTCCTGGCGGGATGCACCGCCAACCCGGCAAGCGAGGGAACCCGAGCGCCCACCGCTACCTCCACTTTCGAATCGACGAGTTGGTGGCGTCCCAAACCAGGCCTAACCTGGCAATGGCAACTTACTGGAAGACTCAACAAAGACCCGAAGACCGATGTCATCGACATCGACTTGCACGTGGGGAAGTCGGTGGTGGATTACTTCCACAGCCGGGGAACGCGCGTCATCTGCTACATCAGCGTGGGCTCCTACGAGAACTGGCGGCCGGACAAGGACGCCTTCCCCAAGGAGGTCATCGGCAAGAAGTACGAAGGCTGGACGGGCGAGCGCTGGCTGGACATCCGCCGCATCGACCTCCTCGCGCCCATCATGCGCGCCCGCCTGGACCAGTG
>JALWAP010000264.1 GCA_027016315.1 Anaerolineae bacterium | reverse complement strand
CAGGGCTTGGCGGCTCCCACGACGAAAGGGAGCAAACGCTGAACCAGATCCTGGTGGAGATGGATGGCTTCGAGACCGACACGAGCGTCATCGTGATAGCTGCCACCAACAGACCCGACATCCTGGACCCAGCGCTGCTGCGCCCCGGGCGGTTCGACCGAAGGGTGGTGCTGGACAGGCCGGACATCAAGGGGCGAGAGGCAATACTGAAGGTTCACGTGCGAGGGAAGCCGCTGGCTCCTGATGTGGACCTGAGCGTGCTAGCGAAGAGCACGCCGGGCTTCGTGGGTGCCGATCTGGAAAATCTGGTGAACGAAGCAGCTATTCTGGCAGCGAGGCGAGGGAAGAAACAGATAGGGATGGAAGAGTTCACGGAGGCGATAGAGCGGGTGATTGCCGGGCCAGAGCGGAAGAGCAGGATCATTTCCGAAAGAGAGAAGAAGATCATCGCATACCACGAATCGGGGCACGCCATCGTCCGCCGAATGCTTCCGCTCTGCGATCCGGTTCATAAAGTCAGCATCGTGTCCAGAGGAATGGCGCTGGGATACACGCTTAGCCTTCCGGAAAGGGACAACGTGCTCTACAGCAAAGAAAAATTCGAACAGGACCTGGCCGCCATCCTCGGCGGTCGTGCAGCGGAGGAGATCGTCTTCGGCGACGTGACCACCGGCGCATCCGACGATCTGGAGAAAGCGACCAGGCTGGCCCGGGACATGGTCACCGTCTACGGGATGAGCAAGGAGCTCGGTCCGATGCAGTTCGGCAAGCGGGACGAACTGGTGTTCCTTGGCAAGGAGATTTCGGAGCAAAGGAACTACAGCGAGGCCACGGCTAAGGAAATCGACGAGGAAGTGGAGCGTATCGTCTACCGCGCTTACAACCGCGCGCGATCGATCTTGAGCACCTACAGAAACAAACTCCAGGCGGTGGCCGAAAGCCTGACCGAAAGGGAAACCCTGTCGGCGGAGGAGTTCGAATCGTTCTTCTCCGATGTGCCCGACCCAAGGAAGCTCGCCACGGCGTGAAAAAACAAAGCCACCGACGTTCTGTCGGTGGCTTTCGTCGCAGAGGTGATCCATGGAGCTATCATCGATAAACGGCAGGACGAAACTCGTGGGAATCATCGGCTGGCCTGTGGAGCACACCCTATCCCCGGTCATGCAGAACGAGGCTTTCAAAGCCCTGGGTATGAACTGGCGATACCTTCCGTTCCCCACACGGCCGTCAGACCTGCCGGATGCCATGAGGGGGATTCGCGCGCTGGGGATCAAGGGTGTGAACCTGACGATCCCGCACAAAGAGGCCGTGCTCCCGCTCCTGGACGAACTCAGCCCCGCGGCAAAGGCTATCGGCGCCGTGAACACGGTGTTGGTCGAACCGGATGGCACGCTTTTCGGTGAGAACACGGACGCCCTCGGCTTCGGAGAAGACCTAAAAGCACACGGGATAGACGTGGCTGGGAAGAACGCCCTCGTGCTGGGCGCCGGAGGAGCTGCCCGGGCTGTGGTGTACACGCTCCTGGAAATGGGTGCGAGCGTCTGCGTGCTCAACCGTTCCGTCGACCGGGCGGAGATGCTGGCGAAGGAAATGGCCGGGAAGACCAGCGGAGAAGCGTGCGCTGGTCGGCTCGACGAGATACCGCAAAAGGCGGGATGGGCTTACTTGGTGGTGAACACAACGCCGGTCGGCATGTGGCCTGCAGTGGACGCAAGCCCGTGGCCGGAGGAAGTGCGCTTCAAGCCGGGGCAGGTAGCGTACGACGTGATCTACCGACCCCAGGAAACTTTGTTCATGGCGCACGCCAGAAAGTGCGGGGCAAAAGCCGTTGGCGGAATCGGCATGCTGGTCCGGCAGGGAGCCGCGGCATTCCGTCTCTGGACCGGGAAGGAGCCTCCGCTGGCGGTCATGGAAGCAGCGGTGAAGATGAGCTGGGGAAACGAGTGATGGCGGGAGGCATGGCGAGCCAATGAGCACGCCCGATTAGCAAGGCGGCCTTGCCTCGCACTCCCTCTTGCTTCTCAGCAAGTGTATCGAGATGGTGAGGAGCAATATCGCTCCGGCGATGACTCCAACCTCCATGATGAGAGCGTTGAACATCGGATCAGCCCTCCTGGTTTGCTCCAGCTCCACGGTTATCACCAGCATCCTCCTCACCAGCGCTATGACCGCTACAGCGAGGAACGGATCCGCTATCAAGATGTGCTGGCTGAGGGAAATCGTCACCGTGTGCAGAATCTCCACTAGCATCATCACCAGGAGCAGTTCTTCCAGCAGGCTCAGCACCAGCTCGTGATACGACATGGAAGCCACGTGGGTCACGAGGAACACGGCAGCGCTCCCGAGCATGTAGAAAGCGACGATCACCAGCAAGATCGCTATGGCGTAGTAGACCAGGTTTTCCATATTGCCCAGGATGTCGGTTGCCTTGTTCTTCTCTTGCATCCTCGCTTGCCTCCACGTCGGATTTACGCACATTTTACCTTGTGAAAGGTAGCAGATGCAACATCCAAGTCACATGGTTAGGGTACGGGCCTTCGTCCCTAAGTGACAAGATCATCCCTCCAGGCTCCAAAGCCGACCCGGCATCCTTCAAATCCGAACACGCACGTGAACGAAACGGCGTGGTATAATCATGCACGCATCGTTTGGCAGATTTCTTGACGTCCGGAAGGATCGTGATGGGAGAAAACGCAAAACTCGATTTCTCGGCTCCTGCGAGCGTCGGTCGGAACGGGGAGCGCCTGCTGGACGGCTCCGGCAGCCCGTTCTTCGTGATCGGAGTCAACTACGTTGGCTCCTCCGACAGGGCCTGGGACATGTGGAAAGATGGCCGGTACGACCTGCGGCTCATCGAAAGGGATTTCGTCAGTGCCGTAGGAGCCGGCGCCAACACGCTCAGGCTGTTTGTCCGCCAACCGCTACCTCAGGAGATAACGGCGGGGAAGTGGGGGAAACTTGATGGCGTAATCGAGCTTGCGCGCCGCCTGGGCGTCTACCTGATCCTGACGTTTGCCGATTATCCCGCCGGTACGGTTGTGGAACTGGCCGATTTTGCAGGGAAAGCCGCTGCACACTACCGCGACGACCCGGTGATCCTGGCCTTCGACCTGAAGAACGAACCTCACTTCAGCGACCTCGCCACCATGCGCTATCCCTCGCCCCCACCGCTGCAAACTGACCTCCTGATCCGGCGGTACGGGGAGAGGGTTTCCCGCTCGGATGCTGTGAAATGGGGGCGTGAGCACGCTCCCTCCCATTTGACCGACGACGAGCTCTATTTCTACGCAAACGCCCTCGAGTTGAGGCGAGAGTTCCTGAAAGCGGAAGTCGATTGGGTGCGCTCGAAGCGGTTTTCCGAAACGATCGCCGACTACATGCGCTCGCCCGACGGCGCTCCGTGGAAGACTTTCCTCGATGCGGTCGATGACAGCCTTTCCATGTGGATGAAACCCCAGGTCGAAGCGATACGCTCGGCCGACCCGCACAGGCTGACCACCATCGGGTGGAGCGACGCCATGCTGGCGAGCCTTCCAGCCAACGAGATGTTGGACATCCTTTCACTGCACGTCTACCTCCGATCCTACCCTCCGGCGCGCCCCGTCCTGTTCGAATTCAGGATGAAGCTACTGGACGCCCTGCGGGAGATCTTCCCGAAGAAGCCGCTCCTCCTCGAGGAATTCGGCTACTCCACCCACAAGATGGCGGAGGAGTGGGCATCCGTGGCAGAAAGCGCCACATGGCTACACTTGCTTTCGTCGGGGTTTGCCGGAGGAGCAAAGTGGATGCTGGTCGATCTTCCATCCGGCTCGAACCCGGAAGAGCGCTCCTTCGGGCTGTATCGCGTCGATGGTAGCCCGAAGCCGTCGGTGTTCGCCGGGGCGGCGATCGGAGCATACGCCACGCGGTCGATTGGACCGGTCGGCGAGCTATCCCTGGCCGAGGAAAGCGACAACATGATCTATCGGTTCGAGGCCGAAGACGCCAGGTTCCTCAGTGGCGAAGGCGAAATCGGCGACCAGACATTGCGCTCGAGCGTGAAAGCCCCGAGCCAGTTGCTCGCGTGGTGGAAACGCCCCGGCGAAATGAAAATAGTCTCGACCGGAGAGGGCCTCGTAGAAGTGAATCCTTTCAAGCTGATGGGCGTACACCCCTCGGCCACGTTCTACTTGTTCGGAACCACTTCCCGCCCGGAGCAGAAAGGCGAGATTCTGAGGTTCCAGGCAGAGCCGGGACAGGAAATCGACCTCAGGCTGCGCTATGACAGGATCGATGCGAAAGTGGAGATCGTGTGGCCGCACGGGGGAGCGCCGGTGGAGAAGGCGGACAAAGCCAACATCACTGCCTTCCTCTTTTACCACGGGAGCACGCTTTCCGTCCCTTGCGAATTCGACCGCACCGTCTCCCTGTGGGCGGCGCTCGACAACGAACCGGTCGACCTGGTAGCCATCGGGAAGCGCCGGATGGCGGATTTCGGGGGAAGGCTCTTGCCGGTGTGGGATTTCAACGACATCGACGTCAGCGCAGCGCAAAACCCGCTCAGCAAGCTCTATTTCCAGGTCAGGGTCGAAGGCGGGGAGGTGTTCTCGAACGTGTGGGTACATGGGGCGGATGCCAGAACCCGGCTGCCTAATCCGATGGAACCCACCGAGGTGCTCGACACACCTCCCGAAACCGTGGACGCCCGGGTGCAGATCGTATGGCCCCACGACGACGCCCCTGTGGAAGAAGCCGACCTCGCCAACGTCACAGTGGCTCTCTTTGCCCACGGGACGGTCGCGTCGGTGCCGGTCGATTGGGAACCCAGGGTGTTCCTCTACCGGGCGCTGAACAACGATGTCGGGGTCAAAGTCGGGGAAGGTACGAAAAGGGTGGTGAAATCCCAGGGGTTGAAATACCCGGTCTGGGATTTCAACGATGTGGTCGTCAGCCCGGCAAGGGATCCCAAGAACAAGATTCACTTCTGGGCAGAAGTGGAAGGCGTGCCGACGTTCCCTACTTTCTGGACGCACGGCATCGACGCCCGCACCTATTTCCCCGAACCTGACGCCCCTCGGGGCGATTGCAGGTGACGGATACCATCGATTCGAGGAGATGAGATGTTTCCAACCATACAGCTAGGACCTGTGCAGTTCCCTGTCAAGCCGTTCATGCTGCTGGTGGCTTTGTACGTGTTCCTGTGGCTCGGCGAAAAAGAGGCCAGAAGGCTGGGGCTGAGAGGCGAAAAGATTTGGGACATTGGATTCTACTCCATCATTGTCGGGATAGTGGTCGGTAGAGCAGCTCACGTAGCCTTCAACTGGCACTCCTACAAAGGCGACCTTCCCCAGGCGCTTTCCCTGAACACCAACACTTTCGTCCTCTGGCCCGCGTTGCTGGCGGTGCTCCTGACCTGGGTGGTCTACGCCCGGCTCAATGGGATTCCGATGTTGCTTTTGGCGGACGCCCTTTCCCCGGGGGCAGCGCTCGCGTGGGCGCTGGTGAGCCTGGGCGACCTGGCGAGCGGTGATGCGTATGGATCGCCTACAAGTCTCCCGTGGGGGATAGACCTGTGGGGTGCCCAAAGACACCCCACCCAGATTTACTACATGGTCGGCGTGCTCGTCCTGTTCCTGGCGCTGTGGCTACGCAGGAAGAAAGCCTCGACCGGCGAGCAAACCCTGTTGTTCCTGGGCGGAGCCGGGGCAATCATGCTTTTCGTAGGCGCGTTCAGGGCGAACCCGGGCACCACGATTGGCGGCTTACGGACGGAGCAGGTCATCGGGTTGATTCTTCTGGCAGGCGCCCTCGCTGCCGACTTCTTCGGATGTTGCACCGTCCGGCAGGAAAGGAGCACCCCCACACGATGAAACACCTGAAAGTCGAAATAGCGGTCTCCAAGGTGGCGAAATATGCGGTCTCCGAAAGCGGCGATACCGTCGAAGTAGTGGAAAGGCCCGGCGGCGGTATCTCCGCGGTGATCGCCGATGGGCAAAGGAGCGGGAAACCAGCCAAGCTGATCAGCAACCTGGTGGTCCACAAAGTCACATCTCTGCTCGCGGAGGGGGTCAGGGATGGAGCGGCGGCAAGGGCTGCACACGATTACCTGAGGATGTACCGCAAAGGGAAAGTCTCCGCCACCCTTGCCATAATGACCGTGGACACAGAAAGCGGAACCATCGTCCTATCCCGCAACAGCCACTGCCCGTTCCTGATCCACTGGCTCGGGAAAAG
>JALWAP010000263.1:385-1808 GCA_027016315.1 Anaerolineae bacterium | reverse complement strand
TCCCCGACCACCCGGTGGAGCGCCGTCGAAAGTCATATGCCCAACATCGTTTTTGCCGCTCATTTCATCGATTCCGCTATACGAAGCATGGCGTCTCTTTTCAACGGACCACTTATGGAGATCATAACATCATCTTCGATCCATTGCAGGGTAGGGGAACCGTTTGTGCTACCAGTCAACACCGCCTCTTTTCCCCGCACCTTTACACTTTCGGCTTCAGCGCCGGACGGGAGCAGGGATTTCACGTCCACGTCCTTGGGGACCTTTGTCTCCGTAACGATGAAATTCTCCAGGCCCTCACGCCCATACTCCATAATTATACTGCCGCCGTCCTCCTCAACAGAAGGTATGGCGCCGATCATTAGCAGCTTGGCTTTTTCTGGAAGTCGGGAAGGTCTCAGCACGTGAAACCCCACCGTCACATCCGCTTCGCCGAGGCTTACGGGAAGCAAATTGGGCGCATGAACTTTTCTCGCTCCAACAGGAGGCCGGAACTCGAAAGTGCCTGCCGGAAAGCGAGGATTGTACTCAATCGATTTAGTGAACAAGCGCATTTCCCCTGTAGCCGCGCTCCACTTCCAGCCCAGGACATTCCACGTTACCCTGTCGATCCAGAACGTGATTTCTGACGGGGCGTCCGAAAAGTCGCTCTCTAAGGCGCTTTCTTTCGGGATCGCCTCCAGCTTGAAGACCTGCCTTCCGGCCATAGTAGCTTCGGTTGGCCTTTTGAAATCGCATTCTTCCAAAGCATATTCCACCACCCCGCGCGTGAGCCTCGGGGAAAACGGGCCAAAGCTCATATCGCTTACCCGGATTTTGAGGTACAAATTCTCCCGTGGGTGGTACCACCATGCCTCGTCACCGCTGACAACAGCCACGCGGCCTTTAAGATAATTCGGACCTTCTTTGTACACCAGCTTCATCCTATCTGGTCCATCCACCCACTCCTCGATTACCACCCGAAGACCAGAAGAGTCTTTTCCACTGAACCTATCAATGCCTTTGGAGTAAGCTTCCACCACGGCATGAAATCGATCTTCACCATTCCTCAGATGCACCGCTATTTCGCTTGCGGGAGGGATTCTCGAAGATGCACAGGCACTTGCCAGGAGAACCACCAACAACAAAATTACCAACACGGCAGACTTCTTTCGCACTCTCAACCCTCCCAGACATGAAATGACTTGAGCAGACAAGACCGTTGGCTCACTGCGCTTCTACTGTGGACTTACTCAGAACCGCGAAGGCGCGTGCCACGGGGCATTCCATTCTAAGTCAGCCACGCTTGCCGACTGAACTCACCTTGCACAGGAACGAAGCAAGCCAGAGCCGATCCGCGTCCGTCTGCCCACACCAGCAACCTTCGGGCTGCGGATTACCTGCAAGCGTATCCCTCCAGAAACGACCGAATACGCTTCAAGGC
>JALWAP010000263.1:0-375 GCA_027016315.1 Anaerolineae bacterium | reverse complement strand
CCTCAAGCCCTTTCCGGCGCAACTGCCAGAGAGTTCCACAGCCGGTGAGTCCACCGGGAGAGAGCGAAGCAGAGCGTCAACTGCTTTCCCGACTTCCTCTGGGCTATCGTATTCGAGAACGTTCACATCAAGCGTTCCTTCCGGGCAGAATGCAAGCCTGTGCCAACCAGTGTGGAATGCCGTGAAGTCGCGCGGCGCCTTCTGGAACTGTAAAGGACCCAGTTCGTCGACGTGATTCCATCTGCATTCCGACCGCACAGCAGCTGGAACTGGTATCGCCCCGTCCATCTTGCCAACGGGACTACCGTCTTTCTTCACAGCAGCGCACCCCGACAGAGCCACGACGATGCCCAACGCTGCCAGCACCGCGTACAG
>JALWAP010000262.1 GCA_027016315.1 Anaerolineae bacterium | reverse complement strand
CCACTGCCCCTGTTGCCACCGCCTGGCCCGGCGGTTCACCCCCACGCGCGTGGGGAAAACTCCGTTTCTTGACGATTGCGGTTGCCGACATCTGGTTCACCCCCACGCGCGTGGGGAAAACGCAGCTTGTCCCGCCCGTTCACCCGCTCCTGTTCGGTTCACCCCCACGCGCGTGGGGAAAACTTGTCGTGGCGAAGCATTTACCCAAGCCGTACCGGTTCACCCCCACGCGCGTGGGGAAAACGCGGTTTCCTCAATAACCACGCGTCGCACGTGCGGTTCACCCCCACGCGCGTGGGGAAAACTTGCTCTTTCGGAGGCGAAGATGTCTTACAACCGGTTCACCCCCACGCGCGTGGGGAAAACTACTCCCGCTCCGCTGGAGGGAGTCCCCAATCCGGTTCACCCCCACGCGCGTGGGGAAAACAAAGTGGCCGATATTGCAGTGGAATGGCGATGCGGTTCACCCCCACGCGCGTGGGGAAAACCCCCACGTTGATGAGCAGCGCCTCGATGGTGCCTGGTTCACCCCCACGCGCGTGGGGAAAACGCCTTGCAATTGCTCCATCGCCGCAGAAAAGCCGGTTCACCCCCACGCGCGTGGGGAAAACAGCGGCTTCGCCTTCGCCTCCTTCGGCGGCCCCGGTTCACCCCCACGCGCGTGGGGAAAACGGCATCCGGCGAATGGGTGAGTCTGCGCTCGACGGTTCACCCCCACGCGCGTGGGGAAAACCCTAAAATCACCCCCTTTTTGGGGAGTGGGGTACTTGAATCAATTGAAGCCCATCGAAATCGACAATGCGTCGGGTTGTGTCGCCGCATAGATCCATTTTGAATCTTTGCTCGTTGTTTGTGCTCCACGCAACCAGCGCCCCACCCCCTCGAAGGTTTGAACAAACCTTCACCCACAACTTTTCCCTGACCAGAGCCGAGACATGCCCCACGAAGACGCCGGGGTAGGGTTCGACCAGCCATCTGGTGAGTTCTCCCCTCAGGGAGGCTGGCACTTTCTCCAGGACGAACACTATCATGTTGCTATCTCCTCGTTGACCAACTCAGGAGGCGGTTCCCACCAAGGTTCAGGCTTCGCTGGGTCGCTGTCCAGTTCTTCTCCAGCTTCCAGCACATCCCTGGACAGGTCCAGCACTTTTTCGATGTCGTCCACTATCCGGGACAACAGCCTGTGCTCACGGAACATTTCCCTGGCCGCTTTTCTCACTCTGACCTCCAGCCCGTCCGTGCTCTCCGCAGTAACCCGGAACGCCAGCGGTATGGTAATCTCCGTTTTGTAAAGATCGGCGATATCGAACACAAAGGAGAGCTGTTTGCCTGTGTGGATGAAGCCCAGTCCAGGCGAGTATCCGGAGGAAACGATGGCTGCATGACTTAGGCCGTTCATGCATGCGCTGGCAGCCGAAATGGCCCGGTTGATGGGATCTCCGGCTCCCCAATTCTGCCTGTCGTACTTCCTGCCGTTCCATGGAACCCCATACTCCCGGCTGGCTCTGGCGTAGGCATCTCTGACGCGCCGCCCTTCGAATCCGCGAATCTGCTCCATGGAGAGCCCTGGCTCCAGCTTCCTCCCAAACCTCATCTCGTACATTCGCAGCGCCACTTGCAGCCGGGTGGCAGGGTTAGACACTAATTCGGCCTGACGTTGCAAGTGGTACGCTTTGCGGGTTTCACCGAGACCGCTGGCATACATTCGAACACCTTCCTCTCCAGTCCACAGGATAGAGCAACCATTCTCCACCAGCGTTTTCACTGCTTCGTGGGTGATGCTCGTCCCTGGCCCTAACATCAGCACGGCCAGGGACGCAGCAGGAATCATCGTTCTGCCGTTCTTGTCTATCGCTTCCACGGCCTTGTACCTGCGGTCCACGATGCAGTGCTCCAGGTACAGGTACGAGAGACCGTCGCGGAACTTCGGAAGCTCGTGCAAATCGCGAATTGTCATCTCGTTCCTCCATCCCAGAATGCAAAGTCTTCGGTTGTTAAGGTGCCGTCCGTGTTGCTAAGGGTTCTCACCCTTGCCCGGGAAGCCTCCTCACCAACGGGACAGTGAGAGCAAGCCACATCCGAACCCCTTCGCCGGTCCAATGCCTGACTTCACGGATTCCAGGAACTTATCAGGATCCGTGACCTCCAGGAATCCGTCGAACTGAACGATGTAGATCAGCAGACGGTTTTTCTTCCCCTCGCTCCGAGACCAGCCACTCCTCTCTCCCACTTTGACGATACGCACCAGAGGCAATCCCGTCTCATCGGTCACAACCCGGAAGCCGCTTTGCTCGCCTTTGCGAACCAGCCATGCGATCTGCCTTTCCTCTCTGACCAGAGGAACGCGCGTTTTCTTGCCCGTGGTTCTGCTCCAGGTCTTGACGGTTGGATTGGCGTGGAGCCGGAAGCGCAACATCTGCCCTTCCCTGACCTTTACCTCGAACGGTTTGACCTGGGGCGCGGAAAGAAAGTATGACCCTCCCTTATCCACATACTGCCAGTTCGGCCTGCTCTTGGACTGCACCAGGACCACTGCCGCTCCCGTGCGAGGGGAAATTTCCAATCTGTACAGGACCCTTTCGTCGGGAGGGACGCGTTCCGGGAATCCACGCATGATGGTCCGGTGGAGCTCGTACATGTCGCTCAGGTCACGCTGGGCCCGGCGGCTTCTCGGGTTGATCAAGAGCCTGGAAAGGTACATCACGCCACCTCCTTTCTAACCGGCGAAGTCGGGATGAAGTCCATTCGTACACGCCGGGGAGCAAACGTCCGTTCGGCGAACGAGACCGGCGTATCGGGCCGGACGATCTCCCCATTTTCATCTTCGATGGCGACGCGGACCCGTTCTGGCGCGGGTTCCAGCCCGATGTAGGGGTAGGTCTGGAGCGCGTGGAGCAGGTCCTCACCCTCGCGCAGCCCATCTTCCAGCCACACCGGTTCCCCCGGCACGAAAGCCTTTCTGCCCAGGTACAGCGGCCAGACCGGATCGTGCAGGGCATCGTGCAGCTGCCGGAGCAGGTCGAGGTCGCCGGATTCCAAGCCCACGAGGAAGGCGGCATCGGCCAGGTAGTAGCGCCGGGAAACTTCTGTCTCTTTGATCCCGCCGCTTGCCTTGAGCACGTTCATGGCGGTGTGATAATCCATCTCTACCCGCCCTTCCCGGTCCACCCGGACTCCCATCCTCATCCGAACCAGGTCATCCAGCGGAGCGGTGCGGGGACGCCCCAGCGCGGCGCACAGCAATCCAATCACCCCGCTCTTGGACGGCTCCCTGCCGGTATCCCGCACCGTGAACAGGCTCTGGACTCCCCACGACTGCATTGGTCCTTTGAGCCTCAGTAGCAAAGTGTGCATAAGCCTCACTCCTTGGGCAGTTCGTTCAGCACTGCCTGCACCCACTTTTCCGCGTTCGGCTGCTCGGCACCCGCCAGGGATTTCAGGGGCGGTTCTTCCTCGAGCTGCAGGACGAACGGCTTTGGATCCCCGCCGTAAACCTTCGTAAGGCGTCCCCAATACCCATCCAGTCTTTCGATGGAGGGAACCACGTAGCCGCCATCGTTTCTGGGGCGTACTGGTTTCTCGAACGCGTTGGCAAGGGACCAGCTCATCCCATCATCTCGGACGACGGCCAGCGCCAGGCTCGGAGGGTTCTGAGCAGCGAAGGAATTCTGCTTGCCGGTAGGTATGGCCCTCAGGGAAGCCTTCAGGAATCCCTCGACGGTCTTCCGGGCCAGGTCCACGTCGCCGTCCAGGTTCTTCACCAGTTGGTCCCAGTCTATGCGGGCATAGCGGTAGAAACAGGCGCTGTTGAATGGAGTTACTCCCATCATGCCGGCCCCGGTTTCGGATTCCTCCTGGAGATCATCCACGGCCGTGAAGAAATCTATCTCCATGCTGACGCGATGGGTGGAGATGGCATGGGCTACCTGGCACGCCGCGTCCAGGTTCAGGTCCGGCTTGTCGGCTAACATGCGGCCAAACAAGGCAATGTCCGGCGCGCTGGTGCGATTTTTCGTCTCTTTGATGAGCTTTTTCACCAGCGGAGCAAACGGCGAGTCGGACTTGTTTTTCTTGTCGCCGGGATTGGTGGCTGCTGCCAGCATTTCATCCCACTGTGCGATCAGCCCGTCGGCCATCATCTGGATTTCGTCATCGCTCAGGTATAGCAGGACGCTGGTGTGCCCTTTGTCCATCTTGCCGGAATACTCGGCGGCAAACGCTTGGGCTACGGCGTCGGCTTCATCTCTTGGCTTTCCAGCTTCGATCAGCTTTTCCGCCAGCTTCCGAGCCAGCAACCTTGTCCTTACGGCTGGTTTCACGCCTGTGGATTCCTTGAATGCTGGATTCAACCGGATGGCACGCTTGAGTGACTGAGAAGATATGCGGGCACGCCTCACTCCGCCGAACTCCGTGTCCTTTGGGTTGCCCGTGTCATCCCGATTCAAGTTGGAAGGTGCAAAACTCTGAATCATGTGTAATTCGATAAACATGGTCTCCTCTCCTTTCGTTTTTTTCATTCATTCCGTCTCAGCGACGGGGGTTTGCTATCTGCCGGCGTTCTCTCGCCAGGCATGTGTGACCAGAAACTTCATTCTTCTTCGGGCTTCCTGTACCTCCAGAACGATGCAGCCCATTGCTTGCGGATCTGATCGCCTCGTTCCGGGTGTCCCCATAGCTTCAGATCCCGAAAGAGCCGCTCCCAGTTGATGGGGATTTCTTTGGAACGCAGAAAGCTCACCGCCTGCCTAAGGTAGTCCGGAAGGTCATCCGGGTGCGCCGAAAGCAGCGCTACGAAACGACGCTCCAGAGAGTCGTTGTTTCCTTCGTCCCTCGCCGCCGCCATGTGATCCCCCATGTTTCCCTGATCCGTGTGGGACGGGTGGAAAGCGAACAGCGCTGCCACGAGGTAGTACGCCGCTTCCTCACTCCGGTAAAGGTCCGCGGGAAGCCAGGGCACGACATAGGGATACATGTCCGGGACGGTGCCTGGTGGCTTCCCCAACCCTCGGCGCAGCGCTGCGAGCGCCGCACGATCCTGGCGTTCAGCCAGGGAGTAAAGATACTCGATGAATGGATGTAGATTGGGTTCTGTCATGTCTCTCTCCTTTCAAGGTCTTTTCAACGGTTCTCCTACATAAATAGTTTCCTCAGTTTGCTTTCCAACTCTCGGCGCGGTCTGACCGCAGCATGCCAGAAACGCACGCTACCACTCATATGCCTTTCTACGTAGTCAAAGCTTTCACGAGATGACCGGACAAGTGCCTCATTCCATCTCTCCAGAGCGGCGTCGCCGTTGGGCAAGTCTCTCAACAGCTTATGAAAATGTATTTCAAGCGAGGTCCAGTAACGCCGACCCACAGCCCAATGAGACAGCACGTCGCCAGCAGCATCCCTACTCAGCTTATCAATCTTTACCTTTGTTAGGTCTTTGTCTACGTAACGCGGAGCGATTGTGAAAAGGGCGAAGTGATAAGCTGCAATGTTAAGGCTTCTTCCCAATGTTTCTGCTTTCTCTAGGGCCCCAGATAGCTTCAACAAGAGGTCCCTATCCTCGAAATACTTTCCCGGCAAGGACATCGTTTCATGGCGGTAAAAATGAATCTTACCGGCTTTTGCCTTTCTCTCTGAATCTATAGGCCCCGCAGCCATACCTAGCGCTATGATTCGGAACTCAATATCTTCCGGCAGGACGCCGTACTCAGCGATCATATCTGCCATCAAGTGAAATCCCACTGGTGCCTTGACTGCAGATCGATCCTTCAACTCCAGGAGCACAGCACTGTCTCGCCACAACGCCCTATTTTCTTGGAACCTCGTCACTGTCCAGCCTTTTGATCTGCTAGAAATGAAATGCTTCATGGGGTCAAATATGTGGTCCGGCAACGAAAGACCAGGTGAGATCGTCACATGCTCAACGAAATATCCAGAGGTATCTTTCTCCGGAAGCAACATAATTTTTCTGCTGGGCCATGTGAGATAGTCTAGATATCCCAGAGGGACAGAACGATTGGACATAAAAGGATTGTCCACTTCCCAAACAGGAAGACCAAATCCCATAAACCTATCTTCAATGTAGGCGTAGGGCAGAAGATTGAAAAGCAGCGTCTGGAACAGAGAGTTGCCACCCAGAAGGAAGAAGACGCCTTTTGCCAGGGGCGAATGGCTAAAATAGAGTTTGAGTTTAGGATGGCATGACCCAGCTACGCCAAAGTTCTGCGCAGATAACAGAGCCCTAGCCGCGACAGCCGGAGGCCATTTGGTAGAGCGTTCTTTTGTAGAGTGGTCAAACAAAGTGGCATTCTCACCGTGCGAAAACTCCCCCCGAAGTATTCTAATTGATTTCTGGTCTACACGATCGTCTGGCCACTGGTAAAACGGATGGTCAGGATGGAACAAGTAAAATCTGTCGCTCCATTTTCGGAAATATGCGTTCACTCGACCCGGGTCCAAGCGCTCAGACTGCCACAAAGAAATCCAGTCGTCAGCCGTTTGCGGTCCGTCGACCACGCGGTGCAATACGGCCAACAATAAACGATACATAGAAGCCGTTACCAGCGGGGTTTCGCCTACCACAGCCAAGAATTCAGACGAGCGGGTCAGAGCTTCTTTCAAGCCTACTTGCTCTACACTCCCATCCGGGCGGAGGCAGGGGATCCATGGCTCCTTAATCAAGTCAAATGCCGGAGATTGTACCCTCATAGTTACGATTCCTCCTTAACAATTCTCAAACCAAGAGTTCTATCTAGGAACAACACACGATTTATGCCTTCCAAACGACAGAGGCCCTGGCGAAATACTACAGGGTAAAGATGCCTCAAGACGCCCGTTTCTTGCCAATGAGGAAGAGTTCCTTTCCGGACGAAATATTTTGCTACGGGAGGGTTGTGTACAGAAACCACGTGCTGGAGTAACTCCTTTAACACTTCTCCCGACGGCTTCACGTTCAAATCGACCGTGACGCCGCTGCCATCAGGCTCTGTATTCAACCCGTTTAGCGTCCAATGCAAGCATACCAAACGCACCCCAGGTTGGATCAGCCGGGTCAGAGCTTGCAAATCCTGGTGGAGACCAGGGTCTTCATCCTCTTTCAAATCGGCCAGAGGGTGAGTAACCAAACGTTCATTTGAAGGTCTCGGTATCAATCGGTTGTTTGCTATTAACTCAGCTTCCTGGAAATATCGCATCATTTTATCATAAGCCTTACTTATCTTACTAGACAGCGGCTCCGGCAGCGAGTCGAAATCCTCGTCCCCGTACACTGCCTCGATGAGGGAATCCGTTTCGGCGGGTAGGGTGAGGGCATCCTTTCCATCCAGCGCCCGCCAGGTCTGCCACAGAACGTACTTTTCGTACACGTAAACGCTTCGCCCGAAATTCGGGGATCCCAGGTCGCCATCTGGGCGGAGGATGAAAAGCTGCGGGGTCTCCAGCCCTCGGGGACGGCTTTCCCGCTCGTGGCGGTGAAGACGCCCGGCCCTCTGGATGAGCAGATCTATCGGTGCCAGGGCACTGACCATCAGGTCGAAGTCCAGGTCCAGGCTCTGCTCGATGACCTGCGTTGCCACCACAATCGCTTTGTGGGGCCTGTGCCCGTTTTTGCCAAACGCATCGAGCACCCGGCTTTCCACCTCCTTCCTCCACGCGAACGGCATCTGTGCGTGGAATAACATCAAGTTCTCTTTCTCCACCAGTCCGGCCTCCCGAAGCGTTTCGTAGACATCCTGTGCCTCGGCCACTGTGTTGCAGACGACCGCGGCGCAACCCCCATCTTTCAGCTTCGACCTGAGCAAATCCGCTATCTCCTGGGGATTGCTGGGTATCCAGGACAAACGGATGGTTCGGTCTTCCAAAGAGGGCAGCTGATGAACCCTGATCCCCTGAGGACCGACGACGGTAAGCCTCGGGTATCCCACGTCCGGAAGATCCACCGAGCTTTCCTCACCCAGGTAAGCGGAAACCAGGCGTTCCCGCGTCTTCTTGGGGAGCGTCGCCGAGAGGATCACAACCGAAGCGCCGATGGTGTGCAGCCAGCCCAGCAGTCGCTGGAAAAGCCTGGACATGTACGTGTCGTAAGCGTGCACCTCGTCGAACACGACCACTTTGTTTGCCAAGCCGAACATCCTCAGGAAGAAATGCCGTGCCTGGAGGACGCTCATCAGCGCCTGGTCCACCGTCCCCACGCCGAAAGGCGCCAGGAGCGTCCGCTTCCGAGGGAGGAACCACTGCATCGCAGCAACGCCTTCGTCCAGCGTTTCTCCCACCGGCAGCACCTCCAGAGAGGCCATTTGATCCGTCCACGCTGCGTTCCCATGTGCCAGGTGGAGGTTCAGCAGCTTGTGAGGGTATCGCTTCAGCAGGAAATCACGGGTACGGTCGAACATCTGGTTGCTGGTAGCCTGGGTGGGCATGGCAACGTAGATTCCCCTTCCTCCGTAAGCCTGGAGCCACGTGTCCGCAAGGTAGAAGGCCATCTCCGTCTTACCGATGCCGGTAGGAGCTTCAATGAGTACCATGGACGGGTGAGGCAGGTCTTTGGTCAGGCTCATGACCTCCGATTGGATAGCATTGGGTGGAAACGGGAACATGTCCTCGAAAGACATCACCTCGCCGGACGTCCCCTGCCAGGTCCATCCAATGCCTTCCAGCGCCTGATCTGCTCTTTTCTTCGCTATAGCGGTGTATTCTTCCGGTGGAAAGAACCTGTCCTCATACGGGAAGAAGTCGTCCATGGAGCCAATCCAATCCGCCGCTGTGACCAGACCGGAAATCCAGATGAGCAGCCCATTCCGGAGAGGAGCGTCGCCGGGCAATGTCACGCCTTTGGGTGGATCGAAAGCGCGGAGCAGGTCGAGGAAAAGCAGACGGCGCACTTCTTCCCAGAGGGAACCGCCGAGGTCGTCAGAGTACAGGTTCAGGATGTCCGCGGAGCTGGGCCAAGCCCCGTGATGCCCGCCGACGACGTGTGCGAGCAAAACGGCATCCCACCTGTCCATCCCCAGTTCTTCCTTCAACAGCGTTCGCAGCGCGACAGTGGACACGGTTCCATGAGGCGCGGTGCCGGCCGGGAAATCGAAGCCGAGTGGTGCCAATTCGCGCCGGGCGTACTCGTGGAACTTGTCTTGGAATCCAGGGCTTGCCTTTCCCAGGTCGTGGGTGGCTGCAAGGAAGGCCAGGAACTTTCCGCATTCTTTTTGCGGTAATCCAAGGACGTCTGAGATCCTCCGGCGCTCGCTTTCCGGGATCACTTCTTTCCACAAAGCCATCGCTACCTCGCCCACGTCTATCATGTGGTAGATCAGGGGGTGTATGTCGCCGCTTTCCTGCCGTGCCTTGGCCCAAAGGAGGTACCGAGCTGGTCTTTCACGTACCTCGTTCGGAAGGTATAGCTCGCTCAGACGACGGGCTTCCCGCCGCAGTTCCGCTCGCAGTTCCTCCGGTGCCAGCACTTCCACGTCTGCGCCCCAGCCGCGTATCCAGGGAAGCATCTCCCGAGGCTCGGCGATGGGGGCTTTCCAGATGCAACTCCCGTCTTCCAGCCGTTCCACTTTTTCCAGTGGATGCCACACGCTCTCCAGCAGCCGTTTGGCTGCCGTGCCTGGTTTGAATTTCAGCACTACCGTCTCAGGAGCTTCCTCGCTCCGCCATATCCCCCAGGCGAACTGGAGCAATTTCTCCTCGTCGAAATCCTCCGGCAGATCGAAGCCCTCCGAGGTCAGGTGAGCCTCCAGGATGCGGTCGAGACGATACGTCGCGATTCCGGCGAAGACATCGCTGTACCCGATGAGGTACACGCTGTCGCTCCAGGGGGATGGTTCGATGAGGTAAGGGCTGACCCTGTCCCGGTAAGGTTTGCGAGTTTCCAATCCCTGATAACGCAGCCGTAGGCGAAGTCGGTCGGACCAGGCACGGGCAACTACGTCGAAGACCTTTTCACGCCGGACATCCGCTTTCACGGCCAGGACCGCCTCCGCCGATTTCACGAGTCTCTCGGTCATCGGGCTGCGAAGCGCGAAGGCCAGCTTCTCCAGAGCGCTGGCCATAGACCGATAGCCACCTCTCACGCGGCGGATCTCCCGGCGAGATGCTATGTAGAGGATGAGTGCTTCTTGAATGTTCACGCGAATGTTGGAAAGGTAGCGTTGCCTGTCTATGCGCCATTTACCGTGGGATTCCTGGACGAAAGGTACTTTTTCTTCTAGTTCAAGACGATCCCTGTAGACCGTCGTTCTGTCTACACCGAGGCGTTGGGCCATCTCGGCGTCGCTGTATGCGCGAGTGTAGTACAGCCGCTCCATCTCTCTGAGTCTTTCTGCTTTCGTCATTGCCCTTCCCATTGATGTTCCCCTTGTTATTCTGCGATCTCTCCCGTTATTCTCGGTTAAGCCGTCAGTATTGTAACAAGTGTTTGTTGCAAGTATTGCAACAAAGCTTACCAAATTTGTAAGATGCTTTTCTCAGAGTGAAGATTCCCGTATCGGGATGTAATGCTTTATAGAGGGTTTGCGTTAATTGTGCGTCTGCTCGAGCTTCACTGCAGGGTCGTGATCTGAATGCGTGGATGGCTTGGGCACGTTGGCCGGTGTCGATCAGATCGGACAGGCGCTTCTGTGTTGATGCCGAAGCAAAGTTGTAGAGGGGCGGGTTCGCCACCCCGCCCCTGCAATGGCGTACTCTCTGAAGTACAGTCTACGAAAAGCCGCGCACCGCCTATGGCACCAATCGGATCAAGCCGGGAGTCTCACGGAGACACCACAAAGGCGGTGCCGCTAGTCCTCCCGAACACGTCCGGGAAGTACATTTCGGATGCCGTCGCAGGCGGCACCAGGTACTTCCCTGGAATCGTCGCCCTGATCTGGTAGTGGAACTCATGGCTGCCGGAATCCATCCACGACGAGAATATGGAGACTTTTTCGTCGTGCATCTCCACGTGATCCGGCTCCCATATCCACCACCAATCCTCGTCTTCCTGGGTGACACCGGTCGCCCGGCTGGTGGTCGTCCTCAGGCGAGTGTTCAAAGGCTCGGTGCCGGCCGGGATTGGGTCTTCCAGCATCACGAAGTCCATTTCCTTCGGCACGACCACCGTGAGCTTAACGTCTATGATGTCGCCCACGTGTGCGCTGGAGATCGGCTTCTTCGGATTGGAGAGGAGCGTGTACTCCCTGGTGACGAAGAACCCTCTGTTGGCGGGCTTGACTTTGTCGGCCCGCACGAACGCTTTCAGCGCCATCGTGTAATACAGCATCCCTTTGTCCTGCCCGTTGATGTCCGCTTTCCGCTCCATTTCCACAAGGTTTTCCTTGAGCAAATCCTTCACCGCTTTGCTCAGCTCGAACGTGGTCTTCACGTCTCTATCGGACACGTCTTTGTGCCACCAGTTTTTGCCGTTGAGTTTAACGGAAGCGGAATAGGCCGGATGTAGCTCACCGCTGATCCTCATCCAATCGCTCAGGGCGATGATGGACCACGCGGTCTCCTGGGTCGTCTTCCAGTGTCCGTCATCACGCACCGTCATCAGCCACCGGACGACCATCGGCAGGGTTCGATCTTTGGGACGCAGCCTCAGCATCGTTTCCAAGATGACAGCCGTGGTCCTGACGTCGGTGTTCATCGTCCAAAAGTCGTTTTCCTTCTCGTGCCAGCTTATCCCGGAGCCGCTGATGAACGCAGCGCCATCGATGTCGTTGAGCAATTCGGTGACGAGTTCCTCCGGCCCATCGAGTTCGTTTATCGCCATGGCGAGCAGCGCTTTGCTCTCAAGCCCCAGTTCCGATCGATACTTGTAGAGGTTCACCGCGTATCCCAGGACTCCGCTGACCCGCCCTCCAATTCTATCGTATTCGCTGAGCACGAATATCTCGAAAGCGGCCTTGTCCCGGTGATAAGTATCGTGACGATGGAACGAGCGGCTGAGATCGAGCTGGATGTATCTGGCAGCTCTGGACATGACCCTGGAGGAGACCGGGAATCCGCTTTCCTTGGCCGAGATCAGACCCCAGAGGGCGTAGGCCGTGATGTAAGAGCTGCTCTCAGAATCGGAGGGCCACCAGCCCCATCCTCCATCGTTGTGCTGCAGCGAGTACAGTTGAAGCAAGGTCGAGCTGATGGACTTGCTCAGTTGCTGCCGGAGCTCTTCGTTCTCCAGCCCGTTTTCCTTCAGGGCTCTGTAGGTGAAGATGTTCGGCAGGAACCGGCTCACTTTCTGCTCGATGCACTCATATGGGTAATGCTTCAGGTAGGAAAGCCCATCGTTCATCGCCGCGGCCAGCGAAGGCTCCATCAGGAGCCGGAGTTCACCTTGCGACGGGTCCAGCCAGCTCACGTCGGGCAACAGTATGCTTTCCATGACTTTGGAATCCGGTCCCACGACGCCCGAGGTCATGCTCGTTTCGGGCGTGGAGTAGTTGTACGCGGGTATCTTGATGCGCACGTTGTCCTGCAAGCCAGAATCCGTCTTGCCTTTCCACAAGAAGGAAACAACCCGTTTCCCGCTTTCCTTGTCGATTTCGCCGGTGACTTTGTCCAGCTTCCAATCGAGCTTCAGGTTCTTGCCAGGCTCCAGCTCGAACGCCTTCGAAGCATCCCCGACGATGGTTGCTCCAGATACGGAAAGGCTCAGCTTGCCGGTCAAATTCTTCTCGGTGTGGTTGTAGATGACCGCGGAGATGGTAGGTTCGTCTCCCACGGTCAAGAACCTGGTCAACGCAGGCTTCACCATGAACGGCTTGCTGACCATGAGGTCGGTTTTCGCTTCGCCAACCCGCGTGTCCGCGTCTATCGCCTTGACTTTCACCTGCCAGGTGGTGAGGTTGTCCGGCACCTTGAACGAGAAAGTAACCTTCCCGTCCTTCCCGGTCCTGAGCGTCGGATTCCAGTAGGCGCTATCCGGGAAGTAGTGGCGAACCGTGGCCCCTCCTCCTCCGCCTCCGCCTTTCTCCGCAAGCGCCTCTTTTTTCTCTTTGCTCTCCCTGATCAGCAGTTTCTCCATCTGGTCGAACAGGGAGACGGTGGTGGCGAACCCAAGCCCCCTCTCCGAGTAGAAGGCCTCCCTCAGCGTGTGCAGGCCTTCCGTGCTCAGCAGCAGGACCGCCTTGTCGACAACAGCCACGGAAAGTTCGGCATCGACCGGGTTGCCCTGAGAATCCCTGACTTCCACAGTGTAGGTAACGGTGTCCCTGGGGGCGACTTTGCTCGCACTCCCCTTGATCGAAATCTTGAGCCGCTTCTTCACGTCGCTGACTTTCAGCTCGGTGTAACCGACGTAAGCGCTGCCTATCTTTTCCTCGTCGTCCTTGCCGCCCTGAACCACGACCACAGAGACGAACACGTTCGGCACGTAGTCGTCCTGAACCCTCAGAGTGATCACCTCGCTGTTCCGGTACAGGGTGCGGACTTCTGTGTGCAGGATGCCGCTGCGCTCCACGGTCACGAGAGCACGAACCGGCTTCCTGTAGGGCGTCATAACCATTATCTTTGCAAGGTCGCCCGGGCGGTATTGCTCTTTGTCCGGCAGGATCTGAATCTTGTGATTGTTCGACCTGGGCCAGGGGGTGTATTCGCCTCCGTACACCCAGATTTCCGTCGAGCTTTGCGTTTCATGCCCGGAGGGATCGGAGGCTGTCGCAACCAGCTTGTAATCGCCCGAGCCCCCGACTGGGAACGTGTAGTCAGCCTTTCCGTCATCGCCGGTGGTTATGGTCTCCGTCAGAACCGGCGTTTCTTTGACCTCCGAAGTCCAGTACACCGCGCCGTTGGACTCTTTCTTGACGTTGACCCACTCCTCCTTGATCACGTTGAACCGGAATTTCTGGTTCGGCAGGATTTTGCCGGTGTTCCCGACGGTGATGAACTTGACCCCAACCTTGCTTCCGCTCTCGTACACGTAGGAATTTATGGCAAGTCCGGCGTAGACGGCACCTTTGTGCACCCTGACGGAGGCCCTGCTGGCGGAGAACATGCCGTTCGGGCCTTGCACATCGAACTCTACCGTCAGGCGCTGCGCAACCTTCGCCTTCGGTATCTTGACGGGCACCGACAGCAAGAAATTGCCGTTGGCGTCGGTCTTCCCGGTGCCGCTGGCGATCTCCCTGTCCCAATCTTCCTCTTCCTCGAAGATCCACCAGGGCTGTTCCTCGAACTGATAATCCGGGCAAGACTGGGTTACGGGGCACTTCCAGGTGAACGGAGCATCGTGGGCAACAATCCTCCATTCCACTTTGGCGTTGCTGAGCGGCCCGCCGAAGAAGTATTCAGCGTGCATCCTGGCTTTTAGGGTCTCTCCATCGACGTAATCGGTTTTGCCCGTCGTGATCTCCGTGTGGAATTGCGGCTTTCGGTACTCTGCCACGAGGAAGTCGTGGTCGAAGCTTTCGTCGCCCACGCTGAGTTCGATGGTGTAATCCCCAAGCGGGGCTTTCTCCGGGATGTCGAAACTGCCGCTCACGGTGCCCATATCGTTGGTCTTGAGCGTCTTGGAAACGACCACGTTCTGAGACGGATCGTAGATGTTCAGATCGACTTTGGTTCCAACCGGCGGAAGCGAATACCGGCCGTCGTTGTCGAGGCGGATGATCCCCTTCCAGTGCATGGTCTGATTCGGCCTGTAGATTGGGCGGTCGGTGTAGATGTCCACAGCGTGCTTGTCCGGAATCGAGTATTGCCCGTAGAACCCGAACGACCAACCCTCCATGCCCGTGTTCCAGGAGATCACGAACCCGTCGGGCGAGTTCGGATGGACTGTGACGGCCATCATCTTCCACGGGCGTTGAGGTTCCTTGAGATCCACTTTCCAAACGCCGATTTCGTTGGTAGTGCCGGTCATGTACGTATCCTGATCTCCCAGGTAGAGCTGCAGAGGCAGGTTCTTGACCGGCTCGCCGGTGTACAGGTCGGTCACCCACACCATCACGGTCGTTGCGCTCCGCTTCATCACCACGTTGTAGGGCGTGAGCATGAATATCATCCGGTCACGCTCCCGCGAGCTTTCCCCGAACCGCATCTCCACGTAGTAGAATCCGTTCTTCAACTCACTGCCATCGGCTCCGGTAAGCGGGATGAAGTCCACGTGATACTCCCCACTGTCAGGGAACCTGACCTTTTGATCCCATTCCTTGACCAGGGTGCCGTAGCTGGCAAGCGATTCTTTCTCCCAGAGCGTCTTCGGAGCGATCTTGCCAAGCTTGTAGAGCTTCATGTGAACGGTCTTGACGTTCCGATACCGCAGCGGAAGCTTTGGGGGCTTGGCATAGGCGCTGTAGAAGGACACCTTGTTGGGGCGGAGCAACGTCGCCTGCGGAGGATAGTTGCCGGTGGTGAAGCTAAACGTGTAATCCTTGCCCAGGGTGTTCCCGTAGGCGTCGCGCAAGTCCTTCTTCACAGTAATGGTATACCTGGTGTTTGCTCTCTTTTCGAAGAAGACCACGATCGCTTGGTCGTAATCGTTGTACCAGACCCCCAGGTTTTTGGGATTGGGCTTGACGATGATCACGTCTTCATCCACATACTCGGGGTCGATGTTGCCCTCTACGTAGATCTTGATCGGCTTCAGTGGAGAAAACCCTTCTTCCCCGTCCTCGGGGTCAGTGTCGTCTATCGCAGGTGCCGGGTAGACACTCCAATCACTTTCCTGATCCCTTTCGATTGCTCCCCTGCCGGAAAGGGTCTTCGCACCTTTGTGCACCACGAGGGTGTAATCCGTGCCCATTTCCAGCGGAGACGAAGGTTTGAAAGTCATGGTAATGTTCTTGCTGAGCGTGATCGTCCCGGGGACTGATTCCTGGGTCTCGTCGTTGACGAGCTCTACATGGGAGCGAACGGAGACTTCGTCCATGGGGACGTTGAACGTCGCTGTGAAGACCTGGTTTGGCCCGATCATGTCATCGCTCGGCATAAAACTCTTGACGAACGGCTTCTGTATGGTGAACTTCCAGGAAACCGGCTTCGTCAGAGTCCCGCCGGGCGTGTCCTTCAGTTTTGGATCGACGGTAACCACGTAGGTCGCCCCGGCATCCATCATCTCCGATGGGACGAATCGATAGACAGATGTGTTGATCCATCTGCCTTCCCCTTTGACCGGAGGTTCGATGGTGATGGGTGATGGAAGCTTCTGGTTTTCCTCCAGCGTGGTCAGTGGCACGATCGGTTTGTTGAACACGATGGTTATCGGGGACTTCGGGTCCACTGTCTTGCTGTTGGGAGCAGGGGACACTTTGCTAACCCGGAGGTTGCTTCTGGATTGGAAGAAGAGGTAAAGCGGGTGGGAAAGCGGGGTCCCGTGCTTGCTCTTGAGGTCAGTGGAGATCAGGAGCTTGTACATCCCGCCCGGCTCGAGCTGCGTCTCCGGTTCGAATTTCAATGTACGACCCTCGACGACGATCTTCCCTTTCACCGCAGGCTCGACCCTGACCGCCGCTTTTGCCGTGGCCGGATCGATTTCCCGGCTGAACGTTATCTCGATCGGCGTCCCTGCTGCTATTTCGGCGCCGGGTTGAGGGGATATTTTCACCGGCACCGGAGGAGCCAGCGGGTTCGGCGTGGCCGTGGGCGCGGGAGTGGCGGAAGGCGCCACAGTAGGCGTCGCTTTTCCTCCCAGGCCGGAAACGGATTCTGTCGGCGTCGCCTCCCCTGTTCCCCCAGGAGGAGTGCAACCGGATAGCACCACAAGAACCAAAAGAAATACAGAAATAGCGATCCCCCAAGACGTCTTCTTCCTTAGCATAACAACCTCCTTAACAAAGGTCGTCGACCAGAAGGCACGCCGGGTTGGTTTCGGCCTTCGTGGACGTTGATGACTGAGATGACGCGTTCGGAAACTCGTGCCCTTGCTGATACCTACATTCTCAAAACGAACAGTCTCCGAAACTTGCAGACCAAGTTTATCACATTTCCATGGGGACTGCCAGAATCTGTCAGATGGTCTGTGGTTGGACTTTCGGCGCACGTGCTTGGTTCAATTGACCTGATAGAGGCTAAGTGTTAAGATATCCTGCGAAATGTGCCTATACTTGGCGCAATAGATCGTTACCTTCGCTTCGTCCCATACCCTGACGGCTGTAAGCGAAGGGAGCCTGCGATCGGTCTGTGGTAGGGAACGTTGATCTCTCTTGCGGATACGCCTGGAGGAAATCCCATGGGGTGGGGAGAAGCCGAACGTCGGAACGCCGAAGGTAGGAAGCCTGCCGTTCTAATCGAGAAAGACGGGAGGATAGAGCACGTTGTGGGCCTGGATACGTATCTGTCGGGCGGCGCTTCCGTCGAAAGCCTCCAGGACCTGTTTGGAAAAGACATTCCCCTGGGGAAGCCCTGCTCCAGGCTCAGCGAAAAGAGCCCCTATTGCTTCGAGGTGTTCGATGCCTATACGCTTGCAGGGGAAGAACTTCCTGCTCCGGTTAGCGTGAAAATCGTCTCTTTGCTATCGGACGGCGTATGCCACAGGGCTGCCATAGTGGAAGGCCTGGGAGGAGGGGCAACGACAATCCATCTGCTGGAGAGCACGGAACGGGCACTCAAGCTGATATCTCGCTACAGCCGGGCTTTGGTGAAAGCGAATACGGAAGACGAAATCCTTCAGGTAGCGTGTGATCTGCTGGTAAGCATTGGGAAGTACAAGTTTGCCTGGATAGGGATACCATCGTTCGATAAGGAGAAGAGTGTAGTGCCCGTGGCGCAGGCCGGCGAGGCGGGCACGGGATACCTGGACGTAATTCGGATCTCCTGGGGCAATGACGAGTTCGGCCGTGGCCCCATCGGTAGGGCTATCCGTGAGGGGAAGCCAGCTGTAGAAAGGAACATTCCCGAATCCACGCGATACTTGCCTTGGAGGGAGGAAGCTATCCATCGCGGGTTCCTATCCTCTGCAGCTATTCCCCTCAAGCTCGGTGGAGAGGTGATCGGGGTTATAAACGTGTATTCCTCGGACCTTGACGCCTTCGGGCCGGGGGAACTGGGGCTTCTGACACAGATTGCAGATAACATTTCCCTGGGAATCGACAGGATCAGGATTAAGGAAGCCTACCAGAGTACGCTGAATTCATTGAGGAAGAGTCAGATCCTTTTCGAGACAGTCAGCCGGGCAGCGCCTGATGCGATCGCCGTGATGGACGAAAAGTGTCGGATCACTTTCTGGAACGAGGCCGCCGAAGAGGTGTTTGGATATACGGAGGAGGAAGCGATCGGAAGGGATTTTGTGAATCTGGTGGTGGAATCCAGTATGGAGGAGTCCGTGCGCGATGCATTCGGCGAAGGTTCCTGCGGCGATGGCTCCGGCGTTCGCAGGCTGGAGGTGACAGCGGTCAACAAGGAAGGGGAGCACCTGCCGGTGGAGCTGTCTGTGGCGTTTGCACGGACCAACAGCCATAGGATAGGGATAGTTTTTGCAAGGGACATCACGGAATGGAAGGTCTCGGAGGCAAGGTGGAGGGAGTCGTCGAGGAAACTGGAAAAGCTGCACGAGATTGCCAGGAAGCTGGAATCCCTTCACGACGAAGAGGAGGTGTACAGGGTTACGGTGAAGGCCGCAGAGAGCATTTTGAATTTCAGTCTCTGCTCGCTGGACATCGTCGAAAACGAAAGGTTCGTCGTCAAAGCCACCAGCGGTGGCGTTCCGGAAGGCGCAAGCGTCAGCGTGCCCCTCAGCGTCAGCAGCATTGCGGCGAAAACCTATTTCACCAAAAAGACAATCGTGTTAGGTGATGCCCGAAAGGAGCCAGGGGCAAGACTCACCATGGACTATTTTAGGTCGCTCATCAGCGCACCTTTTGGGGACATCGGAGTGTTTCAGGTGGCTTCGCCTGTACTGAATGCCTTCAAGGAAGACGATGCGCGGTTCCTTGAGCTCCTCCTGGGGCACGCTTTCCAGGCGGTAAAGCGGATTCGGCTCGAGAACGATCTGAAAGAACAGGCCATACGGGACCCGCTGACGGGTGTGTTCAACCGGCGGTATTTCAACCAGGTGATCGAGCACGAACTGTACAGGTCGTCGAGATATTCCCACCCGATAGGCTTCCTTATGATCGACATCGACAGGTTCAAGGAAATCAACGACAAATTCGGGCATCAGGTTGGCGACAAAGTGCTCCAGGCGGTTGCTCAGTTCTTGAAGAGGGAGCTCAGGGCAAGCGATGTGGTGATAAGGTATGGCGGCGATGAATTCCTTGCCATGCTTTTGGAGACCGATGGTCAAACCGACTTCAT
>JALWAP010000261.1 GCA_027016315.1 Anaerolineae bacterium | reverse complement strand
GACCTTCTACGGCACGTATCAGGTGGACAAGAGCGAGGAAGCGCACGGCTTGCAGATCGCTCACGACATGGTGGTGATCCAGTGGCAGAAGGTCGATGGCAAGCTGGACAAGTACATCGTCTGGCCTAAATCGGCCAAGACCCGCGAGGCGATCTATCCGCTTCGGTAAAGGCTTTTTCGAAGCGACTATCTCGCGTGAGCCCTTCCCCGGAAGGGCTCACGCTCAAATTACAGGAGGTTCCAACCTATGTCATTACACTTGACCGTATTGATTGCGTCCCTGATCGACGGGCTGTTGATGGGGTTCGTCTACGGTCTGGCAGCCATGGGATTGACCCTGATCTGGGGCGTCATGGAGGTGATCAACCTCTCGCATGGGGCGTTGATCGCTCTTGGGATGTTCGGGGCGTTGCTGATAGTCCAGGCGTTTGGGGTGCATCCTTATCTTGCTTTCATCCTGGTTGGCCTGATAGGCTTGATCCTTGGGATAATCATCTATGGAATCGCCATCCATCGCATCCTGGATGCCCCTGACCTGACCACGCTCCTCTCGACTTTCGCCGTCAGCATGATCATCATCGGGGCCGGTACGGCAATTTTCACCACGTCCCCCAGAAACATCGACTTCAACCTTGGCTCGATCAGCGTCGGATCGGCGACGATTCTCTGGACGAAGGTGATAGCCGCTTTGCTTTCGGCTCTGGTGACGGCGTTGCTCTACCTTTTCCTTTACAGAACCAGGATCGGAAAGTCGATACGGGCGGTTTCCAACAATCGGGATGCGGCGGAGCTTATGGGCATCCCGTCCACTCGCATCCTGGCCCTCAGTTTCGGCATCGGCACCCTGCTGGCCATGAGCTCTGGGGCGCTGATCGCGACGCTGTTCCCCTTCAACATCCTTTCCGGCGGCGGGTACGAACTGAAGAGCTTCGTCATAGGCGTCATGGGAGGGCTCGGCAATCCCGCTGGATCCCTGGCAGGTGGCCTGATCCTCGGATTCATCGAGGGTTTGATCCCTAACTTCATGGACACCAGCTGGACGCCAGTGATCGAGTTTGCCCTGTTCGTCCTGATTCTGCTGGTAAGACCACAAGGACTCTTTGGATCAGAGGAATAGCCATGAAACGAATAGCGAAATCTCCATTCATGTGGATAGGGTTGGTCGTGCTTACGGCTTTTGCGCTCTGGCCTCTGGCGACCAAGAATCCCACCCTGCGGGAGGAAATCTTCCTCATTCTGATGTTCATCACGATGGCCCTCAGCCTTGACATCATCCTGGGGTTCACCGGGTACGTAAATTTCGGTCATATCGTTTTCTTCGGTTTGGGCGGATACATGGGAATCTACGTGATGAGCAAGCTGCATTGGGGCATCTTCCCGGCAATGCTCATCGGCGGGATCAGCGCATCGCTCCTGGCGTTCTTGCTGGGCCTGGTGATCCTGAGGCTTCGGGGAGCGTACTTTGCCCTGGCGACCATCGGCATCAACGAGATGATGCTGGCTTTCGTTGCCAATTTCCAGCCGTTCGGCGCCGGAACCGGCATGGTCTTGAATTTCAGGATCTACAAGATGTACGGCGGGCCTGGTAAGGCGCTCTGGATGGCGTACACTCTGCTGGTGGCCGTGACGCTGATAGCGTTCATCGCCGTCTTCGCCATCGAGAAATCCAAATTCGGCCTGGGGCTGATGGTGATCCGTGAGGACGAGGACGCAGCGATGGTCATGGGCATCCCGACGCCTACGTTCAAGAACCTGGCTTACACGGCGTCGGCTTTCCTGCCGGGCGTCCTGGGCGTGCTCTATTTCTTCAAGAACGGTAACATCGAGCCTGGTGAGGCGTTCAACCTGGAGATGTCGATCGAAGTGCTGGTGATGATCATGCTCGGCGGATTCGGCACTGTCAGCGGTCCGATCATCGGCGCCGCGCTCTACGAGGAAATCCGCAGCTACCTGATCGTCAACCCGTTGCTCCAGAGCATGCACTTGGTGATTGCGGGCTTGCTGCTTCTGGCGATCATCCTGTTCGTGCCAGTGGGCGTCGTCGGGTGGGTACGGCAGCGCATCCCGTCAGTGCGGAGGTACTTAGAATGAACGGCGAAGTCATCCTGGAAGTGGAAAACGTCACGAAGAATTTCGGTGGGCTAACCGCCGTGAACAACGTGTCGCTCAAATTGTACAAAGGCGAAATACTCGGATTGATCGGCCCAAATGGTGCCGGGAAAACTACCCTGTTCAACGTCATCAGCGGCGTGTTCCCGCCTACGTCCGGGCACTACAGGTTCATGGGCAAGGACATAACCGGCCTGCCGGCGTACAAAATCGCCAGGCTCGGGATCGCACGAACCCACCAGGTGGTGCGACCTCTCAACGAGCTGACGGTGCTGGAGAACGTCACTGCCGGAGCTTGCTTCGGTCGGGAGAACCAGTCGCTGGACGACGCGGAGGAAACAGCCCTTGCGGTGTTGAACCAGGTCGGCTTGCTTGGAAAGAAGGACACATTGGCCGGGAAGCTCAATCTGCCGGAGAAAAAACGACTGGAGCTGGCAAGGGCGTTGGCCGCCAAGCCGTACGTTCTGCTGCTGGACGAAGTACTGGCTGGGCTGAACCCGACCGAGGTCGCCAACATGCTGGAAGTGATCGAGGGAATCCGGCTGAGCGGCGTGACGATCCTGATGATCGAACACCTGATGCACGCCATCATGCGGATTTCCGACCGGATCATCGTGCTGGATTACGGCCAGAAGATCGCCGAGGGCACGCCGAAGGAAGTCGTGAACAACCCGAAAGTGATCGAGGCGTACCTGGGCGACCCGAAAGTGGCGCAGGCGCTGGCCGCCGAGAGGGAGGGATGATCATGGCAACGATGCTCGAGCTTCAGAACGTATCCTCTGGCTACGGGGAAGTGCAGGTTCTGTGGGACATCTCCATGAAGATGGAAGAAGGGGCTTTGACCACCCTCATCGGCTCCAATGGCGCCGGGAAGACCACCACGCTCCGAACCATCATGCACCTCATCAAACCCTGGAGCGGGAAGATCCTCTTCAAAGGCGAGGATGTCACCAACAAATCAGCCCACGCCAAGGCGGCATCAGGCTTGGTGCTGGTTCCGGAAGGGCGGCAACTCTTCACCAACATGAGCGTGCGGGAGAACCTGGAAATGGGCGCTTTTTCCGAGCGCGCCAGGAAGAACATGAAAGAGAACCTGGATCGGGTCTTCGAGCTTTTCCCCAGGCTGAAGGAGCGAGAAAAGCAGAAAGCCGGGACCCTTTCCGGCGGCGAGCAGCAGATGCTCGCCATCGGGCGAGGGATCATGGCGGAGCCGGACGTGCTGATGTTCGACGAGCCTTCGCTGGGGCTTGCGCCGATCCTGGTGCAGGAGCTTTTCACCATCATCGGCGAGCTCAAGAAGCAGAACATGACCATGCTGTTGGTGGAACAGAACGTCCACCTGGCGCTGGCCGTTAGCGACTACGCCTACGTTCTCGCCAACGGCAGGATCGAGATCGAGGGCGAGGCTTCCAAAGTTCGTGAGATGGATTCCATACGGAAAGCGTACCTGGGATTGTAGTCAGGTAGTCAGGTAGTCAGATAGTCAGATAGTCGGGTAGTCAGGTAGTCCGGTAGTCCGGGGTGGGGGTACCCTGCCCCGGATGTTTTTTGCAGGTCTGCGGGGACGATAAGAATGTGGAGCGTTCGGAGCATTGCAAGATTCTTCGCCTCGGCATACGCCCCGGTGGTGCTGAGCTCTACTGCCTTGGCTACTGAGAAAACACTCGTGGGGAGTTATGTCAACGCAAAGCCGCAAAGACAACCGAGACGCAAAGACTTTTCGAAATTCTTTGCGCCTTACGCAGCTTTTGCGTCTTAGTGTTCCTTCCAGTCTATCCCGACAGGTTTTCTTCCCATTTGAGCAGCGCATTGCGCTGCGGAGTTACTCAGAATGACGAACGAATGTTCGAACACCCCAGCATGTCATTCTGAGCCGAGTCCGGCGGAGCAAGGACGAGGCGAAGAATCTTACAGCGTTCTTTGCCGAAGACGGTTCAGAGAAACACCCCGGGCGAAGACGGGTGTCTGTCATTCCCGTCTGAGCAGCACCACGTGCTGTGGACCTGCTACTAAGAAAACACTCGTGGGGCGTTATGTCAATGCAAAGGCGCGAAGACAAGCGAGGCGCAAAGACTTTTTGAAATTCTTTGCGCCTTGCGCAGCTTTGCGTCCTGGCGTTCTTTTTCGGTCTCTCCCGACAGGTTTTCTTCCTGTTTGAGCAGCACCGCGCGCTGTGGAGTTACTCAGAATGACGCATAGTGTCCCTGTGCACGAGAGAGATTGCTCACAATCTCTCGCTTGACACTCCATTAGCCGCTCAGGTGAACAATCTCAGCTGCCGAACCGGGCTCTTGCCGTCCAGCAGGATGTACGGCGACATCTTATCAACGGGCATCCCCAGCGAGCGCAATTGCTGAACATCGCTCAACCTGCTCTGACGCCTTGCAGCCATCAGGATTGCCGCGCGCTTGGGGCCTATGCCCGGTATTCGCAGGAGTTCCTCCCGAGAGGCCGTGTTTACCTCCACGGGCGATTCTGCCAGGTGAAGCTTTGCCCAGAGCTCCTTTGGGTCACCGGAAGGGAGTTGCCCATTCGGGGTCAACGGAAGTTCATCTGCCGAGAATCCGTAATCCCTCAGCAGGAAGAACGCCCGATATAGCCGGACGGCACGCTCCGGGGCTTCTGCTGGCAGGTCGGCAAGCGGGGTTTTGGGTATGGGCCGGAAAGGCGAGAAATAGACTCGGGACAGTCTAAGGTCCTTTAGCAATTTCTCCGACCAGAGCAAAAGGTCACGGTCTTTCTCTCCCGCGGCGCCGATCACGAACTGGGTCGTGATGGAAGGCCAGCGGGACCGCCCGTAGTCCCTTGGGTCGACGTTACGCCGGATCTCCTCGGCCGTCTGGAGAGTCCTCAAGAGCTCGTCCCAGAACTGCTTGTGGGGCGCGAGGCGGTGCAGGTAGCTTTCCCCGGGAGCCTCGAGATTGACCGAAACCCGATCGGCCAACGTCATGGCCTGCAGGATCTGATCCTTTTCCGCACCAGGCATCAGTTTCAGGTGTAGGTAGCCTTTGAATTCGTGCTTTTTGCGCAACAGGGTGGCAGTGGTGAGCAACCTGTCCTGGGTTGCGATGCTACCCCCGGCGATGCCGCTGCTCAGGAAGACGCCCTCGACGATGCGGTGCCTGTGCATCTCGTCTGCAAACGTGGCAAATTCCTCCGGCTTGAAGGTGATCCTACGACCGTCCCGGCCTGCGCGGAATGGGCAGTAAGCGCAATCCCTCTCACACGCCGAGGTGAGGAGGGTTTTCAGCACGGGGACTTTCCTGTTGCCAGCGGTAACGTAGCTAACCGGAAGTTTCGGCGGCGCGGTGTCCCCCTTTTCGGCGATCGCCCCCCCGTCCTTTTCCAGGTCCGCATCTTTGAACAATAGCAGAGATTTCTCCATGGCATCCATAGCGTCTCAATTATAGAGCATTTGTTCTGTTTCTGCAACAATTTCGCCAACGCGATGAAACCTAGGTCGACATCTTGTGTTTCAGGAGCGCCGAGCCAGGGCTCAGGCTCGACAAAATAAGACCAACGCGGGGACGCATAGGTCACAAAGGCACAGAACATTTCAACAAACTTTGCTGCTTCGCCCTCGCCGGGCGAAGCACGCTTCGCCCCTACCCGTTTCTCAGGGGCGGCACGCCGAACCCCCTACCACCCCGGCGCGGGATGACGCAAAACAGGGCATCGCAAGATCGGGGTGTGACACACGGTGCGCCTGAACTCCCTGCACTCCTCGGCGGCACATGTCTCGACAGAAACGCTACTCTCGCCGACTTCACAAAACGGGCGCGTTAGTGTTATAGTTGGGGCCGAAATTTGCATAGGAGACGGACAGTGCTGAGAAACGTGAAACTTTCCTTTATCGGATCCGGCAACATGGCCGAAGCGATGATCAAAGGCGTGCTCACCCAGAAGCTCATCCAGCCGGAAATGATCTGCGCCAGCGGGCCAAGGCAGGAGAGGGCGGACGAACTCCACGCCCGGTACGGGATACAGGGGTGCACCGACAACAGGCAGGCCGCCCGCTGGGGCGACGTGGTCGTCCTGAGCGTCAAGCCGCAAATCCTGCCGTCCGTCATGGACGAAATCCGCGGCGAAATCAAACCGGACGCTCTGG
>JALWAP010000260.1 GCA_027016315.1 Anaerolineae bacterium | reverse complement strand
AACTACTTCCTGCTGTACGACAAGGACGACAACCTGACGCCACGCGGCCAGACGATTCTGGCGCACACGCCCATGAACCGCTTCGGCGAGCCGGAAGACCTGCTAAGCACGCTCTTCTGGCTCCTGGCGCCTGCGTCTTCGTTCGTCCACGGCGTCGTGGTGCCGGTGGACGGCGGGTTCAACGCATTCAGCGGCGTATGAAACAGAATCAGTGAATCAACGAATAAGCGAATGGACGGTAGATGCTCATAGATTCGCCGATTCGCTGATTCGCTCATTCGTTGTAGGAGGTGAACATGGCAGTACCAGATGCGGCAAAACCCTTGCTGGAAATGCAGCCGGAACACGGCTTCTTCATCGGGATAGATTCCGACGGCTGCGCGTTCGACACGATGGAAATCAAGCATAAAGAGTGCTTCATCCCCAACATCATCAAATACTGGAACCTGCAGCCGGTTGCCCGGTTCGCCAGGGAAGCGGCCGAGTTCGTGAATCTGTACTCCAAATGGCGCGGCACCAACCGCTGGCCTGCCCTGGTGAAAGTGATGGATTTGCTGCGCGAGCGGCCGGAGGTGATCCGCAGGCACGCCAACATCCCGGAGATGAACAGCATCCGGGAGTTCATCGAATCGGAGTTCCCGAAGAGCAACGACGGCCTGCGAAGCTACATGAAGGAGCACCCAGGCGACCCGGAACTGGAAAACGGCCTTGCGTGGAGTCTGGCGGTCAACGCCACCATCGCCGACATGGTTCACGGAATCCCGCCATTCCCCTTTGTCCGGGAGAGCCTGGAGGCACTGCAGGACAAAGCCGACATGATCGTCGTCTCACAAACGCCGGTTGAGGCACTGGAGCGGGAATGGAAAGAACACGGGATCGACCGGTACGTGCGGTTCATCGCCGGGCAGGAGATGGGCACCAAAGCGCAGCACATCGAGCTGGCAGCAGGCGGCAAGTATCCAGAAGGCCATGTGTTGATGATCGGCGATGCTCCCGGCGACATGCGTGCCGCCAGGGCCAATGGCGCGCTCTTCTACCCCATCAACCCCGGGCATGAGGAGGAATCGTGGGAGCGGTTCTACAAGGAGGCGATGGAACGGTTCCTGAGCGGCACTTACGCAGGCGAGTACGAGTCGAAGCTCATCGAAGAGTTCGAGAAGCTCCTGCCGGAGACGCCGCCGTGGAAGAGATGAGTCGACGCAGAGACGCGGAGACGCAAAGCAACAAGGTAAGTCCACGAAGCAGCGTTCAGGGAGAACTGTAGGGCGAGCCGTCTGGCTCGCCCGGTCGAGCTAACAGCTCGACCTACAACGCGGACAGGGCTTCGAGAAAGACTTTGACGCAGGAGGAATCATGGCATCTGGCATTGGACGGAAGCATAGGCCGTTGTCGCCGGAGGAGATGCTCCGGGTGATGGAAGAGAGGCTCGGCTCCCTTCAGCTGGACGGAAAGCGCGTCCTGGTCATCACACCCGACAGCACCCGCACGGCTCCGGTGGCACAGTGCATCGAGAATTTCTACAGGCTGCTCCACGGGCGGGCGAAAGCACTGGATTTCGTCGTCGCCCTGGGCACCCACCCCATCATGCCAGCGGAGGCCGTGGCAAAGCTCGTGGGCTCTCCGGTGGAAGGCGGCCCAACCCGGTTCGAGATGACGAAATACCCCGGCAGCCACGTCTTCAACCATCGCTGGGACTTGCCGGAGACCTTCGTCCAGATCGGCACGCTGAGCCGCCGGGAGGTCGAGGAGCTCTCAGACGGACAGCTATCCCTGGACGTGCCGGTGAAAATCAACAGGCTGGTCATGGATTACGACCACCTCGTCATCTGCGGGCCGGTGTTCCCCCACGAGGTGGTCGGGTTCTCCGGCGGGAACAAGTACTTCTTCCCAGGCATCGGCGGCTGGGAGATCATCGATTTCACCCACTGGCTGGGCGCGCTGCTGACCATCATGAAGATCATCGGGGTCAAGGAAACGCCCGTGCGGGAGGCGATAGACCGGGCGGCTGCGATGATCCCGCGCCCCAGACACGCGTTCACGCTGGTAATGCACGGCACCGAGCCGTACGGGCTCTTCTTCGGCACGCCGGAGGACGCTTTCAGCGCCGCTGCTGACCTTTCCGCTGAACTGGACATCGTGTACGTAGAGAGGCCGTTCAAGCTGGTGGTATCGGTGATGCCGGAGATGTACGACGATCTATGGACGGCGGCGAAAGGGACGTACAAAGTGGAACCGGCGGTGGCGGACGGCGGCGAGGTCATCATCTATGCGCCGCATATCACCGAAGTATCCTACACCCACGGCAAGCTGATCGACCAGGTGGGCTACCACGTGAAGGATTACTTCCTCAAGCAATGGGACAGATTCAAGGACGTGCCGTGGATGATCCTGGCGCACTCCACCCACGTGAAGGGCGCCGGGACTTACGATCCAGCCACCGGCGAGCACCCGCGGATCAAAGTAACGCTGGCCACCGGGATTCCAGAGGAGCGATGCAGGCGGATCAACCTGGGCTACCGTTCGCCGGATAGCATCGACCTGGAAGCCCTGAAAGGTCGGGAGGACGAGGGCATCCTGGTGATTCCTCGCGCCGGGGAGATGCTGTACCGCCTGAAGGGGTGGAAAGCCCAGCAGCCGAAATCCGAGGGGTGACGGGGGCGAGCATGGCGGATTTCGATCTGGTTCTCATTGGACACGCGGCGAAAGACATCATCGTCGTGGGAGACAGGCGGGATCGGGTGGCCGGAGGAGGCGTGTACTACGGCTCCATCGCGCTGGCGCACCTGGGCTTCCGCGTCGCCGTGGTGACGAAGCTCCGGCGGGACGATTTCTGGATCGTGCACGAGATGGAGCAGGAAGGCGTCACCGTCTTCGCCCATCCGGCGCCGGAGACGTCCGGCATCGAGAACGTGTACCTGACGCCCGACATGGAGCGCCGGATGACCCGTCCGCTGGGGTTTGCCGGGCCGTTCTTCCGGGACGAAATCCCCGACCTGGACGCCCGGCTTTGGGTCGTGACGCCGCTCATGGCCGGAGAAGTCGACCTGCCGATGCTCCGATGGCTGGCCGGGAAAGGCAAGCTGGCGCTGGACGCCCAGGGATTCGTGCGCGTCCGCCGCGGGGACGAACTGAGGTTCGAGGATTGGCCAGAGAAGGCCGAAGGACTGCCTCTGGTGGATTTCCTCAAGGTGGACGCCGCGGAGGCGGAAGTCCTGACCGGCACGAGCGATATCCGCAAAGCGGCCCGCGGGCTGGCGGAGATGGGCGCGGGCGAGGTCGTGCTGACCCACAACGAGGGACTGCTGGTTTACTCCGGCGGGAAGACGTACGAAGCGGCGTTCCATTTCTCGTCGCTGGAAGGCCGCACCGGCCGCGGCGACACATGCTTCTCCGTGTACCTCGGCTGGCGGCTCGACCATCCGCTGGAGGAAGCGGCGAAAGTTGCGGCGGAAGTCACCTCGATGAAAGTGGCAGTCCCCGGCCCCTGGCGCGGAATGCTGAAATAGATCGAACACGATCGAGATCGAAAAAAAAGAACGCAAAGACGCAAAGGTGCACAAGACGCAAAGAAATCTTGAATCCTTTGCGCCTTCGCATCCCCTGCGTCTTGGCGTTGATAGAACGACTGCATTGGCAGGAATGAAACTTCAGGAGGGAACAATGGCCGAAAAATATGATTTTGGCATGGTTGGGCTCGGCACCATGGGAGGCAACCTGTCGCTGAACATAGCAAGCCACGGCTACACCGTCGTCGGATACGACCTGGACGAGGAAAAAGTCCGGGCTTTCGACGCAAAATCCGATGCGTTGAAGGGAGTGAACTCCCCCGAAGAGCTGATGGCTGCGCTCAAGACGCCACGCAGGATCATGCTCCTGGTGCCTGCCGGGAAGCCCGTGGACGACGTCATCGCCCACCTGCTTCCCCATCTGGAGGAAGGCGACATCCTGATCGACGGCGGCAACTCGTTCTTCAAGGACACGGAGCGCCGGTCGGCGGAGCTGGAGGCGAAAGGCATCCGTTTCATAGGGATGGGCGTCTCCGGCGGAGAGTACGGAGCACTGCACGGGCCGTCGCTGATGCCGGGCGGGCAGGAGAGCGCCTACCGTGAGGTTGCTCCGATCCTCGAGAAAATCGCCGCCAAAGTAAACGGCGAGCCATGCGTGACCTACATCGGCCCCAGAGGCGCCGGGCATTACGTCAAGATGGTTCACAACGGCATCGAATACGCGGACATGGCGCTCATCGCCGAGACCTACGACATGCTCAGCCGGGGGCTGGGTCTCTCCGCCGACGAACTCGCCGACCTGTTCGAAGAATGGAACCGGGGCGAGCTATCGTCGTACCTGGTGGAGATCACGGGGAAGATTTTCCGCAAGCGGGACGAGGAGACCGGCAAGCCGCTGGTGGAGCTGATCCTGGACAAAGCGGGGCAGAAAGGCACCGGGAAGTGGACGTGTCAGAATTCGATGGACGTGGGCGTGCCCACGCCGACCATCTGCGCCGCCGTGGAGGTTCGGGTCATCTCCGCATTCAAAGAAGAGCGGGTGCAGGCCGCGAAAGTCCTCTCCGGCCCCAAACCAACGCCCGTGAGCGATCGAGATGGGTTCATCCGGGACATGCGAGATGCCCTTTACGCGGCCAAGATCATCGCATATGCTCAGGGAATAGCGCTGATGAAGCACGCTTCGGCGGAGTACGGATACAACCTGAACCTCTCGGAGATCGCCAGGATATGGCGTGGCGGGTGCATCATCCGCGCTCGGCTTCTGGAGGACATCCGGAAGGCGCTGGCGGAGAACCTCGACCTGCCGAACCTGCTCCTTGCGGAGCAGTTCCGGAACGCGGTGATGGAACGACAGGACGCTCTGCGCCGCGTGGTGCGGCAGGGTGCCGAATGGGGAATACCGCTGCTGGCGTTCTCGACCGCGCTGGCGTATTTCGACGCATATCGCTCTGAGCGTCTTCCGGCGAACCTGATCCAGGCGCAGCGGGACTTCTTCGGCGCGCACACTTACCGCCGGGCGGACAAGGAGGGCGTGTTCCACACAGAGTGGGAGGAATAAACGAGCGGCGTGGCTCTTCCAGTGCTTCCCTCGGTAAGATGCAATAGTGTATAATATTGTCGTGTTTGTAATGTACTCAAGGCCACTTTCGCGGAGAGGCCGACATGTCGATACGGTTCGAATGGGACGAGAGAAAAGCCAAACAAAACGAGCGGAAGCACAAAGTCACTTTCGAAGAGGCAATTACCGTGTTTGCAGACCCGCTATCACTGACCATTCCGGATCCTCTCCATTCATGGGATGAGGAAAGGTTCGTGACAATGGGGCTATCTGCCAAAAGGCGCCTTTTAGTTGTGGTGCATACAGATCGTGGAGATACAATTCGGATCATCAGTGCACGGCGAGCAACACCAAGGGAGAGAAGCGAGTATGAAGAAGAATAAAGATGCTGCAGCGGTGGAAGAGATGATGCCAGAATACGATTTTAGCAAGGGAGTCCGCGGGAAATATGCCCGGCGTTATGCTGAAGGGACAAACGTAGTGGTGTTGGCTCCGGATCTGGCGCGCATCTTTCCTGACTCGGAATCGGTAAACAGAGCACTGCGTTTGTTAGTCGAAGCTGCCCAGAGGTCAGTCGAGAACAAAGAATGAGGCGGAAACAGACGGAAATTCCCGAATTCGAGAACGAAGACAAGGAAAGGGACTTTTGGGCCAACATCGACCTGTCGGAGTACCTGGAACCCAGCGACTTCGAGCGGGCTTCCTTCCCGAACTTGAAGCCTACCACGCGAGCCATTTCCATTCGGTTCCCGGAATACGTGTTGGATGCCGTCAAGGAAAAAGCCAACGCCATGGGGGTGCCTTACCAGGCGCTCATCAAAGCTGCGGTGGTAAAAGAATTCGTGAAGCGGGAAGAAGACTGAAACAAGTGCGGGTACAGCTTGTTGCACCCGCGCTATGAAGAACGGGTCTAACGGGGCCCTTTGTGCCACTGACACTTGTAATGTATAATGTGATGTACATCATGGCCGGGAGGTGACAGGAATGTCCAGGATGGTCAGGAAGCAAATCTACATAGAGGAAGAGCAGGACGCCGTCCTCAGAGAAGTGGCGGAGGAGTACGGCATCAGCCAGGCAGAGCTGATTCGTCAGGCACTCGAGAGGGAAATCGTCGGCAGGCGAAGGGTGCGCGTCAGGTATCCGGATGCAATGCGAAAGAAGGCATTCGAGGAATT
>JALWAP010000259.1 GCA_027016315.1 Anaerolineae bacterium | reverse complement strand
GAGGTGGGGCGTGTCTCAAGTCCTTCAACTGCGATGGCTTGAGTTCGTAGGTGTGAGGGCTTGCTCCAGGAGGAACCAAAACCTTCACCCTCACCCTGCCACGCCCCACCTCTCTGGCGAAATCACCAAGTGGGGGAATGCTCGCCATCACCAACATTTCGCCCGAATCCTGCGGTTCGGCTTTCTTGCTGCATCCGCTCAAGAACCCCGTCGTGACCATCGCCAGGATCAGAAAAATGGCGACGAATTTCCTCATTTTCCACCTCCTTCGTTGACACGCTCCCTGCACCGCGGGCAATATCCAAAGACCTGCAACCAATGATCCGTGATCTGAAATCCGGTCTCTTTTTCGAGCCTGCTAAGCAAAGCTCCTATCTCCTCGTACCCTTCGAATTCGATGACCGCCCCACATCCCTTGCATATCAGGTAGTGCCTGTGCTCGCCCGGTTCGCTGAGGGCGTAGGAGTGGCAGCCAGATTCGCCGTGCAAGCGCTTTGCCACCCCGATTTCGCCCAGTATCTCCAGCGTTCTGTAAACCGTGACTATGCCGAGCTTCGGGTCTTCTTCCTTGCCCTTTTCCAAGATTTCTTGCGCCGTGAGCTTCCTGCGGCTCTGCACCAGAACCCGTATCACAGCCCGTCGGGCTTTCGTCAGCTTGTATCCGCTTGCCCTGAGGGTCTCGATGACCTCTTTCTCGTCCATACCGCTGCCTCTGGATTCCTAATTGAAACCGTGTTTCAATTATATCCGGAACCGAGCTACACGCAACTACCGGCACCAAGGTTCAAAGGAGGAGAAAGGACGTTAACATAATCCAAAGCAAGCCAACAAAAGGATCCAGGAAACACAATCTGTCGCTCTTGTAAAACTCATGAGTCGAGGCAACGGACCTCGACATCCGAGCACGCCGATCCAAAAACCAAACAACAAACCACCCAACTTCCTGTTGGGATCGAATTTAGTCAAATAGTGGCTGCTGCACATCTCAAAGAACTCAGGGGAACAAAAGGGGGAGCAATCAGACGACTTGTTCTCGACTAGCCATTCCCATGCTCAAGTAAGCAAAAAGCTTCGGATAATCCGACAGGATCAAAGCGGGTGCTATAAGCAGCAGTAGAGAATCTAACAATCATCCAGACGACCCTGTCTTCTCGAAAAAAGAATTTCGCATTGCCTATCGGAATGATTGAATGATTAGAGAACGCCGACCTCACCGGTACGCCCTCACGCCTCTCGAGAGCAACAGAGAGAGCCGGATAGCCCGCCCTACAGTCTCGCCCTTACCAGGGAAGCGACGCTCTTTTCAGGATTCGATCCGTGTACCAAATCACACGAGTCCACTCCGAAAGCGCTACCGCGGACGGTGTGGTCACCACAGCAACGAAAGTTCCGTTTCGGGATCGAACAGGTGCAGGTGCTCACGCTCCACTTCCACCCCAAGCTTTTCCCCCGTGGAGCCGGAGAACGGCGCAGGAGCCAGGACCTGTATCTTCTGATCGCCCAGCATCAAGTCCACCAAGTCTTCACGTCCCAGCGGCTCGACGATGAACAGCTCTGCATCCAGGTCTCCCTCGCCCGGTTTCACGATGTGCATGTGCTCCGGCCTGATCCCCATGATGACTTTGTTCCCGGATTTCGGCTCCCGCAGGGCGGCGGCTTTGTCCTTCGGCAAAGCGAGCGAGAATCCGGGGTGGACCAGGTACGTTTCACCGTCCTTCCTTTGCAATTCCACCTCGATGAAATTCATCGGCGGGCTACCGATGAAGCTCGCCACGAACCTGGTTCTGGGGCGATTGTAGAGTTCCTCCGGAACTGCAA
>JALWAP010000258.1 GCA_027016315.1 Anaerolineae bacterium | reverse complement strand
GGCAGCCCTTCCAAGATCAACCCGCACATCCCTGCTCACCTGATAATCGACCATTCCGTGCAGGTCGATTACTTCGGGGTGTTGAGCGCACCGTTCTTCAATGCGAAGCGTGAGTTCGAGCGGAACAAGGAGCGGTATTCCTTCCTGAAATGGGGGCAGAGCGCTTTCGAGAATTTCTCCGTGGTTCCTCCCGATACCGGCATTATCCACCAGGTGAACCTGGAGTACCTGGCCAAGGTCGTCCACCTGCGGGAAGTCGATGGTCAGATGATGGCATTCCCCGATACCCTGGTGGGCACCGATTCCCACACCACCATGATCAACGGCCTTGGCGTGCTCGGATGGGGCGTTGGGGGGATCGAAGCGGAGGCAGCGCTTCTCGGTCAGCCCATTTACATGTTGATCCCTGAGGTCATCGGCGTCAAGCTGACGGGTGAGTTGCCGGAGGGAGCCACCGCCACCGATCTCGTCCTCACGATCGTCGCCATGCTGCGGAAATACGGGGTGGTCGGAAAGTTCGTGGAGTATTTCGGGCCTGGTGTCAAGCACCTGAGCCTTGCGGACAGGGCAACCATAGCCAACATGTCGCCGGAGTACGGAGCCACCATGGGGTTCTTCCCGGTGGACGAGGAGACGCTGGCATTCCTTCGGTTCACCGGGCGTTCCGAGGAGCAGGTGAAGCTGGTCGAGCGGTACACGAAGGAACAGGGTCTGTTCCGCTTCGACGACGCCCCGTATCCGGAATACACCGATGTGCTCGAGCTCGACATGAGCACGGTGGTGCCAAGCCTCGCCGGGCCGAAGCGACCGCAGGACAAGATCCCGATGGGGGAGATGAAGAAGTCGTTCTTCGCTTCTCTCAAAGCGCCGGTCACCGAGCGTGGCTTTGGGCTGAAGGACGAAGAGCTCGGCAAATCCGTCCCTGTGGAGATCGACGGGGAAACTTACGAGCTGAAGCACGGCTCGGTGGTCATCGCTGCGATCACGAGCTGCACCAATACCTCTAACCCGTCGGTGGTCATCGCCGCTGGTCTGGTCGCTAAGAAAGCGGTGGAACGGGGGCTTCAGGTCAAACCTTACGTCAAGACAAGCTTAGCTCCCGGCTCGAGGGTCGTTCCTGAGTATTTGGAGGAAGCTGGATTGCTCCCGTACCTGGAAGCGCTTCGCTTCCACGTTGTCGGGTTTGGCTGCACCACCTGCATTGGGAACAGCGGCCCACTGCCGGAGCCGGTTGCCGAGGCGATCAAGAAAGGCGATCTGATCGCCGCCGCGGTTCTCAGCGGCAACAGGAACTTCGAGGGCAGGGTCAACCCGCTGACCCAGGCCAATTACCTGGCATCGCCGCCTCTGGTGGTGGCGTACGCGCTGGCTGGGCGTGTGGATATCGACCTGACATCCGAGCCTTTGGCCTACGACCCGAACGGCGAGCCTGTCTACTTGAAGGATATCTGGCCGTCTCAGAAGGAGATTCAGGAGACTATCCGGAAGGCCATCAAGCCCGAGATGTACAAGGAGAAATACGCCAACGTCGAAGAAGGAAACGAGATGTGGCAAGGGCTTGAGGTCGCCGAAGGCGAGCTCTACCAGTGGGACCCGAACTCCACTTACATCCAGGAGCCTCCTTTCTTCAAGGGCATGACGCCGGAGGTTCCTCCAGTCAAGCCGATAAAGTCTGCCAGGGTGCTGGCGCTCCTTGGTGACACGATTACAACCGATCACATCTCGCCTGCCGGCCCGATACCGGTGGATAGCCCCGCCGGGAAATACCTGATCGAGCACGGCGTCAAGCCTCGGGACTTCAACACGTACGGTTCCAGGCG
>JALWAP010000257.1 GCA_027016315.1 Anaerolineae bacterium | reverse complement strand
CAAGGCCGGGGTCGCATACCAGGACGGTAACGTCGTGCCCGGCCCGCGCCTGAGCCTCAGCCAGGACCTTAATGTGGTTCTCGATCCCACCGAGGACGGGGAAGTAGTCTTTGTAGAGGTGGAGGATCTTCACAGCACGCTCCTGTACACTTCCAACGTTTTCTCCGCTGTCTGATCCCAGGAAAATTCTCTGGCTCGTTCCAGCCCCCACCCCCGCAGTGTCACTCGCAATTCGGTATCCAACAGCAAGCGGCGCAGCGCTTCGGAGATGGAATCTACACTTTCTGGGTCGAAGTACAAAGCAGCATCCCCGGCCACCTCCGGCAGCGAGGAGGTGTTGGAGCACGCCACGGGCACGCCGCACGCCATCGCCTCCAGAACCGGCAGCCCAAAGCCTTCGTACAGGCTGGGGAAGACAAAGGCCTCCGCCGCGGAATAGAGCGCCGGGAGGTCGTCTTCCGGCACGGGACCCAGCCATCGCACCGGTACGCCAAGCCTTTCCGCTGCCTGCTTAGGCTCCGGGTAGCGAGGTATCCAAGCTCCCGCAACCACCAGGGCCACCTCGTCGGAGGCGACTCGGGCCCATGCTTCAACGAGCCTTACCAGGTTCTTGTGCGGTTTGTTGCTCCCCAGGTAGAGGAAGAATCGATCCGGCAAGCCGTACTTGCGTCGAAGGGACTCGACTTCCTCCAGCGGCCGCGGCCTGAACCGGTCGGAAGCCGCCAGCGGGATTGCAGTGATGCGCTCCGGCGGGACGCCGAAAAAGCGCACGTAATCCTGCTTCGTTGCCTCGGAGATAGCGATAACGTGCTCGCTGGCGTGCAGCGCGAGCTTCGTTGTTAGGCGAAACAGAAGCCTGGCGCGGGCGGTGCTGTGCTCCGGAAACCGCAGGGGAATCACGTCGTACACGGTGAGTAGCGTCGGTACGCCAGGAAAGTACGGCATCAGGTAATAGGGGCTGTGGTACAAGGAGTCGTGGGATCGTAGGAGTGCTGCGGGCACCCGCCATTGCTGGGAGAGGGAGAACGGCGACGCTCTCACCTCCACGGCGCCCGGCCAATCCAAAGCCTGCCCCGGCGTCCGGATCGCCACGAGCCGCTCGTCCGGGTCGAGCAGACCACTCATGGCCTCGAGCAGCGACCTTACGTACCGGCCGATGCCTGGGAAATGAGGCGTGGCGGTGCGGGCGTCGAAGAAATACGTGGTGACCTCCCTCTTGCGACTCAGCGGCGTCCCCCTCTACTTCCAAACCCAAGGGATGTCTCAGACATCCGTTGGAAGCAAATCGAAATACCCCAGATTCCTGGGCCGGGATACTCTAAAGTCGCGCTGATCCAGAGTCAAGATGGTTTTGCACATGACCCGCTCTGCCACAGCCATGACGGTTGCATCAACGAAACCAACTCGGGAGTCGCGATACTGCTCCCATCTTTCTGCCACGCGTTCCACATCTCGACCGGTCAAAGCTGTCAACTTAAACCTACTAAAGGGCAACCCGCGTAGAAATGCCACAACACTTCCTATCCCCGCGTCCCGCCCAACCAAATAAGCCACTTCAACCAGTACCGTCTGATGGAGCAGGACATTCCCCTGTAACCCCACGTACACTGATCTCACGGCTTCATGCGCGACATCTAAGCGGTTCAGCAAAGCGACCACGAAACCCGTATCCGCTACAGCAGAGACTCTTTCCACGTCAACCCCGATTTGGTCCGGATTTCCTCTCGGAGGATTTCCTCCGAACGCTCTGACAGGTCCCTGGAGCCGGCAAACAACCCTATGAGGGGGTCTTCTTCAGGAGCTACCCCTTCATACTCAGCCGTCTTCCATCTCAAAAACTCCACAAAATCCAACACTTCGTACAAACTACCCTCAGGTAGGCGGTCTAGTCTTTCAGCGATGGCCTCTTTGATTTTCGTTTTACGCCCTGCAGACATGATGGCTACCTCCTACAAGAGCCACTGTGATTTACGTTGAGGCTGCTATAACTCGCCTGTTGAAATGATAGCACGTCTTCCGCTGGAGCACAATGGGCAGGAGAAAGTGCCCCTTTCATAAGGCTTCACTTGTTGCTCAACCCCGTGGCTCCAAGCGCTTCCAGATAGGCTTGCTCGACCTGGGACACCATCCATTCCACGGAGAACTCCTGTTCCACCCGCCTCCGTCCAGCGTTCCCCATGGCGGTGCGGAGCGAGGGGGAGCCAAGAAGCTGCAGAATGGCTTCCGCCATCGCCGACTCGTCGCCCGGCGGCACGAGCACCCCGGTTTCGCCATCCACCACGATCTCCGGGAGAGCGCCGTGGGCAAATGCGACCACAGGCTTTGCCATCGCCATAGCCTCCACGTTGACCAGACCAAACGGTTCCGGGTCTCCGGGGTGGACAAACACGTCCATCGCCGCCAGCGCCGGGCGCGTGTCTGCAAGGTGTCCCGTGAAGACCACAAGATCGGCTATGCCCAGGGTGTCAGCGAGGTGGTGCAGACGCTCCTCGTATCCGTCCTCCACACCGAAGACCGCCCCGCCCACCACCACGCCCCGCGCGTCTGGCCTCTCTCTCAACACTTTGGCGACGACGCGCAGGAACCGATCCTGTCCTTTCCACGGCCGGAGTCGCCCCACGGTGCCAACCAGCGGCGCATCCGCCGGTATGCCGTACTCCTGCCGAAACTGCGAGCCGTCCATGCCCGGATCGAAAGCCGTGACTTCAATGCCGTTGTGAATCACTTTGACCTTGCCGCGACAGGGAATGTGGGAAGCAGTGGCGTGGGAATTGACGATTATGACAGCCGAGAGAGCACACAGGAATCGTTTACCCAGCGCGTCGGCCCAGAGGTGACGGGACTTGCTCTCCCCCAGCCAGAAATCGCGCATGTGCCAGACGAAAGGGATCCTGGCAAACTTCGCAGCAAGCGCGCCGTAGAAAGTGGAGCGCACTGTGTTCCCGACAATGGCGGCTGCACCGATATCGCCAGCTATCGCTGCTAGCTCCCGTGCTCGGCCGATCAAGCCCACCGGAGCAACGGCGGAGCGCCTCAAGCGGGGAAAGTCGAAAGGATGCACTCCGACGCCCAGTTTCGACGCTTCCTCTGCTACATCCCCTTCGGGGCAGGCCAGGTGTGGCTTCCAGAGGGTCCGATCGAGGTGGCGCAGGAGGAGAAGGAGGCTGCGCTCCGCACCGCCTATGAAGCCCGAGTGATCGACAAACAACAGAGAAGGACTCACCAGCCCCCCTCCAATGCGGCGACCAGCATCTGGTAGAGATCGCGCATCCGCCTGGGCGGATCGCCCCGCCACGCAGGACCCCAGTGCAGACAGACCGCTTGCTGCCCTGGCGCCTCAGGGTGATAGCCGTGCATCCCCTTGGGCTTGTGACGGGCAAAGGTACTCGGCTCGAAAGCCAATCCTTCCTCCAGCACGAAGATGAAGTCACCAAAGCGCGGATCGGTGATGCCGTACTCGCGCCGCTCCGCCTCCGTAACCAGCCGCCCTCCCTCAAAGGCATCCAAATAGGAGCGAATCGGCTCCCTCAACGCCTCATCCTTCACCCAGACGCGGAGGATGTTAGCATCGCTGAAGTAGACATAGGTGCGATGTGAGGCCGGGCCAACAGCACGCTCCAATTCCAGAGAGATCCCCTTCATCACCGTTACCATCCCGTGGTCGGAAACGACAAAGAGATGTCCATGCGGGTGAGCTTCCATAAAGCGTTCTACCACCGCGTCGAGCCAGCGATCGAGGCGGCGCAGGTGCTCCAGGTAAGGCTCTCCTTCGATGCCGTAGCGATGACCAAAGCCGTCCAGATCAGGAAATGGCACGAAAAGAGATGTAACACCCTCGGCCAGCAAAGCCATCGTCTGCTCATAAGAGACAGCATCGCGCTCGCCCTTGGGTAGCCTGGGAATAGGGAGGAAACGCATCTCCGGATGCTCGGTAAAAATGGAAGGGCGCGGGAATGCAGCGGGATCATCCAGGAGATGATAGCCAGTAAGAGCGAACTTATCCAGATGGCGCAGCGGGATATTGGGGACGACGACGCCAGGATGGTAGTTACGCGTCAGTAGGGTCTGAAGACCGCGATTTAGGACGTAGGGATGGAAAAGAGCATCGAGCAACGGGAGAATACGGCGGTAACGCCATCCCGGCGAGTGAGGAGGATCGTAGGTCCACTCACCGAAGTAGCCAACGTCGTCGGGCAGGAGACCAGCGAACATCTCAGCATGTATGTTGACGCTATATCCGAAGCCAGGGCGCAGCGGCCAAGCTTCAGGTGCCCGCCGCATTCGCTCCATCCGTGGCAGCAAAGCGTACGGTAAGCTATCGACAAAAACGATCAAGACCTCAGGACTCATCTTCCCACTCCATAGCGTTACGGAATCGTTCCACGTAGCTGGGATCGTCCAGGCGGATGAAGGCCCGCCAGAAATCACCCCATAGCTCCCGCAAAATGAACCATTGTTCGAGAAAATCACCATCTATCGGAACAGCCGAAGCGGGCCAAAGCCGGTAAAGGTGCATCGCTGAACGCTCTAGCTCCGCCTTTGCCTCCGCAGGCGATCCACCCAAGTGCGCCAATGTCGCTCGGTGCATCGCCAGCAGACCCAACGTCAGCTCGCCCTTCCGGGCCAAGCGCGCCCATCGCAACGCTGTATTTGGCCCATGACGACGGGCCAAAGCAACGACAAGCCGGGACCAACCATAAGCTTCACCACGTGAGATCGGGCGCTCGTTGAAAAAGCGATGGCTGTAGCGCGGCAGCTCAGCCAAAGCAAGGCCACGCGGCACGCCACCCGCACCCTCTGCCAGGAGAAAGGTTATCGCACTTTCCAATGCCGCCACCACCTGTGCGTAGAGCAAGGGCAGCACAATATCATCGAATTCCAATGTACGGCGGCGCTCCAGGCAGTCGCTCAGGAAGGCAGGGAAACCATCTGGGAAAGCCACCGCCATCCGCAATCTGTCCCACTCGCGCAGGATGCGCTCAACGCGTTGGCGGTAGCTCGGAAGCAGCACACCCTCGTGTGGGAGGAGCACCGTGGGGATGTCCAGCACGTTGCGGCAGAGAACGTAACCCATCACGCGGCGTTCCCGTTCGCTTGGGCGACCGAGTAAAAAGCGCCGCGGGGTGTGCAACAGGATCGCCCACAGCCTCTTGTAGAGAATCTCGCGGGTGTTGGCGTAATCCAGGTTATCCGCAGTCACAGTGGGAACCTCCGGCAATACATCCTCGCCGTAAAGCAGGCGAGCGTTCCGCTTGAGTTCAAAAGTGAAAATGCTCCGCGGCAGTTTCGCCAAACGGCGTCGCTCACGAAATGCGACGTCGATGTGGAAGAGCGGGTTCGGATTGGCGATACGTCTTTCCTCCTCTGCGATCGCCGCCCGCACGGTGCGCCGATGCTTCCCGCTGAAACGGAAGGTTGTGACAGCCAGAAACTCCAGGTCGCTGAAGAGCTCCACCGTACCATCGGGGTGACAGAGATAGCTCAGCTCGTCACGAGCCGCAGAGCCGAGGAGGTATAATGCGCGAAAACTTGCTTCGCGAGCTGCTTCGGCAAGGCGGACTATTGACGATTCAAGGCTCGAAGGAATCATTTACTACCTCATACAGCGATGTTGTTGGCCCAGTCAAGGACAACCGGTGTAGGAAAAGCGATGGATGGGCTTGAATCCAGACTTTCATTCTTTCTTCATCCAATGGGCGAACAGCACCAACTACAACATATTCCACATGTTGGGCTTCCAACGCCTCGAGCACATCTTCATTCTCCCACCCTGCCGGATAAGGTACTGTCCAGTGACCAGACCAAACGTAGAAGAGACAGGGTTTGCGCGCCATGATCACTGCATCATTCGGTAAAGCCTCCGCACTCCATTTAGCTATCTCTCGATACCGCTGCCATGCCGGGGGATAAGGTTCGGTATGTCGGTGGATATAGCGTACAGTCAAACCCATTACATTTACTACCAGGATCCCACCCAGTATCCATTTGAACCATCGGTGGCGAAGTTTGTCATACTGACAGCGAAGAACTATCGCTGAGGAAAAGAGATAGAAAGCTAAAGGCAATAATGGAACCAAAAATTTCTCACCTTGCCACGGCCATATCCAAGTAACCAACATATATCCCACCATGTAAAGGGAAAGTGCTCGCTCTCCCCTATGCCATGCCTCATAAATTCCCAATGTTACTGCAAGTATGATCAACAAGCCCAAAAGCGAAGCCAGCCCTTCTTTCACTGCCCATGGTATTCCCGGCACATGACTGAGAGCGCGTACAGGAAGGTAGAGGATAGCACCAGCCCACGCCACCACATACGGTACAATATGCTCCCACATCAATCCCAGGAGACGCTTTACCCAACCTGTTGCAGAGAGATGTAGGGAGCCGCCCGACAGCTCCTGCAGGTAACTCTCTTGTACAACTGGATAAGTAGTATGGTGGAGGTAGAGATACCATGGAGCCAAGACCACAACATATGTGACCAGCAGTATACCCGTTTCCTTCCACTTACGCCGAAGAGCCAGCCCTGCCACAAGGGACAACATTAAGCTCCATCCAATCGTGCGCGTCAGAGTAGCCAACGCAGCGGCGAGCGCAGCACCAATTGTTATGTTACCTGGAACACCATCACCACGCTCAACCCCCATAAAGAGGGCAAGTGCTGTCAATGAAAGGAGCAAGTAAATGCCTTCCGGACGTAGAATGTTGGCGTAACGAAGCATCCACGGATTTGTCCACCCCACCAGCAACACCATTGCAAAGAAGGTTTTCTTCAAATTCGGGACTGCCAATCGATAAAAAGGCCATGTAGAAAGCAAAAAGGCGATAGCAGGGATCAGTTTCAAGCTCCACCAATGTAATGGGAACTTTGCATGTCCCATCAACCACATCCCCAGGGAAAGAAGGATGGGAAACAAAGGAGGCAGTTTCGTTAAAAGAGGCGCAGATGGCATATTGATCAGACGATATCCCTGCCCTGTATATAAGGCTTTTCCCAGGATAAAGTAACAGGCGTTGTCACCCCCTGTATCCCGGTAGGAATCTATATTTGCTGAGTAAAGTAGGATAAGGCCTGCTACAGCGACCGGTACAATCCATTGATGCCGCGAGATTGTCCATTTCCCTTCATGTCCCATCAGCTTTCTTCTCCAAGAGTTCATCAATGATTGTACTTAGTGACCTCTCCATCACATTCCAGCTGTAGAGCCTCATGCACTGTTGGCGAGCAAGTTCGCCCAGGTGCCGTGCCCATGTTGGCTGGGTGACCAAACGTCTTATCGCTTCACTCAAGCTCCAAATGTCCCCAGGCGAAACAATAACTCCGCACTTGTCTAGAATCCGAGGCAAATCCCCTACCGCTGTTGCTACAATAGGCTTCGCCATCGCCATTGCATCAAAAACCTTCGCCGGTACTTGAGCTTGAGCAAAAGGGACATTCCTCTGAGGCAGAGCGACAATGTCAGCAGCGGCCAGAAAACGAGGAATTTCGGTAAAAGGCTGCATACCAAACAACCGGATCCGGTCTCTCCCCAATGTTTTCAGACGAGCCGTATAGGGATCGGACCAATCCACGCCGACTACGACTAATGTGACCGGCAAATCGTCCAACCGATGCAATGCGGCGATCAAATCCTCCAGCCCCTTGTGGGGCCGAGGGGTGCCTAGGAACATCACGATCTTATGATCATTCAAGCCCCACTTCTGACGTAATTCTATTCCTGAGTATTTAGCCGGATCCAGAAAATCTGTATCCCGACCATGGGGAACCAATAGTCCTCCAAAGCGTTCTTGAAGCGCCGTTGAAACAGTCGTGATAGCATCAGCAAATGGAAAGAATCTTTCAAGTAAACGTAAGTAGATACTGGCGTAAGGATCGTACAATTTCGCCAACCCAAGTGCTCTGCGCCACAGAGGGACAGCATATGCTCCTTCCAGGTCCCAATCGTCGATATCCAGAATTAACGGTACCCCTCTCCTCCACTTGGCTAACAAACCCACCCCAAAGCTGGAGAGTCGGGGCTTCACAGCATAAATCACGTCGCCAGTAGCAAGACGTAGTAAGTCCCGCATTGACAGGGAAAAACATGGGAAGTTGCAACCGGGAACCATCCGATATGCGAATTCACCCGTGTCGCAAGGCGGCCAGATTCCGTGTCCAAAAGCGGGACCGAGCACTTCAACTTCGTAGCGACGCCGGAGTACCTGGGCTAGGAGATAAGCCCGGCCTAGAGCATTGCTGGAAAGGTTCGCAGCCAATACAGAAACCCGCGGTTGACCTCGTTTTTTCATAAGAGCATGCGCTGGCACCTAAAATCGGTTATCGATACCCCTCTTGTGCGTATTTCTAAAGTCTGCTTGAACTACGCATAAGCACATCCCTGCAACAGCAATAACATTCTCTTGTCATCAGGAATGCATTTACAATTGCCAGAGCCCCACCGATGGTAGCGAAACCCCAAGCATCGCTTCAAGACGCAGTGGTTCGCAATAGCGTTTTTCTATCATCTCTCCACATATCATAGACCTAGATAGACCGCATAACCGGCTTGTTGAGGGAGTAACTGAATAAGCTACCTTGCCCCACTACGATACCGCGCCACTCTCGTTGTGTCTCATACTCGCCCAAGCCTCTCGAACCCCTCTAATGAGCTCCACTCGTTCTATCGCTCCCAACAATGCTACGTATAAAACGACAAAAATGACCAATTTCCATCCGGCAATCAGCCAAACATTCTGAGCCAGACGGCCGTGCTCTACCCACAAACCAGCTGCAAAAGATGGCATGAATACAGCGAGGGGCCAAAACCCCAAGCGAGATAGTGAGAAATCCACCAGTCTCCGCAGTTGGTGGTACATTACCAAGGCACCTACCACTAACATTCCATCGGCGGCTAAAGCTACTCCGTTAATTCCCCAAACGAATGCGCCAAGAATCACCGCGGGAACAAAGAAGGCTGTCTGAGAAAAGAGAACCACTTCTAACATCTTTGGACGTCCGACAGCCAGTAGCAAACTCCGGCTTAAAAGAAGCAATGAGTCCAACAAAGTATATATCAGCATCAGACGAAAAGTTAGCAACATTGGAAGCCATTTGTCCCCAATGATCAAATGGATGAACTCGGGCATGATCAAGGCGAAGGCCCCAGCCACCAATATCCCCGTGCGAAGTATTACATACGATGCTCGATAAAATGCACGGGAAAGCTTCGTCCTATCTTCCTGTAGACGGGCGAAAGTGGGCATGAACACACCAACCAGGGGATTAGCTACTACTCTACGTGGATATCTGGCGAATTCGTACGCTCGCGAATAATATCCCAGAGGATTTTTCCCCAGCACAGTGCCAACCCACAGGTCGTCGAATCGGTCGACGAGAAAGCTCAGGTTGCCGGTCACCCAAACGGACTTCCCATATTCAAAAAACCACCTGGCGATTTTTTTATCCCACCCGAACCACGGTGACCACATGTTGAAGATTATCCATACCATTATCAACCTGGCAAAAATACCTACGGCTTGCTCAGAAACTAATGCCCACACTCCCAGCCCTTGCCACGCGAGTAAAGGAGCTATGAGTGTCATGCTAATAGAGGCCACTATGTCGGTGATGGCTAGTTGCCGGAATGCTAACGATTTCCGTAGTATGCTCTCCTGCACAAATACAATGGACCGGAATAGCTCAACTCCCAGAAGGGCTATCAAAACCTGCGGAAACTGAGGCATGTGAGGGTAGAGCTTAGAGAGGAAAGGGACTGACGCCGCCAAAGCAAGGAACGGGACGAGGGAAGTAAGCACCCTTAGGGTGAAGTAAGTGCGTAGAAATTTCTCTTGGTTGTTCTGCTGGTGAATAAACGCTTGATCGAGGCCTAAGGATCGAAGCTGAGAGACGAGCCCCACGTAAAACATCGCCAGGGCCACGACTCCAAAATAAGCCGGGGCCAACAGCCTTGCCAATAAGATGGCTCTAGTCAACCCCAGCACCAGTGTAAACATGGAGGAAGTAACGCTATAAGCGGAACCCCGTAGAACTTTCTCCGCCAGACCATTAGAACTCATTTGGAATTTGTACAGGCCGGCGGCCTTTCTATCGCTCACAGCCCTACCACCCTTGCTGCTCCTTCTACACCGGCAGTGGCGTTGCGGGTATCCACGACCAGCCCGGCGTGCTGGAGTATCCAGTCCCAGTCGTAGTCAGTATGATCCGTTACAATCACAACACAATCACTCCAGCGCAGCGCTTCCGGTGACACCGGGGGACACTGTCCAGCTTGAGCCCCGGCGCGTAATAAAGCCGCAAGAATGAGGCCTTCCCCTAAGCCACAACGCGCACAGAATAGCTGACTCCCCTGCCTGGGATATCTCCTGGGCGCAGATTAAGGATTAGTCACTCCGACGGTACACTATCATATTTTCTACTCTCGTGAGTCTCTTGTACCTAGACTCCAAGAATCCGCGCAAGAAGTTCGGTATTCCCTCTCGTCTAGAGGATATTTCGATCAAGATCAAAGCGGGCTTGTTTGTCTCCAAATCTTGTATAAGGAGCCTATCCGCTCCGGTCAACGTATAGAACTGTCGAACAAAAGGATAAAAATTTATATACCGAGATGCACAATATCGGCCAGAAACGAAGTATATTTGTGGTTCTGCTCCCCAAATAAACACTGTCTCTTCTGGATTAGTGTGCTCTCTTACAAAATTAGCTACTCTTACTTGACTACGTTCTAGCGAATGATAGCTATCGCGATAGTATGTCAAGTACTGGCCAAGCCAATTCAAACTCACCCACACAAAAAGTAGCACTGCAATCCGGGTCCATAATGACCGACAATTGCATCTCTTTACCTTCTCTGAAGCGACGTGCAATACATATCCAGACAGCAAGGCCATAGGAGCCAAAATCTGAATATAGTAATGTTCAAAAAAGCGCCCGGGCAGAGACAGGCCAATAAATCCCCCAACCCACCAGAAAACAGGCATCGCTTTGTATGAGATTCGCGCCTTAGTATCAAAAAGAATCATGAGTGTCGCGCCAAAAGCACCTATCCAAAGCAAGGGGTTTTTACTTATCATCCCAAGGGTTGCGAAAAACCCGTTTATAAAACGGGCACGGAATGAAATCCTCGCGTACAAAGAATTATAAACAAACGTATCGAACCACATCTCGTGCACCCCATGATAGTGCCAGAAAAAAGCGAAAACAGCAATCGCCGGGATCATCAACCCGACCATAAACAGGGCGACCAACCAGTTCATGCGAGTATGGCTTCTACGCCTCCTCACAAAAGTGTAGACTCCCCAAAACACAGCAAATCCAGCCAAATCGCCCGCTGCTACCTGCTTTGTTATAGCAGCGAATCCGAAAAAGCCTCCGCCTAACAGACATGATACGCTTCTTTTCACTAAAGAATTCTTATGCCGCAAAGGTTGTAAACAAACCAGTATACTAACGAGTATACAGACCACCATAAATAATTCTGTATTAATACCTGTCCCATCCGTGGTAAGAAGTGAAGCTGCAAACAGAATAGCCCCTACGCGAGCTGGACGGTCACCAAATATTTCTTGCCCAATAAGATAAACTAATAACACTGCTACAGCAATACACAGAGCAGCAAGAAGATGCAATGCATGCACACTCTTGCCCCAGAGGAAGAAAACCAAAGCATATATGAAATAAACCCCTGGCGGTTTATGATCCCATACATCAAGATAAGGAACCCTCCCCCTCAACAGGCCGAGCGCCACGTAAGCGTAGGCCCCTTCGTCTCTAGTGAGCGGCTGGGACCACAAGGCTATCCTCAAAAAGAAAGACACTGTCCCCACAACGAAGACGAAGATGCTCCAATGAATAAAGAGCTTTTTAACCCTTTTCATTACAAGCTGTCGAACAGGCACCAGCGAATTGCCTCCAGGCGAATCAACGAATCTGAAGACAAGCGACGGAGAAACTCCTCATTTACGCCGTGTTCAAAGTTCTTTCTTTGCCGTTGCCTTACGGTTCCGAATTGAACACCGTGAGAGACCAGAACGGTAGCACACCCTGTAACAGAGGTATATGCTGAGCGTGGTGCATGACTCCGGCCCCCTTGTTGCTCTCCAAATAGCGAAAAGTCTTACAGTCACTAAGTAGTGAGCAGTGACCTACGTACATGCGCATCACAACGACGTTCATAAAGTCCAATGAGCAGATTTGGCGTAAGCTTGATATCAAAATCTCGGCATTCAGGCAGGTATCAGTTATCGCCATTTCCATCTATTCTGCCACCATGAACATGTGAAACGCCAAATGCCGTGAAGTATTACTCACAATTCTACTACTCTCGCTCTCCCACCTACCCCGGCGGTGGCGTTGCGGGTATCCACAACCAGCCCGGCATGCTGCAATATCCAGTCCCAGTCGTAATCGGAATGATCCGTCACGATGACGGCGCAGTCGCTCCACCGGAGCGCCTCTTCTGTGAGATCGATACTACGCAGCGGCTCGCCGTCCAACTCCAGCTCCGGCACGTGCGGATCGTTGTAGACCACATCGGCACCTTTTCCCTGCAGCAGCCGGATGATGTCCAGCGCCGGACTCTCCCGCACATCCCCAATGTCTTTCTTGTACGCCACCCCCAGCACCAGGATGCGCGAGCCGTTCACGGGCTTTCGCTCGTCGTTCAGGGCGTCGGTGACTTTCCCCACCACGTACCGGGGCATGTCGGCATTGATCTCGCTGGCAAGCTGGATGAACCGGGCGTTGTAGTTCAGCGTCTTCAGCTTCCACGCCAGGTAGTGCGGGTCCAGCGGGATGCAGTGCCCGCCGATGCCGGGGCCTGGCGTGAATTTCATGAACCCATACGGCTTCGTCGCCGCTGCATCGATTACCTCCCACACATTCAGCCCCAGCTTGTCGCACATCAGCGCTACTTCGTTCACCAGCGCGATGTTCACCGCACGGAACGTGTTCTCCAGAAGCTTCGTCATCTCCGCTGCTGCAGGGGACGAGACAGGAACGACATGCTCCACGACAGAGCCGTAAAGCGCCGAAGCCACCTCCAGACACGCCGGAGTCACCCCTCCAACCACTTTCGGTGTGTTCTCCACGTGATACACAGGATTCCCAGGATCGATCCGCTCGGGTGAGAAAGCCAGGAAGAAATCCTCGCCAACCCTCAGCTTCCCGTCGTGGCTCACCATGGGCAGCAGCATCTCTTCGGTGGTGCCGGGGTAAGTGGTGGATTCCAGCACAACCAGCATCCCCGGGTGGACGTATTTCGCCACTTCCTGCCCTGCAGCCATCACGAACCGAATGTCCGGATCTTGGGTCTTGTTCAGCGGCGTGGGCACGCAGATGATGGCAGCATCAGTCTTCGAAAGAGCGCCAAAGTCGGTTGTCGCCCTGAAATCCGGCAACGACCGAAGCTCTTCCGACGGCACATCATCGATGTAGCTTTCGCCCCGGCTTAGGCTTTCCACCTTCTTAGAGTCTACGTCGATGCCAACGACCGGGAATCCCTTCCTGGCAAAAGCCGCCGCCAACGGTAGGCCCACGTACCCAAGACCTATGACGGCGATCTTCGCTTCTCGATTGGAGACCTTGTCCAGAAAATCCTCTTTGAACCCTCTCTTCACGGTTCTATCCCTTCCCTTGGCAGGCACGCTCCGCCGTCCCGTCACCTGCGCAGATGGCGGAGACAGGGAGCTTTTCTGAGTTATGGTGAAATATTATCACCTCCCAATCATTATAACAAGATTAAGGCGTTTCTGGCTTTTGTTGTAGATGGACATTATCTTTGGCTGGAGTGAACCATTTGTACTTCTAAGCAATTTCACTGCAAGAGACGCTGAACCTGTCCAGCCTGTTTTTGCATCGTCATGCGAATTTTATTGCGTCATTCGATTGTGTCCGGTGTGATATCACCTGTGGCGGGTTCGAGACTTTGTTTCGTTATTGTGTATGGAAGGATCTGTTGATCTCCTGTGGTAGAATTTACTTAGAAGAGTTGGGAAAATCGGGCATCGCAGGCGGTTTTCGGCGGAGAAACGATGAAAGACTCACGATTCCTCGACGATCTCGACGAAAGGCAGAGGTCAGCGGTGATAGCCCCTCCCGGGCCGCTTTTGATACTGGCGGGCCCAGGGAGCGGAAAGACGCGCATACTCGTGGCGCGTGCGGCATGGTTGCTCCATGAAAGGATAGCCAGGCCGGAGGAAATCCTTGCCATCACTTTCACCAACAAAGCCGCCGAAGAGATGAAAGACAGGCTTCGCGCGATGTTGGGCGGAGACGTGGAATCGAGGCTGTTCGCAGGTACGTTTCATTCTTTCGCCCTCAGGCTCCTTCGCAGGTACCGAGAGGAGGCCGGACTGCTGGAAGGGTTTGCGGTTCTCGACGAGGAAGGGCAGAACAGGGCGATTTCGATGGCTATCGAGAACCTGAATTTCAGTCGCACGGCGTATCCGCTGTACGAAGTGCGGGATTACATCTCCCATAGGAAGGAGAACCTGCAGTCGCCGGAAGAGCCGCTCGAAGGGGATTTCCGGGACGAGGGGATGGCGAAAATCGCTGCCGAATACAGGTCGATCCTCGAGCGCCAGCGTCTCCTGGATTTCGACGACATCCTGGTCAGGGCGGTGGATCTCTTGGGTAGGAATCGCAGCTTGCGCGTCAGGCTCCAGGCGAGCTTCAAGCACATTCTCGTCGATGAGTTCCATGACATAAATCGCGCTCAGTTCGAAATCCTCGTGCTGCTTGCCCCAAAAGGCTGGGATATATCGGTGGTGGCCGACGAGGATCAGTCGATCTACAGCTGGCGCGGGGCGGACCCCACGGTGATACGCAGGTTCGAGAAACATTACCGGCCTCGGGTCGTCGAGCTGAGCCAGAACTACCGCTCTACGGAAACGATTCTGCACGCTGCCCAGTCGCTCATCGGAAACAGCCCGGGCAGGATGCGGGAAGGGCGGATGAAAGCTTACACCGAAGGCGGGTATCCTATCACGGTTTACTACTTGAAGTCCGTCGACGAGGAGGCAAAGGTCGTAAGAAGGATCGTGGAAGGCCTGCACGAAAGCGACTTCGAATTTCGGGACATAGCGATCCTCTATCGAACGCACCGAATCTCGGAGCCGGTGGAAAGGGCGCTTCTTCGGGCAGGGATACCCGTGCAGAGGATTCGGCCTAAGGCTCTATGGCAGACCGATTTGCGCCCGATGTACGCCCTCCTGCGGCTCCTGGTGCATCCGGATTCCTTTTCCCTGGGCGAGGCCATCAATTTTCCACAGGTGATACTGGACGATTTGACAGCCGTCAGGGCAGGCGACATCGCCGTGACCGACCCCGCGGCACTGGGAAACCTTCCCCCGCTTTCGAGACACAACCTGCAGGAATTCTGGGACGGCATCTCCAGGCTGCAAAGGTTGGTCGACAAAGGTGCAGAGTTCGTTTTAGGAGAAGCGCTCGCGTGGGTCAGGCGGAGAGTGCCACCCTGGAAGCAAGAGGAGCTTCCTGGACGGTCGATCGGCGGCTTGCTCGGCGGGAAGAACCAGCGCGTGGCGGAAGCTGCCGGTATGCTGGAGGAAGCTTTGCTGGAAAGCTACCTGCCCGCCGTTCGGGAAGCTGAAGGGATAGCGGGGTCGGCGGCGCGAGCGTTGCTCAGCTCGGCTTTACCCGTCTTTGTGGCTGGAGGGAAGACCAGCAAAGCGGCAGTGCTGCCTCCGCTGAATGCCCTCGAGGCGTTTGCCGCTCTTCATTCCGCCCTCGTCTCCACGGAGGAGGTCGGGAAAGGGGAGTTCGTCGTCTACGATCTGGAAACCACCGGGGGCGACCCCACGAGAGATGAGATCGTCGAGATCGGAGCGGTGAAGCTGCGGGACAGGAAGGAGGTCGGTCGATTCCATTCGCTGGTCAGGCCGGGCAGGCCCATAAGCGCCGCTGCTCAGGCCGTGCATCACATCTCCTGGAAGGAACTGGAGGGCGCACCGACCATCGAGGAAGTCCTGCCCAGGTTCCTGGATTTCGTTGGGGATGCGCCTTTGGTCGGGCACAACATACGTGGGTTCGACAACCTGATCTTGGATCGGGCGATGTCGGAACTCCAGGGGATAGGGTTCAGGCATCCTTCCGTGGATACGCTGGCGTTGGCGCGGCACCTGTGGCCGGGCGAGCCATCCTATTCTCTGGAGAGGCTCCTGGGGAAAGCCGGTTTGGGCGGCGGAGTCCCGCACAGGGCGCTGGAGGATGCCCGACTGGAGGCTTCTTTGTTCTTCTTCCTGTGGCAGGAACTAAGGGAGAAACAGGCTCTTCTGGCGCTGATGCCGTGGCTCCCGCTGGCAGTGATCGGTTCGGAGCCGGACGAACTCCTGTTGGAACTGGCACGGAGGTATCATTCGGTGGCTCCGGAAACGTCCAGGCTCGAAGCCTGGGTGCAGAAACTGTCGCCGGAGGAGGAATGGGAGGCGATGCCGTGGCTCCAGGAATTCGCCAGGCCTGCGGACGAAAGCTATCTGGAGGCTTTCCGGAAGCAGGAGGCGTCTTTGTGGGAGTTGTGGAGGCGGTTCAAAGAAACGGGTTCCGGCAATGGGCTTGCCGAATTCCTCGATTTCGTAGCCCTCCAGACCGACCTGGAACGCTTCGATCCTTCCAGGGACACAGTGACCATGCTTACCCTGCACAACGCCAAAGGGATGGAGTTCCGCGCCGTGATAATCCTGGGGGTGGAGCAGGGAGTGCTCCCCGTGTGGCGTGCCGTCGGCTCTCCGAAGGAGATCGCCGAGGAGAGGCGGGTGTTGTACGTGGGCATGACCAGGGCGAAAGAGCGGCTGTACATGACCGTTGTCGAGGATCGGGACGGGATCAAACGTCCGCCATCCCAGTTCCTTTCGGAAATTCCGTCGAAATACCTCTGCACATGGAGATCTGGCGGTTCCTCGTAGACGCTTTTGGGCCCCTGCGTCTGCAGACTCCAGGTAAAGCGCCTTTTTGTGTCGCCATTACCGCCATGCTACAATTCCGGGAGTGGGTAATCGAAAGGTTCCACTTCGTGGAGAAGGAGAGCGTCCGGTGTGAACGGCGATAGAAAGGACAATGTACGCAGGGCAGGCGTGACCATAGCCAAAGCCGCCGGCGTCGTGATGACGGCGTTCTTGCTGAGCAAGACGCTCGGCCTCGTCCGGACGATGGTGATCAGCGCCCAGTTCGGTACGTCGCCGGAGCTCGATGCTTACAACGCGGCTTTCCGGCTGCCGGATATGATATTCCAGCTCATAGCCGGTGGTGCGCTTGCTTCCGCGTTCATACCGACCGTCAGCACTTATCTTGCTCGGAAGGACGAGCGGGGGGCGTGGCGGCTTTTCAGCGCGATCGCGACGTGGGTGTTGCTTCTCGGAACGGTCATCGCTGTCATCAGTTCCCTGTTGGCCCTGCCGCTGGTCGAGCACGTGATTGCACCCGGGTTTTCTCGCCCACAGCAGGTTCTAACCGCGAGCCTGATGCGGTGGATGTTCGTCGGCAGCGTGATCTTCGGGGTCAGCGGGCTTGTGATGGCGACCCTGAACGCCAGACAGCATTTCCTTTTCCCGGCGCTCGCTCCTTCCGTCTACAACCTGGGGATAATCCTGGGAGCGTGGCTCCTTGCACCCAGGTATGGAGTCTATGGGCTTGTGTTTGGGGTCGTGGGCGGCGCCCTTGGGCACCTCCTGATCCAGCTCCCGACGCTGTTTCGCCACGGCTTTGAGTACACTCCGTGGCTCGGTTTCCACGATTCCGGCGTGCGGGAAGTTCTCCGGCTCATGGGGCCGCGTGTGGTCGGCATTTCCGCTGTCCAGATAAACCTCCTGGTGAACACGATCCTCGCGTCCGGCCTAAGCCACGGGAGCCTTTCGGCGCTGAACTATGCCTGGATGCTGATGTTGCTGCCGCAGGGTGTGTTTTCCCAGGCTGTGGCGACGGCGGCTTTTCCAACCCTTTCTGAGCAGGCAGCGCGGAACGAGAGGAAGGCTCTCAACGACACGCTTGGAGCCATCCTGAGAACGGTTTTCTTCCTCACGATCCCGGCCAGCGCCATGCTCATCGTTCTGCGCAGGCCGATTGTGGCACTGTTGCTCCAACGGGGGAACTTCACGGCGCACTCCACGGAGCAGGTGGCGTTTGCGTTGCAGTTCTACGCTTTGGGACTGTTCGCACATTCCGGGGTCGAGATACTGGACAGGGCTTTTTACGCCCTGCACGACACGTTGACGCCGGTTGCGGTCGGTATCGTGGCGATGGCAATCAACATGGGACTGAGCCTCTGGCTCGTTCACCCGCTCAGACATGGCGGCCTGGCCCTCGCCAACTCCGTCGCGACGATCGCTGAGATGTCCGCGCTTATCTGGCTGATGAGGAAGCGGCTGTCAGGCGCCGGGAGTTGGGGGATGCTGGTTTCGGTTGGCAAGAGCCTGGTGGGAACGGCCGTGATGTGGATCGCCCTTGCCTGGATGTCCAAGGTGTTTAGCGTGCCGGAATGGGAACTGGCGCTGGAAGGGTTGGCTTTCGGCACGGTGCTGTACCTCGTGGCTTCGTACATCCTGAAAGCCAGGGAGCTTCAGATGTTGGGAACTTTGCTGAGGTCGAGATGAAGAGAAAATGGATCGTTCCGGGGATAGTCCTGCTCCTGATGGTAGCGGCGGCGTTGTTCCCGGAGCTTTTTGCGAAAGCGGAGTACTTCCTTGGGTACGCCGTGTGCAGCCAGACGCCGGATCAGAGCTTTTTCGCGGGGCTGCATCAGCTTCCGATGAGCGCCCGGTGCCTGGGGTTCTTCGCGGGGGCCTTCATGGTGGAACTGGGGTTGATCGTCTCCGATGACAGGAACGCACTTTGGCCTTCCCTGCCGGTATCCCTGGCGCTGCTGTTTTTCGTAGGCCTGTGGGTGCTCGATGGGATCAACACATCCCTTGCCGACATGCAGGCGTTCCACCTTTATCCTTCGAGCAATTCGGCGCACCTGGTCAGCGCTCTGCTCGGAGGGACGGGGGCGGCGTTCCTGATGGCTCCTTTCTTCAATTCGATGGTCTGGTCGGAAGCGAAAGAAGGAGTGGTTTTCGACGGACTGTTCGGAGTGGCGGTGTTCCTGGCGCTGGATGCAATCTTTGCGCTGGCGTCCATCGGCGGAGGAACTGCGGTGCTGTGGGCGCTGGCGACTTTCAGCTCCCTGGGCCTGTTGGCAACGTTTACCCTGGTGGCAGCCATGGCGTTGGTGGTATTATTGAGGAAGAACAGGACTTTCGCACGATGGAGTGACCTTCTCTGGCTTTTGCTGGCATCTCTGGGGATAACGGTTTTGTTCGTGGTGGGGGTGTATTTTTTGAAGAGAGTTGGCATGAGATCTCTCCCGCCTCGGTGGTAGGACGGGAGCAAGTGCGGGGTTGAGAGATGAATTTCGATTTGAACAGAATGCCCAAGGTGATGAGCGTTTACCTGAGGCTCTCCCAGTACCCTATCC